>DJYW01000003.1 GCA_002450255.1 Gammaproteobacteria bacterium UBA6968
ACGGGTTTGGTCTCGGTTTCGGAGTCATTAAAGACACGACGGCGGCGGGCGTGATCGGCAGCATCGGTGAGTTTAGTTGGGGCGGTGCCGCGGGCACCATCTTCTGGATCGACCCGGTGGAAGAGTTAACCGTGGTGAGCATGATTCAGCTGATGGGTTCGCCCTGGCCTTTGCGGGCTGACCTGAAGGTTGCAATTTATCAAGCATTGGCAGAAAGTTATTCGCGCTAAACAGGCTTGAGCATAGCGAGGCAGGCGGTAGCTTGTGAGCCGTCGCCTCGGTGCTACCGCTGGCCGCAAGCACGACGATTTTTTTGTATAAGAGAGACAAGGCACGCGACCGTCTTCCCAAGAGTTTGCAGACAATGCTTCTGAACAGATTTCTCTTACCTGCGATTTTACGATCCACTTGGATCAAATCCAAACGCTTGGAATAGGGGCACACTGATGGCATATCTACCGCTAGCCTATCTGCATCTAGCGACTGTTTTACCAGCCGCTGTGATCGGCGGGTATTTACTGTTAGTCGGCAAAGGGACGCCGATTCACAAGCTGCTGGGCCGCGTCTATATGCTGCTGATGCTATTTACCGCTGTGGTGACTTTGTGCATGACCGCCGTAGTCGGTCCCACCCTCCTAGGCCACTTCGGCTTTATCCATGCCTTTAGCTTGCTCGTGCTGATCTCTATTCCCAGGGCCTACCTTGCAATTCGAAGGGGGGACCTAGAAGGCCACAAGTACGCTAATCTCGGCGTCTACTTTGGCGGCATTTTGATCGCCGGTGGCTTCGCGCTGTCGCCTGGACGCCTGTTACATGGGTGGTTGTTTGGCAGCTAATTTGCGAAGCAGAGATGTTGAGGGATGCCGAGTGATACTGCCGAGGCACTGCAAGGTACTGGGCGGAGCTACAGAAGCTAAAAGTGCAGCCCCGCCTATTGCACACCGGCCTCAACCGACGGCAGGACCTGCACCCGTTTGCAGTTGGCGTGCGATCTGCTGGCTTACCTCTATCTATGCGCTATTCGCTCCGGTTCCTAATACCCCTACTGACTTTCCGGTCTCTTACTCCGCGTAGCTGGCGCAGGTATACTCGGCTTTGCGTTTGGTGTCGCTAAGTTAAACAGCGATGCAGATCGGGGCACAACGCAACGTCAATCTAAAAACCAAATCGACCCAAGACTAGCTACCGGAGGGACCCATGACCGAGACGAAATCTTACGAGTGTTTTGAAGTAAGCATCGAAGATCAGGTGGCGCATATTCGCCTGAACCGTCCAGAGAAGCGCAACAGCATGGTGCCCTCATTCTGGGTGGACTTGCCGATGATTGTGCAAGACATCGACGACAACAGTTTGGCCAGAGCCATCGTTATTTCCTCTACCGGGCCGGTCTTTTCCGCCGGGATGGACCTAGGCGCTTTCACACCGCGTGAAGCGGCCAGTGCCGATGAGGCTAGGCGAAACCACATCCGACACGGCGCAGCGTTCTATGATTCGGCACGCAAAACCCAGGCAACCTTTAACGCTTTAGAAGCATGTCGTCTGCCCATCTTAGCCGCGATCCAGGGTGGCTGCGTTGGTGGTGGACTCGACATGGTTACGGCCTGTGACATGCGCTATGCCACCGCTGATGCATTTTTCACTATCTTCGAAGTTAACATTGGTATGACCGCAGATGTCGGCACTTTCCCGCGTCTGGTGCAGCAAATGTCGGAGGGCATGGTTCGAGAACTGGCCTACACCGGTCGTCGCATGAGTGCTGAAGAAGCCAAGTCCGTTGGGCTGGTAAATACGGTTTATCCGGATCAGGAAAGCATGATCGCCGGGGTCATAGACATCGCCCGGGAAATTGCCACTAAGGCACCGCTTGCCGTCTACGGTTGCAAACGCATGATCAACTACTCGAAAGATCACAACACCGCGGATACGTTGGATTACATTGCAATTTGGAACGCGTCCATGATGCAGAGCGCAGAGATGCAGGAAGCAATGCAAGCCCGTCAGGAAAAACGCGCCGGCGACTTTACCGAACTGCCGCCTCGCAAGGGCGCATACGGTACTGGGCACTAACCACTAAGCCCAATCGAGTTTGCGTCGTCCGGCCCATCCGGCGACGCGGGCAGCGCGTCCGTCTGCACAGCAGACTCAACAAACCGCACTGGCCGTCTCTATATGGCGTCCCTTCATGTAGCGTCCCTTCTCTGCCTCACATAGCGCTAGTTACTCTGGACTGCACCCGCCGCTAAGAGAATTGTTATCAGGCAATCTGCTCTATAGCGGCTTCCGGCCGGTAGGTTAGCTTCACCGGGGAGTACTAAACCCTTGAGCACTGGCCCCGACCAACCCCTTTGCAGATGATGTTAGTAGTCAGGCAAACCAACAATTATCGTTATACGCCGGCAACGTACTCGCTCAGTGAGACTGACTAAATAATCCGTGTTTTGGAAAGCCTGTTTTGTCGAACGTTCGCTTAATGGCTACGCAGTAGATGATCTGTATCTAGCGGAGTAAGAACCGATCATTGACTGAAATGACAGTTTATGAATGCTAATTAACTAACAGCTAATATAAGCTATGGGCTTTTCGAAAGCTCGATTAAAGAGGCGATTTCAGCTCCGCTGTAACCCAGCTCCGCCAACACCTCACGAGTATGCTCACCCAAATGCGGCGCGCGAAAATCGCGCCTAGGCGCCGTATCAGTTGTGCGAACTGGCTGCATTTCTGGTGCAGGGATTGCAGTATCAGCTAAACCCACGGCAGTATCTGCGCCATCAGCTAGCACGCTCTTCGGAGCATTTTCCACTCCCTCATTCAAAACACTGACGTTGAAAGGTGATTGCAGAAAACGAATAGCCGGTTCGTCTACGAAAGTTTGCAGCAGCCCGACAGAGTTAAGGTGCTCATCGGTAAGCACCTGCTCCAGACTGTTTATCGGCGCACAGGGAATATCCTCCGCCTGCAATACGGCTAACCAATCTGCGGTGGTGCGCTGAGTCGCTAATTCAGCCACCTTGCGATACAACTCATCAATCCGATAAGAACGTTGAATGGGGTCATTGACCCAGTCCGCTTGAGCCAGATCCGCCTGGCCACAAGCGCTAAAAAACCGCACCCAATGTTTGGTGCTATAGGGCAGAATCGCGACATAGCCGTCTTGCGTAGCGTAAGGCTTACGGTGTGGCGTCATCAGCCGCGCATAACCGAGGTCGCCCTGGGTCGGCAGCAATGTATGCCCGGCCAAATGCTCTGCCATCAGGAACGCGCTCATGGTCTCTAGCATCGGCACTTCAATGCTGATGCTGCCGCCTTCGCGCTGCTGGCGAACAATACCGGCCAATACGGCCATGGCGAGATGCAAACCGACGACTTTGTCGCATGCAATAGTGCGCACGAATTGCGGTGCGCCTTCCGCGTCGGCATTGAGAGCAGCAAGACCTGCTCGCGCCTGAATGATATCGTCGTATGCTGGCGCATCACCATCCGGGCCGTCACTGCCGAAGCCTGGCGCAAAGCAGTACACCAGGTTGGGATTGATCGCAGTAAGCGATTCGAAGTCGATACCAAGTTTAGTCGCAGAACGACGCCGCATATTGTGGACCACCACGTCAGCGCTTTGCACCAATTTGTACAACGCTGTACGCGGCTCGGGCTGGGTGAGATCGAGTGTGATACAGCGCTTGTTGCGATTGAAGTTGAGGAAGCCGGCACCCAGGTCTTCACTGGCGCCAGGGCGTATTGCTCGAAAAACGTCACCACTTGGTGCCTCAACGCGAATCACATCCGCGCCGAAATCACCCAGGAACTGACAAGCGTATGGGCCCAATACAACCGTAGTGAGATCGACTACCTTAAGGCCCTGCAGAAGATCGAACACGGCAACTCTATCCTATAAATGTTATGAACTTTTTAGCGTTTAGCATTTTTCGCTTCATTCTCGAGCATGTAAGTCTACGGGCTAAGTTGCTTTGGCCTTAGAAGCGTCCCTGTCACAGAAATAGCCTTGGCCATTATTTGGACCTTCGGTTCCGCAACTTACGCTACCTGTTGGACGTCTTCTCCCAATGCTCTTGCGCGCTCGATCCGGGTCGATTCATCTTTTGGCAAATTCCGCCAAGCCAAAGTTAAGAAGACCAGAGTAAACACGAAGATCAATAGACTAGTGGCGATTGCCGTCTGTAGCGAAGCCGCCGAATCCATGCCGCTGCTGGCATAGGTATCCGACAATTGTCCCATCATGTAAGGCCCTAGTGCCAATCCCAGCATGGTATTTATAAGAATGTAATAAGCCCCTGCGACCGCTCGCATCCGTGGCAGAACCAAGTCCGCCGCAGTCGTTGGCGGAATACCCGGCCAGCATGCGCTAAATAAATGATGCGCAAAATTCAGCGCATAAGCGAGCATCAGGTTATCGGTATACACCATCCATAACACCAAAGGTGCCGTACCAAATACCGCTATATAACCAATGGCCAGACGCCCAGATGGATGCCGAGCCTTCAGCCGGTCGCCGATAACGCCACCTAGCGTAACGCCCAACAAACCACCAACCGCGCTGCCCAAACCAATATACATACCGACCTCGGTCGCCGACACGTCATGCAGCCGCATAAGCAATGGCGCCGTCCAGTAGCCAACACCGTAGGTGACGAACGAAATGCTGGGGAACGCAATCATGGTGTAAACCATGGCCTTAGATTTGAAAATCATTTCGTAAGTGACCGGGTCGCGTGCTCGCAATGACTGCACCCAAGAAACGACCACATAGACGCCAATGCCCAAAGCCACCCACTGCGGCAGATTATCAGTCAGGTAAACCAAACCAGTAGCAACGAGAAAAATCACTACGGCGGCCAACATATTAAACTTGATCGACGCGCCTTCCCTAGCCAATCCAATCAAATTGAATATCGGCAGCATGGCCATAAATTCCGTCGCCAACACCGAGAACGGTTTGTCATGCTTGGCGGTTACGATTCCTTCTGAGGCGCCGCGTTCCGGCTCGCGCAGCGTTCGCACCCAAAACGCCATCAATATGCCGGGAATACCCACCGCAAGAAATGCAGCGTGCCAACCCTTGAGTTGCAGCGGCGCGTCGCTTGGGTCCGGGAAGGCGCCATTCCATGTCTCCATAATGAAGCCACCCAGGAACAGCCCGATGCCGCCACCGATGTACACGCCTGAGGAATAAATCGCGATCACTGTGGCGCGCAAACGCTGTGGGTAGTAGTCAGACAACATGGAATAAGCCGCAGGCGAAGCGCTGGCTTCGCCGATACCAACGCCGATTCGATAAGCAGCCAACACAGGGAAGGAGCGCGCGAATCCGGATAGCGCGGTCATTGCGCTCCAAAAGAGCAGGCCCACGGAGATGAGGCTGCGTCTGACCCAGACGTCAGCAAAGCGTGCCAGTGGAATCCCAAAAACCGCATAAAACACGGCAAATACGGTGCCGTAAAGGAATCCCATTTGCGCATCGGTAACGCCTAAATCGGCTTGGATCTCTTGCGAGAGAATAGAAAGAATATTGCGATCAATAAAATTGAATACATAAACAATAACGAGCACGAACAACACATAGTTCGCATAACGACCACCAAGTTTTGGCTTGGCGGTAGGCTGCCTGTCGCTTGCGCTACCCTCTGCTGCCGATCCCGGATCTTGCTTCTGCATGCACCCTCCCCAGAGAACATATAAGAGAAAATAAATATGTACAGGCCTACCCGACCCGCCTCAGCTTGCGATACTCAACCATATTGCGTAGCGACGCCAACCCTTTTTGGGAAGTTAAGATCGACGGCGTTAGCGATGATGCATCAGACACCGTATGCGCTGCGCATCTCAAGTTCCCCCAAACCGTACCAATTCTCCGCGACTCAGCACCAAAATGAACTTTAGAGGCTTACCGAACGTCGAATTAAGTGCCGTAGATTCTAATTTAACGGTATTATTCGGTAGACGATGAATTATATTCGTCAACCGCAAGTTAATAGAGGGAGTAACAATAGGATGGTTAAAAACCTAAAAATAGGAATATCACTCGGATTATTGGCAATTTTGTCTACCTTAATTTCGCAGGCACGCGCCGAGTTGATTGAGGTCTACACCTGGAAAGCACTTCCGGGCAAAGAAGCCCAAATGCTTGAAACATTTGTTGCTGCTAAGGCCATTCACGAGGAGATGGGCGCGACGGTATCCATTAACCAACAAATGACCGGAAGCGCACAGGAAGTCGACTATGTCATGCGCTGGGATGATTCAGAAGCTTGGGGCAAGTCACTGGACAATAATCGTAATCCGGCCATGGCAGCTAAGTGGCAAGCCTTTTTAGCTAAAGCGAACCTCGACCCTGCCGGCGAGATGATCCGAAGCTCAGGCGGGGCGAATGTGGACTCAAGCAAGAAAGCGGCAGATTTCAAAGATTCTTATGTTTACGGTGTTTATGTCTGGGAACCTGAAGCCGGACAAACCCTGGCGTTTATGCAGACCGCAATGGAAGCCGAAAAACTGCATGAAGAGATGGGCGCTCGCGTCGAGATCTATACAGAGAACGTTGGAACGCCGGGACGCGTGCACTACGTTATGATGTGGGACTCGTACAGCGATTGGGCCGGCACGACTGCAAAAATGTCGAACAGTAAGGCCTGGGCTGCCTTGGCCGCGCGCACGAATAATGGACTCGGTACACTAACTTCATCTTTCCGGGCGCAAACATTGGTACCGTAGCGCTATTGTTAGAACTTTATGCGCCACTTTAAACTAGATCCTGACAAG
>DJYW01000019.1:0-543 GCA_002450255.1 Gammaproteobacteria bacterium UBA6968
GATTCTATGAAGAGTTGCAAAATTCAGACGGACGACAAAGGTTTTACAGAAGCTCCCCCGTAGGGTGCGGCGGTCGTGTGCTGTGTAGGTCGGCAGGCACAGATAAAGAATGACCATGGAATGGTTCGCAGTATGAAGGCAGCAAAGAAGCGGTTAAAGCCCGCCGTGGCGGGCATTAGCGACGACTTTACAGTCTGGAAATACGATTTGATTGAATGATTTGGTGGGCCCACCAGGACTCGAACCTGGGACCAATGGATTCACATACTCAACGCTTTTCAACGCTGTGTGGACTATCTCATCTCCCTCGCCGGCTGATTAAAGCTCTCGTTAGGGGGCGGGACGCTCATGCCTGTTATTAAGAACGCTCGATCCACTTGCGTGCATCAGTTCCCAGGTAGTCTCTGCACCTTCCGGCGGTGTACCGCCGGCTTGGCTCAGGATTGCCGGCGCTTAAAACGCTACGGTTTCCCTGAATTCATCCCGTTCATCCTGGCCCTTTCGATGCCAGGCGCACCATTTGATGAGTCCACTGCTCTAACC
>DJYW01000019.1:867-3077 GCA_002450255.1 Gammaproteobacteria bacterium UBA6968
TAACCAACTGAGCTATAGGCCCAAATCTCTTTTCTCGTTATGCGATCTAATGTTTTGATCAACTCGACTCGTGTCGATCGGTTTCCTACTGACTCATCTTTGGTTGACTTGTCGCTTAGAAACCTAACAACAACCTTAACTCAAGCGTAAGGTATCTGTATATGAGCCGCTTCGCGCCGGCTCATTTGCGCAAGCGCCCCTAAGGATTAGAGCCACCCTTACCTTCTAGCCATTCGTCCAAGAAACTTCGCAAATGCTCAGACCGGCTTGGGTGGCGCAACTTACGCAATGCTTTTGCTTCAATCTGACGAATGCGTTCACGAGTCACATCAAACTGCTTGCCGACTTCTTCCAACGTGTGATCGGTATTCATATCGATGCCGAAACGCATGCGCAAAACTTTCGCCTCTCGTGCGGTTAAGCCACCGAGTACATCCTTCGTCGCTTCTTTCAGGCCTTCTCCGGTCGCCAGTTCTATCGGTGAGCCGATCGTGCTGTCTTCGATGAAGTCGCCAAGATGTGAGTCTTCGTCATCACCGATCGGCGTTTCCATCGAGATCGGCTCTTTCGCAATTTTAAGCACGCGACGAACTTTATCTTCGGGCATTTCCATACGTTCGCCTAATTCTTCCGGCGTCGGCTCACGACCCATCTCCTGTAGCATTTGCCGCGATACGCGGCTGAGCTTGTTGATGGTTTCGATCATATGCACTGGAATACGAATCGTGCGCGCTTGATCAGCGATTGAACGCGTAATAGCCTGACGAATCCACCACGTTGCGTAAGTAGAGAATTTATAGCCGCGACGATATTCGAACTTATCAACTGCCTTCATCAGGCCGATATTGCCTTCTTGAATCAAGTCGAGGAACTGTAAGCCGCGATTGGTGTATTTCTTAGCAATGGAAATCACCAAGCGTAAATTGGCCTCAACCATGTCTTTCTTTGCGCGGCGTGCTTTTGCTTCGCCAAGAGACATCCGACGATTGATCTCTTTGATCTCAACAACACTTAAATCGACATCCTTCACCAAAGTCTTTAATTTCTTTTGAACCCGAACAATTTCAGGTCGCTGGTTTTCTAGTGAGGCGGAGAAGTCTTTCTTCGCTTTAACAAGGCGATTAACCCAGGCGATACTGGTCTCGTTGCCGATGTATGCCTTGCGGAACACATCTCTTGGCACTTTGCCCGAACGCACGACGGCGGTCATGATCGCGCGCTCATTGCGACGCACTTGGTTTTGGGCGACACGAGCGATGCTAACCAAATGATCGAAGTGTTTTGGCACTAGCTTAAAACAGCTGAATGCCTCGGCGACTTTTTCCATTTGCGCCACAGCCTGGTCGCTGTCGCGCCCATGTTCTGCAAAAATTTTGATCGCCTTGTTGTGATGACGCTTAAGCAACGTGAAACGTCGCTTGGCTTCAACTGGATCCGGACCTTTATTTTCCTCTTCTTCGTCCTCGTCATCGTTGTCGCTGTTATTAGCATTATTGTTGGCGTTATTGCTGGCGTTATTGGCATTATTGTTATCGTCTTTCTTCAGACCGTCGGCGCCAACTTGCGTGGCAGCAGGTACATCATCTGTGGGATCCAGGTAGCCCACCAACAAATCCGCCAGCTTTTCTTCTTTCGTTACATCTGCATAGGTATCCAACAGGTAGTTTACGGTACCCGGGAAGTAGGCCAGCGCGGTTAGTACATCACGAATACCTTCCTCAATTCGCTTGGCAATCGCGATTTCCCCCTCACGGGTCAGCAGTTCAACGGTTCCCATCTCACGCATATACATACGGACAGGATCGGTCGTGCGGCCCGCTTCGGTTTCTACGGCGGCCAAAGCCGCGGCTGCTTCTTCCGCGGCTAGCTCATCTGCAGTATTTTCTTCCGTGGAAAGCAATTCGTCCGAGTCAGGCGCGGTTTCATACACGGTGATGCCCATATCGTTGATCATGCGAATGATGTCTTCGATCTGTTCTGGGTCGGAAATGTCATCGGGAAGATGATCGTTAACCTCGCCGTAGGTCAGAAAGCCCTGCTCTTTACCTTTGGCAATGAGTTCTTTCAGGCGAGATTGCTGCTGTTCAGTTGTCGTAATTTGGTTGCTCATGCTGCCTCTAACTGTCGCTGTTAACGTCCCGGCGTTCTATGCTTCCGATATCAAGCACGAATAAGCAACGCCCGTATTCCACCTCTATTGTTCGAGCTCT
>DJYW01000019.1:3404-13128 GCA_002450255.1 Gammaproteobacteria bacterium UBA6968
CTCTATTGTTCGAGCTCTGTTGTTCGACTTCTATCGCTCGAGTTCTCTTCTTCACCCAAGCAGCCCGCGGCTGCAATCCGCCTCTTATTAGCCGGATTTTACACGCCCGCATCATTTTCAGATTGGCCGTACGTTCGTACCACCAGACGCTAAGGTTTTCGCCACAGATCAATTGCTCGATTAATCGATGCCCCTATTCGCTGTTCCTGGTCGAGATCCCGCAGCAGAGACAACTGGCGCTGTTGGCTTTATTCGCTTGCGCTCTCATACGGTAGTCGATTGGACGATAGCCGGTTGATGGCAATATGATGCGTCGCTGACAAGATTCCGTCATGCGATCAAGAGGTTGCCGGGTTCGACTCAGTTGCCTTCCCTTCGGTGCGAGGTAGCGGTGGATTATACTGAGCGGGCAGACTCAGCGCTACCTTGGACGCGGCTTACTCTTCGATTTTTTGGCCTCTCTTGCGCTGCAAGTTAGACCAGTACGCTTTAAGTTGCTCCGGGCCGGCGCTCTCATCCAAAGCGCGCCGATCGGGGCTTCGAGTCAACTCTTCTTTAGCGGCAATTTGCAGTAATCGCTCGGTACAGTCGACAAAGCCAGCCTTCAGTTCCGCTTGAGTCAGCTGTAGCGGGCGTTGTGCCGCCTGCAGCAGCAAATCCGCACCAACCTCTCCTTGCCAATGGACAAGAATCTCTTCTGGATCAGCTTCAGGATTGGCCACAATGTACTGCACCAAGCCGATCAGCAACCGTGACTCGTCAGCGCCTAAACTGGCTAACGCCTGCCGTTGCGTGTCGTTCAAACTAAACACCGCTTGCGGCAGCTTAATCAGATAATCGATCATTTGATCAGGCAAAGCGCGGACCCGGCGTTGCCGCCGTGGCGGCGCAACACCGGACTCCATGGGCATGCCAGAATTGGGGCGAAAGCCTGAATTAGGAGAAAAAGCTGACTCCGTAGCGCTTCGCGTCGCATCCAAAGCACTCGCTCGGAATCCGGTGCCGCGCCGGTTAGTTCCCGCCATGCGAGCAACCTGCTCTTGAAACAGGTCGCGCAGTATTCCGTCAGGCAACTTTTGCACATACGGTCGGGTCAGGCCCATAAACTTCGCCCTTCCGTCCAGCGACGCCAGATCCAAGCCATCGGACAGCTGGGTTAAGAGAAATTCCAGGCCCGGCGAAGCATTGCGCACAAAAGCCTCAAACTGCTCGCGGCCCTTGGTTCGAATAAACGAGTCCGGGTCTTCACCGTCTGGCAAAAAAACCAGCTTAAGTTGACGATTCTCATTGAGTGTCGGCAAGGCGTTTTCCAAAGCTTTCCAGGCCGCGGAACGGCCTGCACGGTCGCCATCAAAACAACACACCACTTCATCTGTGTAGCGGTAAAGTTTCCTAAAATGCGCTTCACCGGAAGCCGTGCCCAGTGTTGCCACAGCATTCAACACCCCATGTTGGGCCAGCGCTACAACGTCCATGTAGCCTTCGACGACAACAAGGCGATCAATCTGCCGGAGTGCCTTACGCGCTTCATACAAACCGTAAAGTTCCTGGCCTTTCTGAAACACAGGGGTTTCCGGCGAGTTCAAATATTTGGGGCCTTCTTCCGCATTGATGGTCCGCCCTCCGAATCCGATCACACGGCCACGCGTATCGCGAATGGGAAACATAATGCGATGGCGAAAGCGGTCATAAACTCGGCCGCTGTCGTTTTTGGTCAATAGTCCGGCTGTCAACATCTTTTCTTCGCTTGGCGCTCCGGGTTGCTTGGCTAACGCCTCGCTAAGGTTTTGCCATCCTTGCGGCGCAAAACCAATGCCAAAATCTCGTGCAATCGTGCCTGTCAGACCGCGCCCTTTTAAATACTCGATGGCCTCGGTGGCCGCTCTCAACTGGCCACGATAAAACCGTTCTGCCTGCTCCAAGACGGGAAACAAACCGTGATCCGGCTGGGCCGGCCCACGACCTTGTTCACGGGGCACGGCCAAACCCATTTGTTTAGCAAGTAGCTCGACCGCCTCGACAAACTCGAGACGCTCGTACTTCATAATGAAAGTCAGCGCAGTGCCACTTTCCTGACAACCGAAACAATGGAAAAACTGTTTGTCGGGACTGACCGAGAATGAAGGCGTTTTTTCATCATGAAAGGGGCACAAACCGGAATAGTTTTTGCCCTTCTTTTTTAGCGGAACACGGCCATCTATGACGTCAACGATGTCCGCTCGATCAAGCAAATCATTGATAAAATGTTGGGGAATTCGGCCAGCCACTGTCTGCAGTTTTGTTACGCGGGGCATCAGCCTACCACGAGGCTTAGAAAATCGGCTATGGCCGCTTACTAAAATGAGCGTTTTCAGAACGGAAATTTTTATACTTCGGGCTACAACACTGACCTACGCTCACGGCCAAATCCATCGATAAAAGAGCCTATTTTCCCAGGTCTTTTTCAGCAGGGGCTGCTTGCAAAAGGGGCCGCATGTCAGCCGAATAGCTCGCCAGTAGAGCGTCTGCAAAGCAGAGTGCCCTCAACTAAAATGCTGTTTGACTATAGCGCTCGCCTTACCCATATCGATACGGCCTTCGCCTTTAGCCTTCAAAAGGCCCATCACTTTACCCATATCCTGCATACCCGTAGCACCAGATTCGGCAACAATGTCTGCGACAAACTGGGCCAGCTCTTCGGCATCCATTTGCTGCGGTAAAAAACCCTGAATCACCTCGGTTTCGTACTGTTCTATCTTGGCCAAATCTTCGCGGCCGGCATCTTGATATTGCGATAAAGCATCCTGTCGCTGTTTGAGCATTTTGGTAAGAATGGTCATGACATCAGCATCACTCAAGTCACGACGTTCGTCGACTTCGACTCGCTTCAGCTCAGCATTTACCATCCGCAGCGTTGCCACTCGTTCTTTGTCACGAGCCCGCATGGCTTGCTTAGTCGCATCAGTAATCGCAGTTTTCATCTCTGACATGGTGTGGTCCGTTCTCGCAAGTTATGGATGTGATTAGGTTAGCTCGCTGATGAGCTGGCGCCTAGACGGAAATCACGCGCTGTTCTCCGCTTCCGGCGTGTGCATACGCAAAGCGTCGTCGCCAGGCTATGCTTAGTACTGCGAGAAGGGGTAGTCAATCAAGGGATATACGATCGAACAGCCAGATAGGTGATGCTTCGGGAATCAGGTGGGGAGACGGTTGCGATACCCTGGGTGTCGCTGACGGGCTTTATAATTTGATCGCCGTCTGCATCTGCTGTTGAGCGCCGCGGACAAGGCAACGGCGCTAAAACGCGGCTAGATCTAGTACGACCGCTCGAATTTTCGTGCTTCGCGCTGCACTTTTTTAGCGTGGCGCTTCACTGCCGCAGCCGCTTTGCGCTTGCGAACTGAGGTCGGCTTTTCGTAAAACTCACGTCGACGTACTTCCGATAAGACGCCCGCCTTTTCGCAAGAACGCTTGAATCGGCGTAGGGCTACGTCGAATGGCTCGTTCTCTTTTACTCTTACGTGTGGCATTGCTTCACCAGCATTTTTCGGGGCGTGAAGTCTACACATTGGGCCGGAAAGCAGCAAGTGTCGTCAACGCAGACAAACCCTGGCACGAAACTGCGGGATCCAGTTTTCTTTTCCCTCTATTTCTTTCCCGCTATGCTCTGCGCCCCTAATTGCAAAAACAGCGTCACTTTATGTTGGTTCTCGGCATTGAAACTTCGTGTGATGAGACTGGTTTGGCTTTGTACGACAGCGATGCGGGTTTACTCGGACAAGTGCTGCATAGTCAAATTGATCTACACGCAGACTACGGCGGCGTGGTCCCGGAACTTGCGTCGCGAGATCATATCCGCAAAGTTGTGCCGCTGACCGAGGCGCTGCTCAAAGAGGCGGGCCTGGCGCTTAACGACCTAGATGGCGTGGCGTATACCGCCGGGCCTGGGCTGATGGGCGCTCTACTGGTCGGCGCTACCTACGGCCGTACGCTGGCCTGGTCATTGAACATTCCCGCAGTCGCGGTCCACCATATGGAAGCACATATTCTCGCTCCCATGATCGACGCGAATTCACCGCCACTGCCGTTTTTGGCGCTGCTGGTTTCTGGCGGCCATACCCAGTTGGTTCACGTTAAAGCGTTTGGCGACTACAACATTATCGGCGAATCCGTAGATGATGCTGCTGGCGAGGCGTTTGATAAAACCGCTCAATTGCTAGATCTAGGTTATCCGGGCGGGCCTAGGATCGCCCAAGCTGCTCTGGTCGGCGATCCAACTCGGTTCCGATTTCCTCGGCCGATGACCGATCGCCCCGGCTTAGATTTCAGTTTCAGCGGCCTAAAAACCTTCGCCTTAAATACCATACAGGCCAACCAGCCCCTGACGCGTCAAGACATAGCCGACATTGCTATCGCATTCGAACTCGCAGTCGTCGATACCCTCAAAATCAAGTGCTCGCGCGCTTTACGCGAAACCGGCGCAAAAGATCTGGTCATTGCCGGCGGGGTAAGCGCGAATCGACGCCTCCGCGCAACTCTGGAAGCCGACTTAGACGCAACCGTACATTATGCGCCACAAGCATTGTGCACAGACAATGGGGCCATGATCGCCTACGCTGGCTGCCAGCGTCTGCAAGCCGGCGAGCGTGCGCCTTTGCGCATCGATACACGCGCCCGTTGGCCCCTTACCGAACTCGCTTAACGACCACATAACTAGCTAGGCCGTCATATGTCCGACAAAATTTGTATTCGTGAACTTCGCGTTGACGCCATCCTAGGTGTGTTGCCACACGAGCGTGAGATCCCCCAGCCGGTGATTATCTCAGTCGAAGTCGAGATCGATACGCGCCGTGCCGCGGCCACCAAAGAACTCACCGACACGCTCGACTATGCTGCGCTCGCAACCAAAATGAGCGAGCAAACCATCGCTGGACGTTACCTGCTTATAGAAACCCTTGCTGAAGACTTGGCGCGGCTATGTTTCGATCACCCGGCGGCCAGCGGCGCGCGTATTAGCGTTGAAAAGCCACACGCTGTGTTGGACGCTCAAGCTGTCGGCATCCATATCTATCGCGAGCGCGAGGCGTTTTCTTAGGCCTTAGCCTGCGGTACCTTTTTTGCAAAGATCCGAGAGATGCACCGAGCATTAGCTAGGACCAATCGATATTTCTTTTAGCAGTCTATGCAGCGCGTCACGACGCAGTTGCTGCAACGCATTGCCATACGCCTCGCCTTCGAGACCATGCGCCGCTGGCAACCGAACCTGTTTAATCTCGTCCACCATACGGGGCAAGTTGGCTTTCAGCACATCACGCTGGGTCGGATTCGCGATCAGCGCAACCAACCGATTCAGCCGCTCGGTGTCATGTACCGCGGCGGTTGCATTTAGCGCCGCGTAAACGGCCTCGACAGCAACCTCTGGAAACGCGAGTAAGACCGGCGCGTAAAGCTGTCTATCACTGGCCAGCTGCTGCCAAGCCTTTGGCACTCGCAAACGAGCGGTTAAGGCTTGCAACTGCTCCGCATCTAGCGAAAGCCAGGCAAATCGTGCCGCAGCCGTCGGCTGATCGACCGGCACCAGCGCACCCAGCAACTCGGGCAACCAATCGGTTAAACCACCGCATTCTTCCAAGACATCAATGAAGCGCTGTGGCGCTACCGCAGCCAGGGCTTTCGCGCATTCCTGCCAGACTCGCTCAGCCGAGAGTGTGCGCAGCTCCCCGCTGGCGCACATCTCCTGAAGCAATCTCTGTGTAGCCTCCGCGACACTGAATTCCGGTAGCTGCGCTGCAAAGCGGGCGACTCGAAACACGCGCAGCGGGTCTTCCACAAAGGCCTCGGAGACATGCCGAAGAACTCGCCGCTGCAGATCTTCGCGGCCGCCATAGGGGTCTATGATTACGCCATCCGCATCCTGCGCCATGGCATTCACAGTGAGATCGCGGCGCGCCAAATCCGCTTCAAGGGTAACCTCTGGACTGGCATGCACTGCAAATCCCCGGTGACCTTGCCCGTGCTTACGCTCAGTTCTCGCGAGCGCGTACTCTTCCTTGCTTTGCGGATGTAAAAAGACCGGAAAATCTTGGCCGACCTGATGAAAACCCAGGTCCAGCATGGTTGCAGGAGTAGTCCCTACCACCACCCAATCCTTATCAACAACAGCGCGACCGAGCAGTGTGTCGCGCACCGCACCGCCTACGAGATAAGTTTGCAAAGCATGTTTAGCATCGACCATGGCTGCAGTGTAGAAAGCAAGATCTATCCTGGGCAAGAAACAATTTCGCCGCCGCAGCCATTAACGCGACAGCAACCGCCGCTGCGGCATCACAAACGCTTTTACGCCACGTCCCGCGCCGCTTCGAAATAGCGCTTTCCGGTCTCCAAACAGAACGCGGTTAGACCACGCCCCCAAACACAACCCGTATCCAGCGCGATGCAATTGTCGGCGCTGGTTTCGCCTTCCAGTGCGGCCCAGTGACCAAACAAAATGCGTTGCTTGCGCGGCCTTGCCAAGGGCATTTCAAACCACGGATAAAGACCCTTAGGCCGGTCCGCCAGCGAGCCTTTGTGGCTAAAGTTAAGATTGCCTGCCGCATCAACCAAACGCATCCGAGTGAAGTAGTTAGTAATGACTCGCAAACGCTGCATTCCCTGCAATTGATCGTCCCAACCTGGCGGTTCGTTGCCATAAAGATCGCGCAGATAATCGCGATAACCAAGCTTGTTAGCACCCTTTGCTTTAGCCGGGCCGGCGAGCACCTGGTGCACTTCTGCGGCGTATCCGCTGGCTTGTTTAGTCGTCCACTGCGCGGGTAAACCGGCGTGCACCATAAGGTAGCCAAGAGTCCGATCACGATAAAGTAACGGCTGCTTGCGCAGCCAATGACCGAGCTTCTCCGCATCCGGCGCGGTGAGTAGTTCAGTAAAGGTATCGTTGCGGTTAGGTTGATGACCACCAAACAAGATCGCCAGAAAGTGCAAATCATGATTGCCCAAAACCACCTTGGCCTGAGTCCCCATAGCCATGATTCGACGCAACACCTGCAACGAATCGGGACCGCGGTTGACCAAATCGCCTACCAACCAAAGCTCATCTTTTTTAGAGAATTTGATTTTCTTCAAAAGCGCAGAAAACTCTTTCTGACAGCCTTGTAGATCACCGATTGCGTAGGTCGCCATATCTGTCCTTATGGTCTCGCGTTTGTGCTTGCGATCTTGCCGCGGACAATGCGTGTGGTTCGCTTGTTGCGGCTAATCGTCCTGTCTGGCTAATGGACTATGTTGGGTACGCTGAGCGCAAACACTGGTATCGACACTTCGAAGCGTTCCCCCTGTCTGGTCTGAAATTCATAGCTGCCGTGCATGGTACCGAAGGGTGTGGTCAAAACAGTGCCGCTGGTGTAACGAAATCCTTCACTTGGTTCGAGCCAGGGCTGCTGTCCAACGACCCCAGGGCCGCGAACGTGTTCTTCTTTGCCTTGGGCATCTGTCACAATCCAATGCCGGTTGAGCAATTGACCCGCGCGGTCGCCTTGATTCGTTATCGATACGGTATAGGCAAATACAAATCGATGATTGATCGAATCGGACTCTTCCTCGAGATACTGGGTCATTACTTCAACAACGTACCTTCGCGCCGCTGTTTGTTCCGAATCTTGTGTCTCCTCTGACTCCGTCGTCATAGTGCTACTCTCTTATTTTATCGAACTTAATCTGCGTAACAGACCTTCATCAAAACCGTCCCGGCGAATCATTCCGGAGTACAAGTGCTAGTTAAAGTGCACCAGTAAAAGTCAGTCGTGTTGAGAACCTGCTTTAAGCCTTACCATTGCAATGAAACCGTCTTTGCAGAAACCGGCTTGGGCGCCTCTAACTCAGTAATTGTTTCGCACTGCGTCTTTCTTGCGCGAATCTAATTATGCGAAACGCCTGATGCCAAAGCGTAGAACCGCCAGCGACGCTATGCTTTGCGACTCGCCAACCACTCTACGATGCAAACAAACTCTGGCTGCGTCACCTGATCGGGACGCTTGTCCGGATCAACAGACAGTTCTTGCCAGTTTAACTGTAAAGACTTAAGGCCGTTTGCCAAGCGTTTGCGTCTTGCCGAAAATGCTAGCTTGAGTACTCGATCTAAAATCTCGCGATCCAGGTTCGGTTGCGAGTGCTGCACCGGCCTTATTCGAATAACACTGGAGTCCACCTTTGGCGGCGGTGTAAAGGACTCCGGTGGCACGTCAAAAAGCACCTCAATCTGGGCTGCCAGCTGAACCACAACGCTCAGACGTCCCCAGTCTTTAGTACCGGGTCCGGCGCACAGGCGATCCGCCATTTCTTTTTGCACCATAAAAACCATGTCAACCACTTGTTGCGGCTGCTCATCCAGCAGTTCAATCAACTTAATAATCAGCGGAGTCGAAATGTTGTACGGCAAGTTGCCGATAATCCGCCAGGGCTGTGATTGACTTTGCAACAGGTCAGCGATGTCGGCCTGCAAAATATCCTGCGCAAGCACGTCGACCTTCGGAAACCGTGAACGCAACCCAGGCACCAGATCTCGGTCTATCTCCACAGCCGTGTAATGCGCAAGCTCGTCTACGTATAAATATTCAGTAAGCGCGCCTCTACCCGGACCAATTTCGAGCAAACACTGATTCGTGAGATCACCAAGGGCTGAACGAATGCGTTGCAGCACCCCCACATCATGCAAAAAGTGCTGGCCAAAACGCTTACGCGCGCGCATGTGCGACCATATCAGCAGCCATAGTGATCGCCGCCGAAAGGCTGCCTGACTCCGCCGCGCCTGTCGCCGCCAAATCCAGAGCAGTACCGTGGTCCACCGAAGTCCGTATAAAAGGCAGACCCAAAGTGATGTTGACCGCCTCACCAAAACCGGCATGCTTCAAAACCGGCAGACCCTGGTCGTGATACATCGCCATTACCGCATCGGCGGTCGCCAGGAACTTAGGGGTAAAAAGGGTATCCGCAGGCAATGGCCCTTGAAGGTCCAAGCCTGCTTCTCTAAGCGTTGCACAGACTGGGTTTATTACTTCGATCTCCTCTCGACCCAGATGCCCACTTTCGCCAGCATGCGGATTTAAGCCCGCAACGAGGATCCGCGGTTTTGCGATACCGAACTGAGTCTGCAGTGTATTGTTCAATATCCGTAAACGTCGGGTCAGCAACTCCGTCGTTATCGCTGCAGGTACGGCACTGAGAGGTAAATGTGTGGTCGCAAGAGCGACTCTGAGCTGTCGCGCCGCCAGCAACATAACCACATCGGGTACGTCAGCCCGGGCAGCCAGATACTCGGTATGTCCGGTGAACTCAAAACCGGCTTCATTGATGATAGATTTCTGCACCGGCGCTGTGACCATGGCGCTAAAACTGCCGTCTAAACAACCGCTAATCGCTCGGTCTAGACTCGCCATCACAGCCGCCGCATTCGCGACATCGAGTTGTCCTGCGCTAACCGGTTGCGCTAGCGGCACATCTATCACGCCCAAGCAGCCGGCGCTGTGTATAGCCACAGTTGGCTGAGTCGAGCTATCTATGGCAATCAGATTCAACGGTAGCTCGAGTTCTACCGCACGCTGCGCTAACAGATTAGCATCGCCGATAGCCACCCAACCGATCTCACGTTGATGTTGTGCCAGCTGCACGACCAGGTCTGGACCGATGCCGGCGGGTTCGCCAACGGTGACTACTATCATGCTTCTTTCTATTCCTCTGGCTATTCCTCTGG
>DJYW01000019.1:13447-35125 GCA_002450255.1 Gammaproteobacteria bacterium UBA6968
TATTCCTCTGGCTATTCCTCTGGCCCGCTCAGGTGACGCTACGCACGCCACTCCGTCAAACCGTACTCAACCCACAACCGCATCATGTGTTTAACCTGCGTAGCGCTCAGGGACGGTATCGAGCGATGGTTGCCGCGAACCAGTTTAAAAATCTTGTGGGAATGAGTGTCCGCATAGCTCGGCATGCCGATCCTGCTCACCGCCCCAGGCTTTGCTTGCGATAGCGCTCGTACGGCGCCGCCGGACCCAGGCAGCAGGCCGGCGGCCTACAGCGAGATATGTTATATACGCAGCTCAACAAAGGCTTCATCGCGAATTTCTTTCAGCCATTCTTGTCTTTCTTCTTCATAGCGGCGGCGGTGCAACAACTCCAACGCCATATTGCTCCGGGCTTCCTCACTCATATCCTGAGAGCGCCGCCCTTCGACGGTTAAGATATGCCAACCGAACTCCGACAAAAATGGCTCGCTGAGCGCCTCATCTGCCGTCGCCTCCATCACTTCTGCGAAAATGGGTACAAACTGGTCTGGCGTCGACCAGCCCAGGTCCCCTCCGTTGAGGGCACTACCGGGATCTTCGGAAAATTCTTTTGCGAGGGTTTCGAAATCTTCCCCGTTCACCAACCGGCCATGGATTTCTCGTGACAATGCTTCTGTATCTGCCGGTGTGCGAATGGCCGAGGGCCGCACCAGGATATGCCGCACCTTAGTTTGGGCTTCCTGCTGAGTCCCCGCGCCGCGCCGCTCTAACAATTTGATAATGTGAAACGCGCTGCCTGTCTTAATCGGTTCAGCAACATCACCGACAGCCATTTCCAGGACTGGCTCGGTAAACAGGCTGGGTAATTCGCCAGCTTTACGCCAACCTAAATCGCCGCCCTCCAAAGCCGAGCTTGCGGCGGAATTTGCAACAGCTGTCTCGGCAAAATCTGCCCCGTCGCGAAGCGCTTTAATCAACGTCGCGGCTTTTTGTTTAGCCTGCTCTACCACCGCTTCTGACGCGTCATCGTCAAACGCAAGCATGATGTGACCAACCCGGTAATCGTCAGAAAACATTTCCTGATACGCAGGCGAGTTAAGTAGCCCCTGGACGTCCTGTTCGGTTATGGCTACGCGACGATTGATCATGCCGCGCTGCAGACGCGTCCGCACGAGTTCGCCGCGAATGTCTTCGCGAAACTCGCGATAGCTCACGCCATCCTTAGCCAAAGCAACCTGAAATTCCGGCAGGGTCATGTTGTTATTTTGTGCGAACTGATTGACCGCGCGGGTCAGGGTTTCGTCATCTATTTCGATACCCCGACGCTGTGCCTCCTGGCTTTGAATGTTCTCCAGAATCAGGCGTTCCATGACCTGATTAACCAGAACATCATTCGGCGGAATTGGAATTTGATTCGCCTGCATCTGCTCGCGCACGGTTTGCAACCGAGTCATGAGTTCACTCGCCAGCACCACGTCTTCATCAACAATCGCCACGATAGCGTCCAATTTTTGATAAGTGGCATGCGCGTTACCGACGGTGAGCGCCACAACCAAAAGACCGCTCAGCACGCTGCCCATAATCCAATTTTTCATAATGACTCTCGAACATGTACTCATTTTCAAACCTAAATTAGTAACGACTCAGCCGCCGTAAGCGCCGATTCTAACACCGCGAGCCGAGCTTAAAGCAGCCCTTTTCAGATCAGCTAGCGGCCCTTGCCGGGCATCCGCATAGTTGCACCTCGATAACCTTGCATACGTCTTAGCAGCAAACTCTCGAATTTGCGCCCGATTCGCGCCAATCCCTTAAGCTCGAACTCCACCACGACGCCACGATCAAAGCCACCGCGAAAAGCCAACTGCTCCGGACCGCCTACATAAGACGGATTATTCTCCTGCTGGCGCAGTGCAAAACGTGCCCGTAAACAACAATTATCAAACTCGATGCCGAATATTGCTGCAACCGCTCGATTGCGCTCGAGGTCATATTGCAGATACTGCACGACAGAGTAATTACGAGCGACCGGCCAATACAAACCGAGCTCGCCTTGACTGATGCCATCAACGGGGCGATCGCGCCACGCGATATTGATAATATGGCGATTGTCACTGCGATAATGTAACGCCAGGCCCGTTTCCAAGCTTTGTGCGAAATCATCCTGCCAAACCTGATTAGCGGAAATGTGCCATCGCTGGCTAACGTTCAGGTTGATTTCCGCCGCGGTAAGCTCGCCGTCGAAGCGCTGCAGATCTTCACTTAAAAGATAGCGCAGCGTGCGCAAATGGATGGTCTTGCCGAGACTGACACTAAGCCGCTGATTACCCGTCGAATTGGCAATAAGCCGTGAGGTGACGCCGACGACGACTTTGTCCGCTTCACTGAATCGGTCCAAGCCAAAATAATTATTGTTAGCAAACAATTCGGTGAAACCCAGCGATCTGGGGGCAACGTCGAACAAAGGCAAATGGTCCTGACGGGCATAGCCGGAACGCAAATATTGGATGCGGGGCTCAACCGTTTGCTGCCACTTGCTACCGACCACATTGCGATCAAAAAACAACCCACCCTCAAGGCGCGCGAAGCCAATGCCCCGATCTGGTTTGGAGTTAGCAAGCGGCGTTACCGTCGGATGATCCACCCGCCGTAGATCATACTGAGTGTAGCGATATCCGCCAGCGACGCTAACAAATCCACTTGGCCAACGTTTACGCCAGGCTAGTTCGGGCTGCAGATGCATGCGCTCGCCGATTAACGAGGCCAGCGGATCGGTATACACCTCGTTGCTGGCCAGCGGCGCACGGGTAAAGCGAGTCCAATCCAGCAGCCAATCGACACTGACTTGACCACTGCTGGCATAAGCCGAGGTGCCCGCCAGCGGCCTCTTATAAGTCAAGGTCAGCTGTGGCAGCTTGCGATATGGTGCCAGTGGAAATTCGTCTAGCCGTTGGAATCCATAGGTCTGCAGGCGAGCCGTCCAATGCCGTCCGCGCACCGCGAACCCCGCTTTCTGACTTACATAAAACGGTTGACTGAGGGGCATGCCAGGATCGAGATCGCGAAAGAAATCGGCATCGCTGACCTTGCTGAAGTCAACGAAGGTCGTTAGGCCGGCGAACTGACCGTTATGTTGCAGCGACCCGAGCCAGCGGTCTGCAGGTTGAAACGAACCAAATTTTGCCTTACCGCCGAACCGCTTGTATTCATCGCGGTTGTAGCGGCCATTATATAAATCGTCAGAAAAAATTTGCTGGGCACTCAGCGTTGTCTGCGTACTTTCACCCAGATTTTCCAAGGTGGCGCCTAAACCTAGTCCACGCCCGGTAATCACTTGCGGGCGAACGGTCGCGTACCAATGAGGGCTCAAGTTAACGCCGTAGGGCACGGTCACATCAAGCCCGTCCTGATTGGAAAAGCGTATTTCCGGGGAAATCAGACCCGCCGGGCGTTGCTCTTCTGTTCCCGTGTTTAGAGTGAACTTAGGCCAGAAAAAAACCCGCTTGTCGCCGACTCGAATCGCAAAGTCAGTCAAGCCGACAGTACCGCTGGCTTCATCGTACCGCAGTTGATTGATCGCAACGGACCAACCCAGTTGGTTTGGCTCGCAGCGGGTTAAGACGAGATTCTGCATTTGCGCCCGATCGGCATCGTCTTGCTGGATACGCTGTACCCAGCCGCGCAGGCCTCGATCTGCTAACAAAAGTTCCACATCATCCGCCAACCCAGTCTCGGCAGCGGCATTCAGATCGATCCGACCAGCTCGAACCTGGGTCCTTGTATCTGACCAACGACCGCCATCGGGTAGCAACAAACGCTGCATCGATCCTAGTGTATCTGCGGCAGCCTCCAACTCGGTGATCACCCGCTCCGCATTCAGCTGCCGGTTAGCCTGGATAACCGTGACGTCACCGCTAAACTCAACTGTGTTCGACGACCCGACCAGCCGCGCCGCACTGATATCAAACCCTTGAGAAGTTACGCGCGGCAAATCCAGCACGGCCGATTGGGCATCCGCAGACAAAGTAAATTGGCAGTCAAGCACCCGCGCCAGGTTCAGCGAGGCATCCGCTAAAGGGGCTTTGTGCTGTGGACTTAATCGACTTTCCAATGATTGCGTTTTCATAGCAAAGCCGAGTGCCACCACCACGCCGCATATCCGAATTATTCTAATCGCGTTGACTCTAAACGCGCTAAAAGCGCTAACCGAACTAAAGAGGGAACGAAGCATAAAAGCTCTACATGACGGCGACAGCACGTCCAAAAATGGATAAAGGCGATATGATAAAGAAATTATCTCTGCGGTTATAATACCGATCGTGAATGATTCAACCGCACAACACGCCGCAACCGGCGACGACTTTTATAGCCTAGCCGGATGGGTGTGCCAGTATTACGGCAGGGAACCCATTCAAATCGATCCATTGCCTCAGGAAGCCAGCCATCGGCGCTTTTTTCGTGCAGTCGGTTCCACCGGCACCTACATCGCTATGCTGAGTCCGCCGCATTTGGAGAATAACGAGGACTTCCTTCGACTCGGCAGATTTTTTCACTCCCAAAACATCCCCGTACCAATAATTCACGCCGAGGATTTAGAGCGCGGCTTTTTCCTGCTTGAAGACTTCGGCACAGTACATGTTGCTGAGGCGTATGAGAGCGGTGCTCAAGAGCCCGCGTTGCGCTGCGCGATAAACGTTTTACGCCGCTTGCAGACCGTCGCAACCAAAGATATTCCTCCCTATTCCCGACAACGGTTCACCGATGAATTTGATCTGTTTCATACTTGGTTGGTAGCGGGTCTTCTGCAACAAGCGTGGACGCCAGCACTGCTTGAGCGGATCAACCGCGAGCGCGACCAGTTGCTCTCCGACATCGTCCGCCAGCCGCAAACCGTGGTACATCGCGATTATCACTGCCGCAACTTGCTGTGGCGCGATGCGCAAATCGGCGTGATCGATTTTCAGGACGCGCTAACAGGACCGGCTCTATATGACCTGGCATCGCTCCTGCACGACTGCTACTGGGTCCATGACACGAGCACCGTAGATGCCGGATTAAAAGCCTTTTTACACCAACACCCGCTGTTTTCCGGCATCGACTTCAACCAAGCCAAGCGCTGGCTTGAGGCAACAGCGATTCAGCGCCAAGTCAAAGCGGTTGGTATTTTTGCGCGGCTCTACCTGCGCGACGGCAAAGCCACTCACTTGCGTCACATTAGCCCGGTCCTGAAACAGATTCAGCGCTTAGTCGCAGGGCGCGCGGAGTTGCCCGCACTCAGCGCAACGCTGCACCAGTTACAGCATAGGGTCGCAGCTCGGTTAGAGCAGCTTACAAGCGACTTACCAGCATGAGTGCCGCTATGCGCCAGCGAGAACCGCATTCCACTCCCTCAGCGCAAATGACAACCGCCATGATTTTAGCCGCAGGCGAAGGCCGACGCCTTGCACCACTCACCGATCATTGTCCCAAGCCAATGCTGCTGATCGGCACGCAACCATTGATTGAGCGCCAGGTCGCACAGCTAAAACACGCCGGTATCACCGATATCGTAATCAATCTGTGCCACCTGGGCGAGCAGATCGAAGCGCATTTTGGGGACGGCCGCCACTTTGGCGTCAAGATTCATTACAGCCGCGAAGACACTTTGTTAGATACTGGCGGCGGCATCCGCAAAGCGCTGCCGCTTTTGGGTAACGATCCCTTTGTGCTGGTGAACGGAGACATTTACACAGACTTCAATTTCCGCAATCTGCCCGCTGGTTTGGCAGGCGATACGTTGGGCCATCTGGTTTTAAAAATGAAGCCAGGCCATCGAGAACAGGGAGACTTCAATGTTGCCGGTGACGGCAACAATCTGCATGTGAGCGAGCGCGGCGAGGGCTACGTTTACTGCGGCATCGCTATTCTTCACCCAAACCTTTTCAACGATTCGCCGGAAGGCGCGTTTTCGTTGCGTGATCTGTTCTTCGGCGCCTTACCACAGCGTAAGCTTAGCGCTCAACTTACGACTTGCGATTGGACCGATATCGGCACGCCGGAGGAGTACGAGCGCGTGCGTCAGGGACATCATGAGAGCCACAACTAAACCGAGCGTTCGCTGCGCCTCACGTTGTAAGCCGTTGGAACATCTACGCATCGCTGCTTCGCCCCGCTGATTTATCCGCTCGTCCATCGTCTGATGCCACGGTCCCGCCACGGAAAATCTTGCACTGCAATGCTGCCTAAACCCAGTGCTTTTCGCGCCATGCGACACCGATTTGCAGCATGGTGGTTTATAGTAGGCCCCTCTGATTTGGAAACTACGACACTATGAGCCACAACTCGCCCTGGATCTCACCGTCTATTCTGGCTGCCGACTTCACCAGACTTGGGGCTGAGGTCGATGCAGTACTCGCCGCTGGTGCGGATAGCATTCACTTCGATGTGATGGACAACCACTACGTACCCAATCTGACTATCGGGCCGTTGGTGCTGGAGTCGTTGCGCAAAGCAGGCTGCACAGCCTGCGTAGACGTGCATTTAATGGTGAAGCCCGTCGACCGGCTGATTGATGATTTTGTTGCAGCCGGTGCGGACTACATCACCGTACACCCGGAATCTACCGAACATCTGCATCGAACCTTGATGAGCATAAAGGAACGTGAGGTTAAGGCTGGCTTAGTGTTCAATCCTGCAACGCCGCTGCACCACCTGTCCGAGGTTATTGATCTGGTGGACCTAGTGCTAATCATGTCGGTCAATCCAGGCTTTGGCGGCCAGTCTTTTATTACCTCTAGCCTGACCAAACTGACGGCAGCGCGCGCGCTGATCGACGCGGCAAATCCAGCAATTCGTCTACAGATTGATGGCGGCATCAAGACCAATAACATTGCCGCTGCTGCCGCTGCCGGTGCGGATACATTTGTCGCAGGCACCGCAATATTTGGGTCTGCAGATTATGCGGCGACCATCACAGCTATGCGTGCCGCCATTCAAGACCATGCGTAATCCTTTGACCCGCGCCGCCTCCACAGGTAAGGACATAGTGTGCCGTTAAAACCCAGCTATAAAGGCTACCTTTTTGACTTAGATGGCACCCTGCTGGATAGCGCTCCAGACATTGGCGCCGCGCTCAATCACGCCCTCGCCAGCATCGCTCTGCCACCCAGCCCAACGGCTTTGATTCGACACTGGGTCGGACATGGTTCGCGAACCTTGATTCGAGAGGCTCTGCAACACCACGAGCGCTATATCGATGCCGAGCAAGTAGAAGGTCTACTGCCATTATTCCTCGATTATTATAAGAGCCATCTGGCCGATCAAAGCGAGTTGTACCCGACGGTTTTAACCACGCTCACAACGCTGCGCGACTGCGGCTACAGACTCGCTGTAGTGACCAACAAGCTCGCAGAGCTCACGCATCCACTCTTGCAAGAAATTGGCTTGAGCGATTACTTCGACCTGATCGTGAGCGGCGACACTGCAGCGAAATCCAAGCCGGCGCCGGAGCCCATTCTGTTGTGCCTGGAAAAATTTGAGCTTAGTTCTGCGGAAGTTCTGATGGTTGGCGATTCAGGCACCGATGTGGGTGCCGCAAAAGCTGCAAACGTCGATGTTGCCTGCCTTCGCGATGGCTATAACCATGGCGTCAACGTTGTCGACCTCGCCCCCACTGCTGTCATCGACCAACTGGCAGAAGTGCTGCCCAGCCAGCGTTGAGCGTTATCTGAACGCAGCTGGCTGAGTCAGAGCGGACAGTTCGCACTGGTGCAGCGCGCTCCGCCTCGTGCTAATCTTCGCCACCTCCGGCGACTCGCCCTCGCTCGAGACAACTTTGGTAGCAGCACATTTATTGCGTCCACATGGGGCGCAAGAACAGCAGCAAAACGAGACTTCTATGAGCACAACAGGCATCACAATTCGTTGCCTTGATCACCGGCACATCAGTCGCTGGCGTTGGCGTATTGCCCCAACCCAATAGTCCGTTTTCGTTCTTTTTTTACGCTGCTAGCGGAGTGCTGCAATGACCACACCTGAACTCATCTACCGACGCGTTCCCGTCGTCGTTGAAACCTTGGCAGATTTGGATACCCCTTTATCCGTGTATCTGAAGCTGGCAAAAGGCCCGTATTCCTACCTGCTGGAAAGCGCCCAAGGTGGTGAGAAATGGGGCCGTTATTCAATCATTGGCCTACCCGCCCGAACCGTTCTGAGCGTCACCGGCAACACAATTGAAATTCGTTACGACGGTGAACTCATCGAATCCGCTGAAAGCGACGATCCGCTGGACTTTATCGAATCATTCCAAAATCGTTTTCAGGTCGCCGAGGTAGAGGGTTTACCCAGGTTCTACGGTGGCTTGGTTGGTTATTTCGGATACGACACCGTGCGCTATGTAGAAGCGAAACTGGCAGCTTCCACACCCGCTGATCCGCTCGGCACGCCGGACATCATGCTTATGGTTAGCGATGAGGTCGTGGTCTTCGATAACCTGCGCGGACGCATGCAACTCATCAGCCTAATCGACCCGGACGATGTCGACAGCGAGGCTGCGACACGAGCCAAACTGGCGCAGCGGGTGGCCGATCTAAAGGCACCCGTGACTGGCTTGGAAGCCAGTACAGCCAATCAAAACATTACTGAAAACGATTTTGTGTCCGAATTCGGTGAAGCTGAGTTCAAAGCAGCGGTGGAACGCATCCGCGAATATACGCGCGCCGGCGACGTCATGCAGGTTGTACTCGCGCAGCGGATGGCAATCCCTTTTCAAGCCAAGCCTATTAACTTTTACCGTGCGTTACGCAGCCTGAATCCCTCGCCGTATATGTATTTTATGGATTTGGACGACTTTCAAATCGTAAGCTCGTCGCCTGAGATCCTGGCGCGCTTAGAGGACGGAGTCATCACCAATCGTCCGCTGGCAGGGACGCGGCGACGCGGTCACGACGAAGCTGACGATTTGGCTATGGAAGAGGAACTATTGAGAGATCCTAAAGAGATAGCAGAACACCTCATGCTGATCGACCTTGGTCGCAACGATGTCGGCCGAGTCGCCACACCCGGATCAGTTAAGGTCACCGACCAGTTTGTCATTGAACGCTACTCGCATGTCATGCATATCTGCTCCAACGTAGAAGGCCAGCTCATGCCTAACAAAACAGCTATGGATGTACTGCGGGCCGCCTTGCCTGTGGGCACGCTGTCCGGCGCACCCAAAATACGCGCCATGGAAATCATTGATGAACTAGAGCCCGTAAAGCGCGGCATCTATGGTGGCGCAGTGGGCTATCTTGCTTGGAACGGCAACATGGATACTGCCATTGCGATTCGGACCGCTGTGATCAAGGAGGGTCGGCTGTATATTCAAGCTGGCGGAGGTGTAGTGACTGACTCAGTGCCCAAGCTGGAATGGAAAGAAAGCCTGAATAAAGGCCGCGCCATATTTCAGGCAGCCGCCTTGGCAGAACGTAACTTCAGTGAGCCGGAATAAGCTAGGGCAATATACACAGCTGAAGGGGCTAACCCCAAATAGCCGGCACTCAGCGCGGTTCGCCGAACAATCACAGCCAAACAAGATACAAGCCAACAACAGGTCAAGCGGAGCACAAAGTGTTCAAACAAACCGAGCAGAACAAGGGTTAGCGTCATGCAATGGGCCAACGCAATCTGTAACCACAAATTGTTTCAGCAATCGATCACGGCGATCATCATCATCAACGCCGTAGTGATTGGCTTAGATACGTCGCCGGAGTTAACCAGCCGATATGGCGTTTACTTTGAATGGGCAAATTGGTTGTGTCTGCTGTTTTTTATTGCCGAGGCAGGGATAAAACTCCTGGCCCACTACCCCAAGCCGCATCGCTATTTCTATGATGGCTGGAACATTTTCGATTTCTCTATCATTGTTGCGAGCTTGATTCCCGCTGGCGGGCAGCTGGCAACCCTGGCGCGCTTGGCCAGGCTGCTGCGGGTGCTGCGCCTCATATCCAGCTTCCCGGAATTGCGCTTAATCGTGAATACTCTGATCCGCTCTATTCCCAGCATGATGAATGTCATTCTGCTGATGTCGATTATCTTTTATGTTTACGCCGTAGCCGGATATCACTTTTTCCATGCGATCGATCCGACCCATTGGCGCAACCTGGGTATTGCGCTGCTCACCTTGTTCAGAATCGTCACCTTGGAGGATTGGACCGATGTGATGTATGCGGCTATGGATAGCGAGCCCTGGGCATGGATGTATTTTGTTAGCTTCGTGGTGATGGGCACCTTTGTGGTGGTCAACTTGTTCATCGCCGTCGTGTTGAATAATTTAGACAAAGCCAAAACCGAACAACTGGAAGCACTGAATGCGGCACCGAGTCGCGACGAAATACTGCGCGAGCTGCGCGCAACACAAGAAGCACTGCAAAGCATTCGCAGCCAATTGGAGCGGCTTGGTGAAGCAGAAGAGAGCGCTCTGCAAAACGGTGACAACCTGAACACGACGAGACCAGACGCATGATTTTAATGATCGACAACTATGACTCCTTCACCTACAACGTGGTGCAATATTTACTCGAGCTCGGCGCTGCTGTGGAGGTTTATCGCAATGACGAGATCAATCTGGCAGAGATTGAACAGCTGGCGCCAGAGAAAATTGTCATCTCTCCAGGCCCGTGTACGCCAAACGAAGCCGGCATTTCCATGGCCGTCATCCAGCATTTTCAGGGCCAGTTACCCATTCTCGGTATTTGTCTGGGGCACCAGAGTATTGGCCAGGTTTTTGGGGGCGAGGTGGTCCGCGCAGAGCAAGTGATGCATGGCAAAACATCTCCCATTCATCATTCTGCAAATGGCGTATTCAAAGCACTCGACGATCCTTTCACCGCCACCCGCTATCACTCGCTAGTAGTGGCCAAGGACTCGTTGCCAGACTGTCTGGAAGTCACCGCCTGGACCGAAAAAGACGACGAAATGGACGAGATCATGGGACTGCGACATCGTGAATATGCTATTGAAGGTGTGCAGTTCCATCCGGAATCCATTCTTACCAACCACGGCCACACTCTATTAAAGAATTTTCTGGATACCTAGCCCGCAACAAGGACGCCCATGAACGCCAAAGAAGCCTTACAACAAATCGTATTAGGTAACGATCTTAGTAAACAGGATACTGCTACTGTCTTCCGCGACATCATGTCCGGTAACTGCACTCCGGCGCAAATCGGCGCCATATTGGCCGCTTTGCGAGTGAAAGGCGAAACAGCCGAAGAAATAGCTGGCGCTGCACTGACCATGCGCGAGCTGTCTACTAAGGTCGATGTCAGTGATCCGAACTTGATCGACACCTGCGGTACCGGAGGCAGTGGGCGCAAGTTATTCAATATTTCTACGGCGGCGGCATTCGTTGCGGCAGCTGCCGGCGCCAAAGTGGCTAAGCACGGCAACCGGAAAATGACAAGCGCCGCCGGCAGTGCCGATTTGTTGGAAGCTGCCGGCGTTAACTTGAGCTTGACACCGGCACAGATCAAAACCTGTATCGAAGAAGTCGGTGTCGGCTTTATGTTTGCTCAGGCACATCATTCGGCTATGCGTTTTGCTGGGCCGGTACGGCAAGAGATAGGCATTCGCACGCTGATGAATGTACTCGGCCCGATGACTAATCCGGCCGGCGCAAAGCGCCAGGTTATCGGTGTCTTCGACCTGGAGTGGCAGCGCAAGATGGCCGAAGTGTTACACCTGTTAGGCGCTGAGCAAGCTCTGATTGTGCATAGCGACGGGCTGGACGAAATCACGCTCGACAGAACTACGCATGTGGCTGAGCTGAAAAACGGCAGCATCTCGTACTACACACTTGAGGCCAAAGACTTCGATTTACCAACGCACTCGGCCGCAGAATTAGCCGCACTCAAAGCAGAGTCCCTGGAAGCAAGCCTCGCGCTGGTGAAACAGTCCCTAGGTGAACCCGAATCAGCTGCTGCGAGCATCGTTAGCCTTAACGCCGGAGCCGCTATTTATGTCGCCGGTATTGCAGACTCAATGCAACAAGGCGTGGTGATGGCGCAAGATGCGATAGCAGCCGGTCTGGCTAAGGAGCGCTTTAACGAGTTGGTGCGCATCACGGGCATGATGGCGGAAACTTCAAAGTGATCACAGGGTGTATTGGTCCAAGCCAAAGACCTGCAGCGCTGACCCGAAGTCTAGAAACACGACAATTATTTGAGACAACCCATTGAGCAACATTCTCGAAACCATACTGTCTACCAAGCACGCGGAAATAGCCGCGCGCCTGCAACACGAATCATTATCCGACCTTGCTGCGCGAGCTACAGCAGTTACCGCACCGACACGCGGCTTTGTAAAAGCGTTGCGCGACGCGGCTGCAAACCAGCAGCCAGGCGTCATCGCGGAAATTAAAAAAGCGTCCCCTAGCAAAGGGGTAATTCGAGCGCAGTTTGATCCAGTCGCAATTGCCAAAAGTTACGCCAAGCATGGCGCAACCTGTTTATCGGTGCTCACCGATGAAGCGTACTTCCAGGGCAGTGATGCCTATCTGGAAGCGGTCGTTCAGGCAGTGAATCTGCCAACCATACGTAAGGATTTTATCGTCCACCCCTATCAGGTTTATGAGGCGCGCTGCCTCGGCGCCGATTGCGTGCTGCTGATCGTAGCGGCGCTGGACCAAAAAGAATTAATGGAACTGTATAACCTCGCGCACGAACTAAGCCTGGATGTCTTGATCGAGGTGCACGATGCAGCGGAGCTGGAACGCGCCTTGGCATTACAGCCAAAGCTGATCGGCATCAACAACCGCAACCTCAAAACGTTCGCCACCACCACGCAAACCACACTGGATCTATTGGCGGACATGCCAAGCGATACCACGGTCGTGACCGAGAGCGGCATTAGCACTCGTGCAGATGTCGACGCAATGCTCGAACATGAAGTGTATTGCTTCTTAATCGGTGAAGCCTTTATGAGAGCACCGGAACCCGGTGTTGCGTTGGCTGAGCTGTTTAAACCATAAAGCATATTGTCGAGGACAAGATATGACTGACAGTCTGGAAAGCACCGTCACCTGGGTCGATCAGGTGCACTTCAAAGCAAGCGGTGGAACAGGTCACGAAGTGTTGATGGATGGTCCGGAAGCAGCGGGCGGGCAGAACCGTGGTAGCCGGCCCATGGAACTGATTTTGATGGGCCTTGGCGGCTGCACCGCCTACGACATCGTCGACATCCTCACCAAGGGACGACAGGACCTGGTGTCAATGCGCACAGAACTGCGCGGCGCCCGCGCAGAAGACACTCCGCAGACCTTTACCCATATCACTATCCACTTTGTGATTGCCGGGCGAGGCATCGACGCAGCCAAGGTACAGCGGGCGATCAACATGACCGCAGAGAAATATTGTTCAGCGTCGATAATGCTGGCGCGAGGCGGTGTCACCATTGAGCATAGCTTTGAGCTTGTGGAAGCGGCGGCTTAGCCTACCCCACTGCGAGCGGCTCGTATGCCTAACAACACCCGGAGCCGGCCGCAGTTAAATTCGGTAGGTCGTGCGCGTCATCACCTTTGCTAACCCGGCCATTGCGGTTTTTACGCCGCGCGGAAATGCCACGCCGCCCTGCTGCAAGGCGGCCTCCCCATGACGCTTTTCGTCGGCACGCATATGTTCCAGAATGGCGCGACTTTTCGCATCCTCCGCTGGCAAAGACTCCAGATGTTCGTCTAGGTGTTTTACAACCTGGTCTTCTGTGGCTTCGACAAACCCCAGGCTAATGCGATCCCCAAGTGCGCCAGACGCCGCGCCCATAGCGAAAGACGCGGCATAAAACAGGGGAGCAAGCACGCTTGGTTTTTCTACCAGTTCTTCTAAGCGGTCTCGACACCAAGCGAGATGATCTTGCTCTTCCTGTGCTGCATCTAACAACAGCGCCCTCGACGCCGGATCTTTCGCCATCAGCGCCTGGCCCTCATAAAGCGCTTGCGCGCATACTTCGCCAACATGATTCACACGCATCAATCCGGCGCTGTGTGCTGATTCGTCTGCGGCCATAGCAATATCGGCGACTGCTGCTGCGGGATTGGCGCGATGCGCGGGTAGGTTACCGGTTAACGTACGCAGCGCATGATCCAAAGAAAGAATGAGCTTGTCCGCCAAAGGTTCTGCTTGTTTGTGCATTCGCTTAGGTCCTTTTCGATCGAGTTCAAGTGTTGCGCCCCAATTGTTGCGGGTCTCTGTTGGTATGTTCTGAATATCACGCGTTTATATGCAAACGCTAATCAGTCAACAACCGTTAAGTGTTGTCCGCCAATCTTGCCAGGGCTCGATAACCAATGTCTTTGCGAAATTGACGTCCGCGCCAACCAATTAAGTCGACTCGTTCGTAAGCACGAGCCTGAGCGATATCAATGCCATCACCAAGACCTACTACACACAGCACGCGGCCGCCTGCAGTAACCACTGCATCATCCTCCAGGCTCGTGCCAGCATGGAACACCATAGTATCTTCGAGATCTTTGTCTAAACCGGAGATCGCATCGCCTTGATCATATTGGTCAGGATAACCGCCCGCGGCCATCACCACGCCCAAGGCCGTGCGTGAGTCAAACAGCAGTTTCTGCTGATCCAGTTTGCCCGCTATCGCCGCGAGACACAGCTCAGCCAGATCTGTTTGCAGGCGCATGATCACCGGCTGCGCCTCCGGATCACCAAAGCGACAGTTAAACTCCACCACCTTAACCTGTTCGTCAGAATCGATCATCAGCCCGGCGTATAAGAAGCCGACAAACGGGTGACCGTCTTCCGCCATACCCCGTAACGTGGGCTCGATTACCTGACGCATAACCCGCTCATGCACCACTGGTGTGACCACGGGTGCCGGGGAATAAGCCCCCATACCGCCAGTATTCGGTCCGCGATCGCCATCATCACGGGCTTTATGGTCCTGGGACGAAGCAAACGGCAGTGCCGTTTTGCCGTCGCATATACAGATAAAGGAAGCTTCTTCGCCCTGCATAAATTCTTCAACAACCACGCGGTGGCCAGATTCGCCAAAGCGGTTGCCGCTGAGCATATCAGTTGCTGCGGTGAGGGCTTCCGCCTCGGACTGCGCTACCACTACACCTTTGCCAGCGGCTAGGCCGTCCGCTTTGATAACGATCGGCGCGCCGTGTTCGCGAATATAGGCGAGGGCCGGCTCCAGTTCGGTAAAAGAAGCATAGGCTGCGGTGGGGATGCCATGCCGCAGCATAAAGTGCTTACTGAAACTTTTGGAGCCTTCCAGCTGAGCTGCGGCCTGAGTGGGGCCAAAACATTTCTGCCCTGCAGCCTGAAACGCGTCAACGATCCCGCCGACTAGCGGCACTTCCGGGCCTACTATGGTCAGATCTACGCTTTTTTCTTGCGCCAGCGCCAATAGCGCGTATATATCGGTAACGGATAATGGGATGTTACGCACCTTGGCCTCTCGTGCGGTGCCCGCGTTACCCGGCACGACCAACACCTCGCTGACAGTCGCGCTGCTGGCCAAACGCCAGGCAAGTGCATGCTCGCGACCACCGGATCCAATAACCATGACTTTCATGCTGCTGTCTCCATGCTCGTTCCGTGTCATACCTAAATCAGATCTGACATAAAGCAAACTGACCAGCGGACGACTGCCTCAGACTGCAAAACCAAATAGGCCGGCAGCATTGATAGGCGCAACAAACCTTAGCGTCCGGCTTAATATCTAACATACCTATAAGCAATCAAATTCCTCGGCAGTGCAATCAAATAATGCGAGTCAATTCAGTGACGGAAATGACGAACACCGGTAAATACCATTGCCATACCATGCTCGTCCGCTGCAGCGATCACGTCCTTATCTCGCATCGAACCGCCGGGTTGAATCACTGCGCTGATCTGCTCGGCTGCCGCGGCGTCAATCCCATCTCGAAACGGAAAAAAGGCGTCCGACGCCATAACCGAACCGGCAACTTCTAAACCTTCTTCACGTGCTTTAAGTCCGGCAATTTTCGCGCTTACCACGCGGCTCATCTGTCCCGCGCCCACGCCGATGGTTTGTTCCGCCCGGGCGTATACGATGGCATTGGATTTCACAAACCAGGCTACTTTCCAAGCGAACATCAAATCGCGCATTTCCGTTTCAGTGGGCTGCCGTGCGCTCACCACCTGCAGCTTGTCCTCAGCAAAACTGAGCTCATCCGCAGACTGGACCAGCAGCCCCCCGCCAACGCGCTTGTATTCTCGACCGCGACCAGCGTAACTACCGCCACCGTAGCTGAGGAGACGAACATTTTGTTTCTGCCGCGCTATTGTAATTGCCGCAGCGCTGTAACTCGGCGCAAGAATCACCTCTACGAACTGGCGCGCTAAGATAGCCTCCAAGGTCGTCTCATCTAATGCTTCATTAAAGGCGATAATACCGCCAAAAGCCGATGTTGGATCCGTCGCAAACGCTTTTTCATAAGCTGCCAATGTATCTGCCGCGATACCGACGCCGCACGGATTAGCGTGCTTTACAATGACACAGGCACAGCCGTCGAATACTTTCACCGATTCCAGCGCTGCATCTGCGTCAGCAATATTGTTATACGAAAGGGCCTTGCCTTGATGCTGCTCGTAGGCCGCAATGGTTGCCTGAATGTCGCCGCCAGATTGACGATAAAATGCTGCTTCCTGATGCGGATTTTCGCCGTATCGCATATCGGCAACTTTGTCGAAAGACAATGTCAGACTCTCTGGCAGCAATTCCTCAGCGCCGAGATAAGCAGCCACCGCCGAATCGTATTGAGCAGTGTGCCGAAACGCTTTCAGCGCTAACGCGCGCCGCTTCGGTAAGTCCAAGCTATCAGAATTAATAGCCTCGACCAGATCCGCATAGTCGTCGGGATCCACAACAATAGTGACATCAGCATGATTTTTGGCTGCCGCGCGCACCATCGTCGGGCCACCAATATCAATGTTCTCGATGGCCATCGCGTCAGTGCAATCCGGCCGCGCAACGGTTTCTGCAAAGGGATAGAGATTGACCACGACCAAATCAATCGGCGCTATATCGTGCTCAGACATTACCGACTCGTCGGTGCCGCGACGCGCCAAAATGCCACCATGTATTTTCGGGTGAAGGGTCTTCACACGACCATCCATCATCTCCGGGAAACCGGTATACGAAGAGACTTCGGTAACCGGCAAGTCCATAGCTTGAATCGCGCGATAAGTGCCTCCGGAAGACAACATCGCAACGCCCGCTTGATGGAGTGCGCGCGCCAGCATCTCCAAACCGGTTTTATCGGAGACACTGAGTAGAGCGCGACGAATCTTTAAAGTCATTTGCATACCTTCTGAGTGTTTGGCTGAATGGTTTGGCCAAAATCGTTTCGCCGGGCGCCTTGCCTGCGCTTGTTCTGTTTTAGTGTTTGCGTTATCAGCTGGACAGCAACACTAAGCCGCTCGGTCTACCGAAAGACAAGCGTGCGCCGAGGCTTTGTCTTCGATTGCGGCGGCGTGCGCGAGCAGCCAATTCACCTGAGCCGCTGCGCCATCAAGCTGCATAAAGTCCCGACGCAAAGCGGGCGCAGAAAAACGCTGCAGATAGGCTTCAATATGTTTGCGGGCTATGCGAAATCCGGATTCAGCGCCGTAAAAGTCATGCAACATCGTGAGATGAAGCTGCATGATCGCCACCCGCTCGCCAAGCGGCGGGACTGGCTGCCCCAACAGCTCAGCAAATAACCAGGGCTGGCCCATCGCACCGCGCCCGACCATAATGCCAGCAGCACCGCTCTTGGCGAGGGCTTCCTGGGCAGAAGCGCCGCTATCTATGTCGCCGTTAACCAGCACGGGAATCGCCAGCCGTTTGGTAATCGGGCGAATCCGCGCGTAATCCACAACACCTTTAAACCGACAAGCGCGACTGCGAGCATGCAACACCACCAGGGCCGCCCCGGATTGCTCAGCCGCTACCGCGGCGGCCAGGCCAGCATTGTCCTCAGGCGTTAGACCGGTGCGAGTTTTTACAGTAACGGGTACCTCAACAGCTGCGGCCACCGCCGCGACGATACGCGCGATGCCGTCAATATCTGCAAGTAAGGCTGAACCGGCGGCCCGCCGGCAAACTTTCTTTGCCGGACAGCCAAAATTGATGTCGATTAGTTGCGCACCGTGATCTACCAAGCGTTGCGCAGATGCTGCCATCGTGACGGGATCATCGCCGGCGATTTGCACCGCGTTTGGATTGATTTCAGGAAGGCCTACTCGGCGTAGACGACTCTTTTCGGTATGCCACAACTCGGGTTTGGCAGACACCATCTCACTGACCACATGCCCCGCGCCAAAAGACCAGGCAAGCGTGCGCATGGGCGCATCAGTCATACCGGCCATAGGTGCCAAAGCAACGGCATTACGCAGCTGGACGGCGGGGCTTAGAGCGATTGGATTGAGCAGGCTTTGCGTCACGGTGCTATCGGCTTAGAAAAGAGACGAATGATAGCGCCGACGTCGCAAAATTTCACCGCTGAGGACTGTGGACTTTGCTCGTGCATCAACAAGACCTAAAGGCGCTATTTATGGCGCAGATAAAGCGTACCCGACACGATATCGGCGAGGGTATGGCTGAAACAGGCGCAATAGCTGCGAGGAGAGCAGCGCAAGATAAGAGGTGAAAAATTAGAAGTGGAAGGTCGAGCAGACGCGATGGTTATCCCGTCTGCGACCGGTTACTTACATCTTCATTTCGAAAAAACAGAGTTTATTGCCGTCCAGATCGCGGACATAAGCACCATAAAAAACCGGCAAACGCTCGCCCGGGCCGCCTTCATCCGTTGCACCAAGCGCCATTGCTTTGGCATAGAGTCTATCGACACCAGCTCGGTCTCCGCCTGGAATGGCGATCATCGTGCCGTTACCGGGCTTAGGATCGTTTTTGTCGTAAGGTATACACACCGCCAACATCGGTGCACCGGGTCCGGTGCCGTAGAACTTAATTCGATCTTGACCGAACAATTGTTTGCCGCCTGCTTCTGCAAACAGCTCATCATAGAACGCACAGGCTTTTTCTATATCCGCCGTGCCAATGGTTACGTATCCAATCATCTTGCCCTCCCAGAGGTTTTGTCGTTTTCCTAATTTTTGCCTGTCCCGCCTACCCTGTTGTTCATGCTAATGGTACAGATGTAGGCACTCTGGCACCTCGAAGGCCCAAGCCTAAACCAATTCCTTTTAGGCGGATAGCGTGCCCGCCAAACAAGCCCACTCCGCCTGCCGAATAGGTTCGCTAAAGCTAACGTCAGGATAAGCGGCCATGACCGCCTCCGTCTGCTCGACAAGAATCCCCGTCAGCAGTATTTGTCCGCCGGATCGCAATACCGAAAGAAACTCTGGCGCCAGCTGAATAAGAGGTGCAGCGAGGATATTCGCCACAATTACGTCGAAAGGGCCGTCGTCGAGGACACCAGTCGCCAGGTCAGCTGCACCGCGAGAAACAAATCGCGACCGCTCTTGTTCCCAGCCTGCTAAATTGAAAACACGCAATTCATCGGCATCCAACGCATTCGCGGCGGCATTTTCTACTGTGGCGGTAACCGCCTGTGGGTCGTGATCGACGGCGATAACTTGTGCACCCAGAACCGCAGCGGCTATCGCCAGCACGCCAGAGCCACAGCCAAAATCCAGAACCCGTTCGGTACCGCGGATCGATTGCGCCAACCAGGCCAAGCACATATGCGTGGTTGGATGGCTGCCGCTACCAAACGCCATGCCAGGTTCAAGTTGCATCACCACCTGACCGGGCTGTTGCCAGCGCGATGGCTCTACATCTTTGGGTAACAGCCAAAGTCGCTCAGCAAATAGCTCGGTCAAACTGTGTTGTCGGCTTTGCGCATGCCAGTCCGCTGCAGCAACAAATTCCAGACTTAACTTTTCGAGCAATTCCGGGGCGTCTGAGGCAATTTGGTGGCGCAGAGCACTAAGATCGGTGCTGAGGTCGAACAGAGCCTCTAAAATAACAGCGTGCCATAACGGCATTGCACCGGGGTCAGGTTCCAAAACCACTTCGTCAGCGTGACTTTGCAGCGTTACTGCGACCGCGCCCGCGCCCAGCACCAGTGCCTCGATGGATTCGACCTGATCCGCTCGCAGCACGACCCGCAGTTGTAACCAGCTCACTTTGACGTTCCGATTGACGCTTGCCTAACCCAACGTAATCAAGGCGGCGCCGGTACCGATCGGCGTGCCATTCGCGGTCGCAATATCAGCAACCACGCCGCCAGTTGGGGCTTTGATTTCGTTCATCATTTTCATGCTTTCGATGATACAAACCACGTCACCCGCAGCAACGACTTGGCCTATTTCCACAAACGGTGCGGCGTCAGGGTTGGGTGCACGATAAAAAGTACCGGCCATTGGCGCCCGGATTACCGTGGCCGCAACGGAATTCGCCGGATCCGCCTGAACTACTGCTGCCTCGGATGCAGAAACGACTGCTTCACTATCGACCCCAACTACAGGCGGCGCAATGCTCTGCACGGCCGTTACCCCGCTGGGCATCAAAATGCGGACTGACTCATCCCCGCTACTCACTTCCAACTCCGCTATGCCGGATTCCTCGACCAGTTCTATAAGCTTTTTGACTTTGCGTAAATCCATAAATTCGCCCCGTTGCCTTATTCTATTCGCGTCGTACTCTTTAACGTGAGACTAATCTTGGTGCACTAGCTCCAGCCCTTTTTGCAGAGCGAAAAGATAGCCTGCCGACCCAAATCCGGTAATAACGCCAACCGCTACATCGCTCAAATATGAAACCTGGCGAAACGCCTCGCGTGCATGCACGTTAGAAAGATGCACTTCGATAAAAGGCATGTTGACGCCGAGCAAGGCATCGCGAATGGCGACGCTGGTATGCGTAAAGGCGCCGGGGTTGATAACGATAAATTTGGTCCCGTCTCGTCCAGCATCATGAATCGCGTTGACGAGTTCGTGCTCAGCGTTACTCTGCAGATGGTCAAGGACAACACCATGAATCTCACCCCAGGCGCTCAGGCCTGCAACAATGTCTGCAAGGGTTTCGCTGCCATAGACTTCCGGCTCACGGGAACCCAATAAATTCAGATTGGGGCCATTCAAAACCAACATGCGACATTCTTGCGAAGCATCAGTCGTAGCATCTTTTGGCATAGTGCCCTCGCTTGCTTAAATCCGTCGGCCTACTTCAACACTCAAGTCGCACAGCACGGATAAGGCCGAATCCAGGATTCGGTGTTTTTAAGTAATTTAACCGATTTTAGCGGCAAGATAAGCGAACTTAAAGCCATTTTTGGTGACCTTTAAAAATCAAAGCGCCAATACTTGTTGCAGATGATCGCGAAGACGCTCGGCATCAACCTCTCCCTGGAGCCTAACTTCGGTGATTTCACCGCCATCTTGCGCAAAAAAAACCAAACTCGGCGGGCCAAATAAGCCATAACGCTTGAGCATAGCCTGATCAATCTCATCATTTGCTGTGACGTCTGCTCGAATGCGCGTAAATTGCTGCAGCAACGCAGCCACCTCAGGCTCGGGGAAAACCTGCGCTTCCATTGTTTTGCAGGAAATACACCAATCTGCATAGATATCCAGCAGCACCACCTCGCCGCCTGCACCCAAATGCGATTCCACATCGGCCACACTCTTCACCGCCTGCCAATCGACCGCGTCGCTGGTGCCGTCTGCACCAGCGACCGAGGTTCGCTGAGCCAAA
>DJYW01000153.1 GCA_002450255.1 Gammaproteobacteria bacterium UBA6968
TATTTAAGCACCGTTCTCGGTGATTATCGTGCTGGGCGATTGTCATGTGGGCGCGGACATGGTTCTAGCTGACGTCGGCCCAGAAGTATCCACCGAGCTGATAGGCGACCAGCAAAAACCCAGCGCTCATTAAGACCACATTCGCGTAACGTGCTTGCTGCATAAAGCCTGCGTGGAGACGCCATCCGTTCATCAGCGTGACGATGCCTGCCAAAGCCAGCAACTGACCAACCTCCACACCGAGATTAAAAGCGACCAGATTGGCCAGCAAGCCATTTTCTGACAAGCTGATTTGCTGCAATTTGGTGGCCAAGCCAAAGCCGTGAAACAGGCCAAATACGGCTACCGCGATGCGGGTGGAAGGTGCTATGCCGAAGTGAGTGAAGCCACCCAGATTTTCGAATGCCTTGTAAATGACCGAAAATCCGATGATCGCATCAATGAGATAAGCGTTCGCTGGGATATCTAGCGCCACACCCAGCAGTAGCGTCGTGCTGTGACCGACTGCAAACAAGGTGACGTAGAGCGCAACCTCACGCATGCGATATAGAAAAAAAATAACGCCTGCCAAAAACAATAAGTGGTCATAGCCGGTCACCATATGCTTTGCGCCGAGATAAAAGTATGGCCAAAAGTGGAAGCCGGTTTGGTTGGCAAGGAAGCTCGCGTCGCCATCGTCGACGCCATGGCCCCACGCGGCCTGGGTAAACATCATCGCTAATACGGCTAAGGCGAGTGCCATCGCCGTAAGGCGGATACGGATGTTCTCCTCGAGCCTGCTTACGATGCGCTGGGTATTTAGGGTGTGCATTTTGGCATTGGGCCTATTCGTTAATATGGGTTCGTTAATATTGTTTAAAGCCGGCCAGCTCTGTCGCGGTTTGCTCAGTTTTAACGTTGTTCTTTAACCGGTCTTTTCCTAGGTTAGGCAGCAAGCTTGCCATTTTTGGATGTTAGTTTGGTTAATAAATGGCTATAAACTGAGCTCCGGAATAAGGGCTTAATTTAGTCGTTGGTTGAACTCAATCATGTTGCCGCTGGGATCGTGAGTGAACATTTGTCGGCATACGCCGGTAATTTCCTTTGCTGTTGTGTGCGCTATGGCGTGAGCATCTAGCTGAGCCGCCACGCTATCTATGTTGTCTACCAGAAATGCGAAATGCTGTTCTTGTGGCGGCCGACCGCTCTGAATACCCAACAGGTGAACCTCCTGATTGCCGCTTTGCAGCCAGGCGCCGGGAAAGCCCAGGTCGGGTCGTGGCAGCAACTGCATGCCGAGTACAGCTACGTAAAAATGCGTGGCGGTGTCGACATCGTCGACGTTGATTGAAACGTGATGAATGCCTTGAAGCATGCGCTACTTCCTCTCTCAAATCGGGTTAGTGGAACCATAACGGCAAAAATAGTGCTTTAGACAAACACCGTTTTCAGGATTGGCATCAGCGCTAACGATAACCTTTAATCAAAGCGAGCGGGGTACGTGACGGGCTTAGGGATAAGGTTGGGAATCGCGGTAGCGAGTCCCAACCTCAGTAGCCACTTTAGCCTTAGAGGCTGGCGAAGGTTTTGCCTTCGGCAACCAGTTTCTCTAGCAATGGTGCAGGCTCCCATGCCGGGCCGCCGTACTCAGCCTGGAATTTCTTGATGTCAGCCAGAATGTTGTCCAAACCTTGCTGGTCGGCCCAGAACATAGGGCCGCCGGTCACCTCCGGGAAGCCGTAGCCGTTGATATAGACGATATCGATGTCGCAGGCACGAATGGCGATGCCATCCTCGAGGATGCGGGCGCCTTCATTAATCATTGGATACAGACAACGCTTAAGTACTTCATCGTCGTCAATCGGGCGTCGATCGATGCCCAGCTCAGCAGAGGTTGCTTCGACCATCTGCACGACTTCAGGATCGGGCTGACCGGCGCGACTGCCTTCCGGATAAATGTAGAAGCCACGATTGGTCTTCTGGCCAAAGCGCTCCATTTCACACAGTTTATCCGCAACGCGCGCCGTAATCGGCACGTCTTCTGGCTTCATGCCGCCGAGCTTACGTGCACGCCAGCCGAGGTCTAAACCAACCAGATCGTTCATCTGGAATGGGCCCATCGGCATGCCAAACTGCAACATGACGTTGTCCACTTGGTATGGTGTGGCGCCTTGCAGAATGATTTCACCTGCCTGACGGGTGTAGCCGGCTAACATGCGGTTGCCGATAAAGCCCGGCGCGTTGCCAGACAACACGGCGACCTTATTCAGCGTACGGCCCAGCTTCATAGAGGAAGCGATGGTCTCGTTGCTCGTCTTTTCGCCGCGCACGACTTCGAGCAAACGCATCACGTTAGCGGGGCTAAAGAAGTGCAAGCCAATGACCGATTCAGGCCGGCTGGTTGCTGCTGCCATACGGTCGATGTCCAAACCTGATGTATTAGAAGCGAGAATCGCGCCGGGCTTGGCGACGGCTTCGATCTTCTCAAAGGTCTCTACTTTGACGTCAATGTTTTCGTAGATTGCTTCAACGATAACGTCAGCATTGGCGAGATCGTCGTAGCTTGTGGTGCCGGTCAACAGGCCCATACGCTGATCAACTTGCTCTGCTGTCATGCGACCGCGCTGTACTTGAATGTCGTAGTTGCGTTTGATTACGCCGAAGCCTCGATCCAAGGCTTCCTGATTCATTTCAAGCGAGGTGACCGGAATGCCCACATTCAGGAAGTTCATGGCGATGCCGCCGCCCATGGTGCCGCAACCGATAACTGCCGCGCTTTGAATATCCTGAGTCGGCGTGTCTTTGGGCACGTCGGGAATTTTCGCAACTTCTCTTTCCGAGAAGAACATATGGATCAACGACTCGCGTTGTGGGTGTTTTAGACATTTGCCGAAGCATTCTGCTTCGACCTGCATGCCGGCGTCGAAGTCGCCTAAATTTACAGCAGCTTCGACACACTGGACGATCATTTCCGGTGCAAAACGCTTGCGCATTTTACGTGCGGCAGTCTTGCGTGCATTGTCAAAGAGTTCGGCATTGCCGCGATCTGCAGCAACGATGCTTTCTTCATCGCGGATGCGGCGAATTGGGCTGCCTTTGGCGATGATGTCTTCCGCAAAGGCGATTGCCGAAGCCACCACGTCACCATCTGCAACTGCGTCTGCAATGCCAAGCGCCTGTGCGGCAGGTCCCGGAATAGGGTCGCCTGTGATCATGAAGTTCAGCGCTTTTTCTGCGCCGATTAAGCGCGGCAGACGTTGCGTGCCACCTGCGCCAGGAAGCAGTCCGAGTTTAACTTCAGGTAGGCCAACCGGCGCTTTTGGCGCTATTACACGATAATGACAGCACAGAGCGACTTCCAAACCACCGCCAAATGCCGTGCCGTTAATGGCGGCAATGATCGGCTTGGTGCTGGCGTCCATGGTGTTGAGGCAGTCGTGCAGGCTCGGGCCTTCAGCTTTACCGCCAAACTCAGAAATGTCTGCGCCGGCGATAAACGCGCGGCCTGCGCCGGTTAAAACGACGGCTGCTATTGCATCGTCAGCTAATGCTTTGTTAATGCCATCTGCTAAGCCCTGGCGCACGCCCGAAGAAAGCGGATTTACCGGCGGGTTGTCCACGGTCATCAGAGCGATGTTGCCGCGAGTTTCGTAATGCACTGTGCCTTTCATAAGGTTCCTTCCCACATCAGAAAAATTCGCGGTAGTCTGCCGGAAGTGTCGCCAGAATCCCAGTGGTCCGGAGGACGCGAATGAAGTTGCGGTTGGTACGTTTGAAAACGGGGCAAACCAGGCGATCCGCGCCAAGCGGGAGTAACGCGAGAGCCGTTGCCTAAGTGTTGGCTTCGCTGCGCTTTGGTTCAGTTATGCCAAGCAGACGGAATAGGGCTGATCGCCGCAGAGATCCATGGCGTCGCAATCCGGGCAGGCATCTATTGCTGGCGGTGCGGGTCAGCGAGCCGTTACACTTCACCCATTTATGGTTGCCGTCAATCATTAGCCGCAGGAGCGTTATTCCTTAATGTACGATTTGCATTTGCATTCCTGTCACTCCGATGGCGCGCTCAGCGTGGCGGAGATTTTGGCGCAAGCTCAGGCTCGCGGGGTCAAGCAACTGTCCATCACCGATCACGATACGGTAGCAGCCTATGCGCACATCGACGCAGTCGATTTGGGCGATTTACGCATTATTCCCGGCTGCGAGTTTTCTACCCAATGGCGTGGCCGAGATATCCATATTGTCGGCTTGAATTTACAGTTGGCGCACGCGCAGCTGGATCAAGCTATGCAGCAACAGGCCAAAGCGAGATTACTCAGGGCAGAGCATATCGACGCGGCCTTAGCGAAGCTGGGTTTACGCGAAACCTTGGCCGGTGCGCTGCTCAAAGCGGGTCGGGCCACGATTGGCCGGCCGCATTTCGCTCAACACCTTGTCGATCGAGGCGCAGTGAAATCGATGGCCGAAGCGTTTAAGCGCTATCTTGGCGCCGGTAAGGCCGGTGATATTAAGGCGCATTGGCCTTCTATGGAAACCGCTTGTGACTGGATAAACGCAGCGGGGGGCACGGCCGTAATTGCGCATCCGTTAAAATATAAGATGACGCTTACCAAGCTGCGCAATTTAATTGAGGAGTTTAAAGCAACTGGGGGTGCGGCCATTGAAGTGATCTGCTCAATGCAGCAGCCAAACCACACCATAACGTTAGCGGACCTTGCCACTAGATACGATCTGTTAGCTTCGGCGGGTTCGGATTTTCATCGTCCCGGACAACCTTGGGCAGACCTTGGGCGAGTCGCGCCGTTGCCTGTACAGTGCCAGCCGGTGTGGTCGACTTGGTAGACAGGTATTGATCTGGCGTTGCTGCGACGTTGCCGTCTGAATTGGCAGGCGTGACTGCTTCAGGTTAAAACGAAAGCACTTTAATCTGCTCATCCCTCGCAGGCGGTCTCTCACAGATCGTTTTCCCAGGATGGATTTGATCAGGACGTTGCATTTAGATCGCAGATCATTGCAAATAAATGCAGATAGAGGTGTTTCATCAAGCGTTGTAAATCCGCGCCGTAGGGTTAAGCTATGGGGCTATTAGCAACAAAGCCAGTATCGCTGGCTGTTGCGATAACCACGGCGGTGGCTTAGGGGTAGGCACCACGGGGAGTACAACAACTGCATCTCAAAACCTTTGGACCAAAAGGCTCTGCATAGCGGGCTTGTTGACTGGGCATCGCTCTATCAATAAGCGGCGTTACGAACCAAGGGGTTGGGGTTTGCAAGCCAGATGGATCGGATTGTGGGCGGTGGTGTCTTCGGGCACAAAGCGGTGCACGCAACCGTGGCCATTGGGGCCTGGCAGGGGCGGTACTGACATATAGATTGCCGAGAAAGGTAGGTATCTGTCTCGGTAACCCTAAACTCAAGAAACACGAGGAAGTTAAAGTGAGCAATCGAACCAAGTTTTATATTAACGGTGCATGGGTAGAGCCCTCCACTAGCGATACTCTGGACGTAATTAATCCAGCAACGGAACAACCCATCGGCGCTGTGGCGATGGGCGGCGTAGCTGATGTGGATGCAGCAGTAGCGGCA
>DJYW01000175.1:0-17521 GCA_002450255.1 Gammaproteobacteria bacterium UBA6968
AATAAAGCGAAAAACCCGGAAACAAAAGGCAACACCTCTAGCCTCCATACCCCGCACTTACAAGCAGAACCAACATTTGGAATCAGGATTTGGCCCTTAAACATGCGACTCGCCCCAATAGATTAGCTCAAACGATGCTGTCAGCTAATATTGCTTGTTGGATGAAGCTCGCCCTGGGGATAGGCGGTGTTTTACTCAGCCCGTTTTCTTTGGCGCATGGTTTGAAGGATCCCACGGCGAATATTGAGGTCTTCCCCAACGGGCTGGTCAATATCAAGGTGCAGTTTTACTTGCTGGATTTTCTTAAACGACAGGGTGCAGCCAACGAGACAGTAGATTTGGCTGCGCTCGCCGTTATGCCACCGCCGGTTTTCCAAATGGTTTATGACACGGTGCGCCAGGCCTTTGTCGAACAACTCACGGTCACCTGTCACGCGGCAAAACTGGATCGAAAAACAGCGGGCGAGTTACAAGCGGAGCCGCAATTCGACGCACAGCAACTTATTTTGAATCGCCGCTTTCCAAGCGGTGAGCAGGCACATCGATTGATACAGCGCGAGGTGGTAGAGGCACAATATGCTAACTCCGGTAAACCGCCGTATACCTACGATGATCGTCGTTTCTTTCAGGTTTTTAATGCCGATTTTAAATTGACTGCAAAACAATCGGCGGAATGCCTGCGGATTCGCCTGCCCAGCGAATTGGGCACCGTCTATGTTTCATATAGTTCAATACAGGCTCGGCACGTCGATGCCGATGAAGAATGGTCGAAACGCAACGCTCCATAATCACTCGGGCCCGATGTAAGCGCTACTGAGCCCAGCGCAGGGAGCGGGCCAGAAAAGCGTAGCGCGCGTTGTTCGGATAGGCAGGCCGCTTTCCCTCTGCGCGAATGAAGCTTGGCCGAGACGGTAATCGATCAGGCAGCATTCTTAGCCTGCTGTCTCAAGTGCTGTTTAAAGGGCTTTTTTAAGTGCTGGGTACGCGGCTGTTGATATAGGTTTCAATCTGCGTTGCAGTAGTTCGCGTTGCCCCGGTACCCACGGCACCATTGACCAGCGCATCACCGGAAAAGCCGAACAGGTAGCGGATTAACAAAAGGCCATCCGTTAAAGCGGTGGTTGCGCCGTCGCCATCGATATCCAGTTCGGTATCTGCGTTGGTCAAAAAAGCGCTGATATCGGCGGCCGCAATGCGCGAGCCGTTCGCGTCTGTCGCTTGTGCTGTGAGCGTGGTGCCGGAGAAGCCAAAGAGATGCCGAATAACCAGGAGGCCGTCGGTTAATGCGGTCAGAGATGAGCTTTGGTCGATATCGAAGCTGAAACAGCCGGTAAGACAGGAGTAGCGGCTCAAAGGGTCAGTGCCATCGAGGGCCTCCTGAGCGTCCGAGTAGCCGTCGTCATCGTCGTCGCTATCGACATTGTTGCCCAGCCCGTCGCCGTCTGTATCCAGTGTTTCGGAAGCATCATTTGGGAAGGCGTCGTTCGCGTCGGATACACCGTCACCATCACTGTCTACAGCGTTGGAGCCGCCGCTATCGTAAGTGGCCGGGTCCGCTAGGCTCAGATCAAAGCCCGTCAGCGACGTGTCGTTGTTTGCCGAGTCAAAGGGGTAGCTGTCCTGCCCATTAGCAATACCGTCCGCATCCGCGTCTAGAGTGGTGTCAAGGCATAACGCGGTCTGGTCATAGAAGTTGCAGAGCAGGTCGTTTACACGCGCAGTCATTTTCGCGCCCATCGCAGCGCTGTAATTGGTTTCTAATTCGTTCCACCGGCCGATGCTGCCGGTGGTGGCTGAGAGCCGTTCGCGAATCGGTGTAAAGGCGCTGATTGTTTTGGGTATTAGCGAGCGGTAGTGCTGTAGCCGCGCTTCAAATGCACTAAATTTGGGTAAGCTTGCAGCCGCGGTGCGCGTGTCCGCAGAGGCTGGCACGCCCCAGAATTCGAACAGAGGGACTAGGTTCAAATTGATCGCTTGGGAAGCGGTCAGAATGAAATCGTCGTCACCAATTCCGTAGTTCACAGCGCTACCCGCGGTCATGCCGCGGTCGTAAAAGGCTTTATGAATACTGCCAACGCTCTCCCAGTCGAGTAGGCTCGCGATTTCGACTATGCGCGCCCAACTTCTGGTTTGATAGCGTACCTCATTATCCCAAGGATCGAGGCAGAGGCGGCGGCCTCGTTGCCAGTTTGGGGATAGCATGGTGTCCAATGCAGCGTCGTCAAAGCCATAGCCCTGAAAGCCAGAATAGCGCAGCGCGGTATCTATATCGGCGCCGAGGTTGCGGTTATAAACGACGGCCGCGAGCAGGTGCACGTTGGACTCAACTTCTTGGCAGCCCAGTGTTGGTAGATTGTGCAGGTGGCCCCATTCGTGCCAAAGGATAAATGCAGATGCGCGCTGATTGCTGCGGTCGAACGCAATGTCCTGTGCGAAATAGTCGCTATACAAATATTGGTAGGGCGCAAACCACGCTTCGTCTCTGTCCCAAATGACATCGCGGGCGTCCAGGTTTCGATCACCAAAAGTTGGATAGGAGGCAGCCATCGCGGTGCCCGCGACGGTTATTTGTGCGTCCAGGCTGAGCCACTCTGATCTGAATCGCTGCAGCGGGCGCCCGGCCATCACGTTGATGGAGTCAAAGGCGCTATCAAAAAATGTGAGGATGCTCGCCGGATCCGTCATCAGAGCGCGCGCGTTAATAGGCTGCGTAAGCGTCGTTTTGGCGCTGGTGATTTCGAGCCAGGGAACTTGGGCTTTTGTCAGTTCCGCCTGAAACGCTTGTAAGTCGCTGCTATGTCCACGTAGATCGAGGGTCGAGTAGAACGGCATGGCGACAGCGCCTTTTACTGCGACGCTGATAGTCCCTAAGTCCAAACCATCCGGAACTTCAAAATACAAGCCGCCACCAAATGGATTGGCAACCTGAGTCGTCGAGGCGGTGATAGCGAAACTGTTAGAAATACGTGGAAAGCGCGCGAAGCGGGTCCAGGTTGCCTCCAGATCCGCAAGCTGTAAGCCCACTCTCGCGGTGATACCTTGATTGATAGCGCCGGCATCGACGGTGATTTCGACCAAATCCCCTGGCGCGACATACAGTCCAGTGGGCCGCAGTACCGTCTCGTCATTGTTCAATTCGATCGCCGGATCGGTCGCGTAGCTGGCATCAATTTCAATGGTCCTGGAAATGCGAGGTGCGTCATCGGCTACCGTGCCCGGGTACACCGACGCTTCTGCGAATTTTAAGCTCGCGACATCGGCGACGGTTGCCGCGACAAACTGATTGTCGAAGATCCACTGCTTCAGATAGTAAGCAAGGGTTTGCGTTGCGCCAAAGTCGGCAGGCTCAACCTGCGACCCACTTGCAAACACTAGACCTTGATCGGTTTCGTAGGCGGACAAGTAAGCGACAGCGTCGGTGGCGATGGGCGCCCACTCGTAGTTGAAATTAGTGAGGAAGCTTTGTACTTTCGAGGCGACCTCGGTTGCACTCAGCGTGGCTGTGCCTTGTATGTGCTGGGTTAGGTCTTGCAGCAGATTGGCGAGATTGACGTCGGGGTTGCTCTGCTTGGGTGCCTGAATCCGCAGATAGTCAATCAGCAGAGTGGAATCGTGTACCGACGGATCGCAGCATCCCACATCTACCACTGGGAAACCGCCTAGAAATAGCTGTAGCTTATCTAGGCCATTGTCCTTTTTGACGTACTCGCCGCCCGATAAAAGCGCGATCAGCTTAGTGATGTCAGCACGTCTCGATTCGCCCAGCACTAGACTGAGGACGGCGCCGTTCAGCAAAAAATCGATTTTCGGCGTGGTTTCGCCTAAGCGGAAAATAAGCGTCAGATTTTGCCAGTCGTAGGGTGAGATGACCTTTAGTAGCTTGGTATAGCCTTCCCGAGAGGGGAATGGATCGCTTAATTCTGAGCCTTCGCCAATTTGAAATCTGAGGTTGTACGTGTCCGCGTCATCGCCCTCTTCCAACAATAGGGTAAAGCCCTCGTCGCGTTGGTCAGCTGAGGTGGTGGTTAACAGCAGACGCTGGAATTCGCTAGCACTACTGCGGGTGATCGGTTGTGTGAATTTGAAGCGGAAGTCCATCTGCAAGGTCTGGGAAAAGTCGAGCGCAGCGGAGAGTGCGGTTGGTGCTGCCAGGTACTGCAGATTCGTTAGTTGCGCCGCGCCGTCCTGGGTCGAGACGGTTGCGAGATTGTCAGTAAAGCGACTGACGGAAGCGTTAAAGGTATAGGCGCCTAGAGTGAGCGCAGCATCGCTCGACTTAAGATCGTTGGTAAATTCAAAGTCATACGTCGTGGTGCTCTCGGCTGTATCGTCGGCTGCTGCTGCAGTGACTGAGATATCGCCCACCATGGAAGCATGCAGGTAACAATAGTAAGTGATTGAAGTGCCTGAGAAGTCGTCAGGAATGGTCAGCGTGAGGCTTTGGCCGTTAGCAATGGACGCCACGCCAGCAACGCTATTCGAGCTGCCGGTGCTAGTGAGATTCAACTCCGAATCTGCTCGGCGCCACCCGCTGCCGAGATTGAAGGGATGTCCACCATCAGTGCGCACGAATCTATACGTTGCTCCCTTTTTCAGTTCTAAGGTTTCGCTGGCACCGTTCTCGGTAGACGAGAAGATGTAGTACGGCGCAGCAAATGCGCTGCTGTTTAAGCGCACATAAACCGTGGTCGTATCGGCGGCCACGAAGTTACTGATTGCTACAAGGACAATTGCTGTAATCAAACTGGCTAGGTGGTTTGAGTGAAACATCGATTTAGACATTGTTTATTCTTAAGATTAGCGGAGTCGTCAAGCGAGCATTCTGGCTTGCGATCGGGTTGTTGATCCATTTGGAATTTGAGAGTTGATAGCGTTGAGCGAGTGCTAACTTAGTAAAAGAAATCCCGAATGCTTCACGCAATTTAACGGATTTTGTTCGTGCCTGGTTGCGCGAATCTCGCGCAACGGTTATGCGCCAGTACTTGGCTGAACGGCGGACAACGGCTGCGCAAGTCAACGCCCGAAACGATCGCAAAACAGCGGTGAAGAACGCATGAAAAGGCAACGCCAGAACGAGCGCGCAGCCAGTATGTCATTTGTATGGTCGTCTATCCTCTCGGCATAATATCACCCGCGTTTGGTGTTGGACTCCAAAGGGACGTGCCGGAACGATCCCTAAAAGGAATTTCGTTCACCGAAGACTGGCGTAATTAAGTAGCAGAGCGCGACACCTTTTTCGGGTGCATTTTTGTCAATTCCTGATGAGCATTTCAAGATTGGGCAATAGGCCGAAAAAGCTAAACACAATAAAAAAGCAGGTAGAATATGGGTCCCAGAGTTGTGGCTAATGCAATTGTATTGGGCGCTGCGTTTGTGCTTAGTAGCGCAGTGTGTGATCAGGTAGCCTTTGCCGCTACGGCTGAAACGGCAGACAGTGTGGCGGGCCGGGCGGCCGAGATTGTGGTCGGGCAAGCGATGAATCAGGCGATTAACCAGCCTGTAGGCGGTCCGAGCCCGCGTGGCCGCATTCAGGATCAGCATCAGCACAGCGAGTTTAGCGGTGTTGGGCTGACCCACAACCATAGGCATAGCCAGGGCTCCCATCGGCACGCGCCGGAAAAGACGCCTGCTGACGCAACCGGCTCCGCGTTAGCCAGCGTCGGTCTTGCCGCCACGCAGCCCGCTAGGGCAGTAAAAGTCACGAAGTTTGACCTAAGCAAGAGTAATGCGGTTCCGCTCCACATCATCCTGCTGACTAATGATGAGAACCTAACTTGTAACTGTTGGTCGACAGACCGCGAAATAGACGATTTTAGCTACTATCTCCCAGACCAAAGTGTATTAGATGACCTGGTGATCTACGCCAATCGTCGCGGTTTTGAAGTTTACAGCGAGACGAATTGGAGCGGTTTTGAGCTTGCTCGGGTAACGACTTTATATGACCCAGATCACTACAATCCAGAGAATACCGATGCGGTTCTTAACAAATACTACGAGTCCGCTCACGCACTCCAAGGACACGTTAACTTAGTCATCTTTTTGGAGAAAGAAGGCAACAGTGTTGTCGGCTCAACTTACCTGTCGCAGCCACTGGCGCGATCTAACGGCGCAGTTATTGTTGCCGCTATGTCTTGTTCTGTATGTCTTGATGGCACTGATACAGCCCAAATATTTACCCACGAATTTGGCCATGTTTTGGGGCTGGATCACTTCGCCGGCAGCTGGCCGCCCCAAGTAAAAACGCTGGATCTGTCTGATGGATCGCAGTATGCGTTTACCACTCTGGATCACAGCAGTCCGGAAAAAAACCTGATGGGTGCATGGAACACGGCTGCCTTTGATGATGATTACAACATGCGAAGCCTGTACTTCACCGAACAACCCCTCAGTTATTCAACACCGACCTACAAACGTCTGGCGGGCACGGCGTTGCGTGACTGGTTGGTCTACAACGAGGTAATTACGGCAGACGCGGCACCGATGCAATGGACAGCATTAGAACAGACGACTTCTCTGGCAGCACAAGTCTCTAGTCCGCTATCAATTGGTGACAGTGACCGGGTGATCAATTGGTCCGACGTCTCCGGGCCAGAAACTAACAGTGCGAGTTTTGCGACGTTCCCGGCCTTTGCTCAGCGCACCTTGGCCAGCGGCAACAGTGTCGCCGCAACCATTTGGGAAGCGTCAAGTGTTGCCGGTGCGGTCAATGTCGCTTACCGAGATGGGAGCGGGCAATGGGGTTCGACTGAGTTGCTTACCGATTCCGCGCAGTCGCTTAATCTGGAATTAGACATCAGTATCGACTCTGCGGGGCAGGCGTTAGCTATGTGGGCGCCGCTTTATTTAGGCAAGATGCCGGTGCAGATAGTCACTCACGATGGCAGTGCTTGGAGCACGCCTGTTGTGATTTCAACCGCCGCAGCAACGACCAAAATAGGCCAGCCGGACCTGGCGATGAATGCGGCTGGTGAAGCAGCGGCTGTTTGGTTAGAGGAGGCAGAGGGGTCCACTTCACAAAATGTGATGTTCGCCGGTCGCTCTACCGACGGTGTTTGGACCGAGCCGGCGACCCTCGTAAAAGGGTCGACTTTTATCCAGTTTCCCGCGGTCGCGCTCAATTCAAGCGGTACGACGGTACTGGCGTGGCAGGAGCTGACCGCCGGCATCTTGCAAGTTTATGCAAAGTTTAGAGACGCGCAAACTGGGGTTTGGTCAGAGCGTGTCGCGTTTTCTGACGATTCGTTTCTTCTGCACGGTGGTTTCGCTTCGGTGGCTCTGGACGACGCGGGTAATACCCTAATCACTTGGCGTCAAGCCGACACCCAAGTGCCCGGTTCCGCTTCGTCAACCGACTGGTGGGAAGCATTCCCAGCATCAGCTCACATCGCCTCACGATTACGACAGAGCGACGGGTCTATGGGTCCGGTTCAGCAGGTTTCAGCGACTGGGGAGGATGCGTTTAACCGCAGCGTGGAATTGGACAGGCGTGCAACGGCGTTCCTGGCGGATGGAACGGCGGTTACAACTTGGTCGGCATACGATGGCGACTACTATAGGGTTAACGTGGCGACCATGAATACGGACGGCACCTGGCAAACACCGGATTTGCTTTCGGCAGCAGGTCAGCACGCCAAGCTTCCCAGTCTCGCTGTTGATCCCACTACAGGTATGGTCGGCGTTACCTGGCAGAGTTGGGATGGCACGGACACCCGCATTAAGTTTGCCGCGAAGAGTTCGGCTTCCAGTTGGACCAGTCCTATTATCGTATCTGCACTCGGAGTCTCCGCTTTTTGGCCATCACTTGAAATCGATTCGAGCGGGGTGGGTATCCTTTGGTCGGCCCCGGACGGGACTTCAGGTAAGGTTGGCTTTCTGCTCGGAAAGAGTGGCGTGGTATGTTTGCAGGATTGTTTCAACTTTGACATCGATCAGAGTTTCAGTGCGGGCGCGCTCACGGATGGCTTGCTGGTGATGCGTCACCTGTTTGGTTTTACCGGCGATGCGCTGATTGCTGGGGCAACCGATGGCTCTGCGCTACGCTCGACCGCGGCGGATGTCACAACCTACCTGGATAATGCATCGAGCGAACTGGATATCGATGGCAACGGTAAAGCCGAAGCACTCACCGATGGCCTGCTGCTGATTCGACATTTGTTTGGTTTTTCCGGCGATGCGCTGACTGCCGGCGCGGTAGCAAGTGATGCTTCGCGAACTACCGCAGCGGAAATCGTTTCCTTCATCAAAGAGCGACTGCCAAGCACCTAACGATAACTGTCCGTAATCGACTAATTGATTGGATTCGGCTGGCTGTTGCCAGTGCCCGCTCCTGTACCCTTCCCGCTCCTGTCCCTTTATAGGAAAGGATTGTTGGCGGCACCAGCCGGCAAGCGGCGCTTTGCAGGGGGCAGGCAGTCTAGCCAGCTAATTTCGGTCGGTGTTAAGCAGGCAGGATTTTGCAACACACAAGATTGTACTTAGCCTTGGCGCCGATTATCTTGCGCCGACGCTATCGCCTCGTTCTAGCTCGTTTACGGCGAATAATCTGTCTTGGTCATAAAAACGCGAGAGATCGAGGCGACCAAGCGGCCATTCATTTCACTTGCTCGGGCAACCGCTTGCCACTCCGGGTCCGCTGCGAAGGCGCGCCACGCAGCCGCTGCCTCAGTTCGACTCGGGTGCGCCAGCACGTAAATCAGCGTGTCGGTATCTTCGACCGGTCGCCAAAATGAGACGGTTCGCATACCGTGTTTCTCAAAAAGATCCAGAGTGTGATCCCGGAAGCGCGTTTCCAAAGCAGCCATCTTGCCCGGATTGGCGACATAGGTGCGCATTTCATAAACCCACTGTTGTCCGGTTGGTATTGGCGGGGCGGTATCGCTGCTCGCATAGGCTTGGGCTGCTGGCTGGGTTTGCGCTTGTAAGCCGGGTGCACTTAATAAGCCAAGTCCGCTAATAGCGCCTATTCCGGCTAGCCAGAGCGCCGCGATCACAGTGTAGCGATGGCACAGTAAACGCAATGAATGATTGAAATTTTGCACGGGGGCACTCCTTTTTGCGAGATTTACGGCAGTACGAAATTAGGCCTCTTGCTACATTGCAAGCGCGCACTATTCGCTGAGGCACAATCGCAGTAACGACAGAATAATGACTTTGGCGCAAATTTGGTAATGGGCTGAAGCGGTATCTGTCGCCCGTGCTTTAAGTGCAGGGGCTTTGTCTGTGGGGTTTAGGCATAGGCCGGTCGGTGGTTGCTGACGCGGTGAATCGCGAAACGGGGATGGCAACGCGAAAGGGCAAACGCTTTAATCGGCAACCCCGGCAAGGTAAGCTTTTCGCTGCCGTGCACGCTGGTTTTTACTCAACGGGCCGGGTTGGGCGAACGCTTACAAAAAAACAGAAGCAAAAATGGGGAAATTCATGGGGAACCTAATAGTGAGTAAATCGTATTGTGCTATTGGTGCATTGTTAGTCGCGAGCGTTTGTGCGTTACCCGCTCAGGCTGAGATTAAACGTACTGCGAGCGGTAAGCCGGATCTCACCGGAACCTACGACAGCGGCACATTGACGCCAGTGCAGCGTCCAGAGATTTATGGCGACATGCAATTTATGACCAAGGCGCAGGCAGATCAGCTGATCGCGCAATCTGCGCTGAGCCAAAGCGATGCTAATGAAGTGAGCGACCCCAATCGCGGCGCGCCAAAAAAAGGCGGCGATGGCGTCCAGGCTTATGGCGCTGGTGGTGTAGGTGGTTATAACTCGTTTTGGGTTGATCCCGGTAGCGGCGTTTCAGAGATCGACGGCAAGATTCGTACCTCCATTATTTATGAGCCTGACAACGGGCGCTATCCTCGAATGACTCGACGTGGGTATGGCAAAATGGCAGAGAATTTCTCCTCGTTTTCCTATCAAAATGACGGCACTGCCTCGTGGTTGGACCAAGACGGTCCGGGTCCATTCGATGGCCCGGAGACTCTGGCGCTGGCTGAGCGCTGCTTGCTCGGATTTAGCGCAGGCCCACCCAGTTTGCCTGGCCTTTACAACAACTTTAAGCGCATTGTGCAAACCGAAAATCACGTAATGATATTGTTAGAAATGGTCCACGACGCGCGGATTGTGCGTTTAGATGCTGAACACGGCCCGGACGGCAACCGCAAATGGCTGGGGGACGCGATTGGTCGCTGGGAGGGTGATACTTTGGTAGTAGAAACCAAGCACTTCAAATCCAGCACTGGTCTTTACGGCGGCGACGAAAATTTGCAATTGGTGGAGCGCTTCACCAAGTTGGCGGACGGCAATTTGCATTACGATTTTACCGTCACTGATATGACTGCATGGACCACTCCTTGGAGTGGCGCTTACATTTGGAAACAGAGCGATTCCAAGGTGTACGAATACGCGTGTCATGAAGGCAACTACGCCATGGGCAATATTCTGCGTGGCGCTCGCCTGCTTGAACGCGAGGCACTCGCCGCGCAGGCGGTGGAAAGCGAATAGGCCAATCGAAGGGAATCTATTGCTGCATCTATTGCCGCATCTACAGCCCCGTCAATAGTTGGCAGGGCAGCGCGGCGCGCCGGCATAACGTGCTGGCGACGCCAAGTTCGTATTGAGCTATGAAGGCCCAGCTGCCCGCCAGCAAACTGGGCCTCTAGCGCGATAATATTCCGAGCAGAGCAACGTTGCGTGGCAAGTAAGAGTGGCTGCAAAACCCGACCCGACTCCACCTAGCCTGTTTTGCTGCCCCTGGTTAAACTCTTAGCGTTTTTCTGAACGAGGCGTCCGCTGGCTCCAAATCTTACCAGGTCCCGGCCTCCTCCACGCCGTTTCTAGATCGCGGCTACCGCGGTCGAATCGGCATTCCAAACGTAGATTGCAAAAATCCCATAAGACGCACTTTCGAATAAAGTTTGGCACTCCTTTCCCTTATTTCGGACGTTTCGGTATTTCAGTACACGAAGTCCTTGTTACACATACGGTTATTCACTTTTTAGATCAATCGATGCTGGTAGCAGGGTCGATGTATGCCTTTAAGCGTCCACTAATCAGGTACAAATAAACGAAAAATAGTAGACATTTCGCTTCTAAGTGATAATTTTAAGGTTCGAAAGCGGCGCGCAGTTCGTTACACCAGACGGGGGGTTTGGTTAAACGAGAGCCGTAATCGAAATCTAAGGGAGGAAAAAAATGCTATTAATGCACATAGGGCGCGACTTCATTCTGAAGTTGGCTGCCTCAGTTGCGGCTACCTTAATTTTGATCTCGCTGTTTATGACTGCTCCGGCAATTCAGGCGGCAGATCAGCAAATTGAGGAAGTCGTCGTCACTGGATCTTTAATCAAAAAAGACAGCTTCGATTCACCATCACCGCTTCAGGTATTGGATGAATTCGACCTACAGGCCGAAGCCACCCCAGCGCTGGGTGAGATTATGGCTAATCAAACTTTCAACTACGGCTCGGATACCTTTTCGTCGCACTACTCGGTTGCCAACCCGGAGGGGGCGCTTACTAGCGCTAACCTTCGCGGTTTAGGCTCGCGAGCAACCTTGACCTTGGTCGATGGCAAGCGCGTTTTGGCCAGCAACCTCAACAACATGATTCCGCAAAGTGTTATTCAGCGAATCGACATTGTTAAAGACGGTGCGTCCGCACTTTATGGTGCAGATGCGGTAGCCGGTGTGGTCAACATCATTACGAAGAAGGGCTACGAAGGCATTGAAGCAGGGTACTTCTTCACCACCGACGGTGAATTCGATCACGACGAATACGTCGCCAACTTATTTGTTGGGGATAGCACTGACAATGGCCACTATTCGTTTGGCATCGAATACCGCGAACGGACTGCCTTAGCGCAAACCGATCGACCGGTTTACCTTAATAAGGGTTATTCCGCGTCAGGTACGCCAAATCCGGGTCATTTTATTGTGCCAACCCGAGATGCAACCGGTGCCTTAACCGGTGAATCAGCCGTAACCCGAGATCCGGGTTGTGGTGTAGCAATCAGCCCGGGGGGCGATGGCTTCGAGAATGCCGGTAATAAATACAATAATATTTCTGGCACGCAGTCAGGAACCAATTGTCGTTTTCAGTTCGGCGAGTTCTTTAACTTTGTTAACCCGCAAGAAGTCATGTCGTCTTACTTCAATTACGAGTACCAGTTCAGCGATAAGCTGACTTACGACGGCACCTTGGTCTATAGCCGCCAAAAAGTGTTGAGCCGAGGCTCTCCTTCAAACCCAGGCGGCCGCATTGGTGACATAAACGATCAATTAGGTGGCGTCAGCGGCGATCACCCGGGTAACCCGTTTCAGGCTATGACAGCAGACGGAGCAGCAGTTTATGCGCAAGACGCAGATGGTGACGGCGTGCCGGATCGCGACGCGACGGGTGCAGTTGTCCTTGCGGCGGACCCTTTAGATTCGACCCAGGGAATCCCGTTCGCTGAAGATGTGCAAATCGCTGCGCTGCGTTTGTTCGGTAAGTTAGGGGTGCTGCCTTCGAACCTCGACGACACAGGTGCTAACCTTGGTTACGGCACTTACGACATTACCAACTATCGCATGGTGCATACTCTAAGCTACCAGCTTGAAAATGGCTGGGATGTGGACGCGAGCTACGTTCATCAGAAGCAAAACTATATGAATTTCCGTAAGAATCAGAGTTATCGAGCGGTTTATATGGGCTTGGAGGGTAAGTTGCTCAATCCGTCCACTGGCGAAACGGGTTTCTATAACCCATTCTCTACCAGTGCGTTGACTTGTGAGATGCGCGTTTGCAGCGAGCCGATGGGCCCCGGCACCGCCTATGATAACAAGTTGGCGGGCGACTATCCGAACCAGCAGTGGGTTGCTGACGCGATTGATTTAAACGAAATCTGGCACTATGACACGACCTTTACGTCCTTTGACATCATCGCGACTGGTGAAGTCTTTGAAATGCCAGCGGGTACAGCAGCAATGGCATTTGGTATGGAGTACCAAAAGACCGATCAGCAGGTAGACCGCGGCGATGACGAAAACAGCTGTAATTACTGGATTAATGCGTGTGCCTTTGACTACGCAGCCGAACGTGAGGTGATTTCGGGTTTCTTCGAATTTGCCTTACCGCTGTTGAATGACAGCGATATGGGCTTTGCCGAAGCGCAGGTAGCCGGTCGCTATACGCAATACTCGTCAATGGGTTCATCCTTTGATCCTAAGGTCGCTGTTTTGTGGCAACCACGCCCGTGGGTTTCGCTGCGCGGTTCTTACTCGACCGCGTTCGCGGCGCCAACATTGGGTGAGTTGTACGAACCTAGCGTGTCGTTCCTGCAGGCAACCAACGACGTAGTCTTTGGTGACACCTCCGGTACCTACCGCACCAATACGTCCTTGGGTAATCCGAACCTCAAGCCAGAAACAGCAAACGTTTTTAATCTGGGGGTATCGTTCTCATTGTTGGATGACAAATTGAACTTCGGTATCGATTATGCGAATTATAAATTTGAAGATCGCGTGACTTTGATGCGCGGCCCTACAGTGGTGGATTTGGACTTCCAGAATTTCGAAGCGAAGTATCCAAATGCAACGGACGCGGATAGAATACGTTGGGTCACGCAGGAGCAGGATATGAATATCAGGCGCCTAAATGTCGAGCCCTATACCATCCTCGAAGTACTGGGTAGCTACGTAAACGCGCAAGAGATGGATACCACCTCTTTCGATCTTTACTCCAGCTACGATTTTGATTTGGGTGATCTGGGACAACTGACCCTTGGCTTGGATGCCACCAACGTCACCGAATTTACCTACACGCTGGTTACCGGCGTTTCGGGTGACGGCGTGGGCAAACAGAATGGCCCGTTGACGGATGTACCACCGCTGCCGGAATGGCGGGTTATCGGGTCGGCTAATTGGTCGTATCAGGATGCTCATAATGTGATGCTGCGAGCGCGTTGGAATCAGGAAGTCGAAGGTTCCTATACCTGGGGCTTCCAAAAAGAGTCCAACATGATTGAGGCATTAACCTACCTGGATCTGACTTATACCTATCGAGCCGCAGGCTTGCTGGGTGATGACAGCTCGACCACCATCGAAGTCGGTGCGCGTAACCTGTTGGATGAATATCCTGCAGTTATCGGCGGCTTGGGCGGTATCGATTTGTTTATTCACGATCCACGCGGCCGCACTTTGTTTGCGCGTCTGAAGCACTCTTTCTGATCGACAGCGATTACCAAGAGACGAGAAAGGCAGCTTCGGCTGCCTTTTTTTATGGGCCGTTCACGCTTAGGCTAACCAAGTTAAAAATTGATTCGGTCAGTAGGCCGCTATCACTAAATAAAGAGTACTTAATAAAGAGCAGTGTAAGGAATGAATATGTTTGACGTTAAATCACCCGCGCTGGTTGGACTCGACGAGACCCGGCTGCAACGAGTAGGCCAATGGTTAGATGAGCAGGTGTCGTCGCAACGCTTGGCCGGAGCCAGCGTGTTAATCGGCCGGCGCGGCAGCCTCGCCTATCATGCGTGTAGCGGTCATGCCGATGTGGCAAGCAGCAGACCATTTCAAACCGACAGCATCGCGCGGATTTACTCGATGACTAAGCCGATTACAGCAGTTGCCGCTATGATGCTGTATGAGCGGGGCTGCTTTCAGCTAGACCATCCGGTGGCTAAGTATTTGCCGGAGTTTGCGGAGACACCGGTTTGGCGTGGCGGGTCAGAGCCTATCGAGGCCACTGAGCCACAGGCCACCCCTATGCTGGTAAAACACTTGTTTTCGCATACGTCTGGCCTGACCTATGGGTTCATGCAGGCCACGCCGGTGGACGCAGCCTATCGCGCCGCCGGCGTTGAGTTTGCAGTTGGTGAGGTTTCGCTGCAGGAGCAAGTGGCGAAGCTTGCGCAGATCCCCTTGCTGTGCCAGCCGGGTACGCAGTGGAACTATAGCGTCGCAACTGATGTGTTGGGACGCTTGGTGGAGGTATGGTCGGGTCTGTCGTTGCGTGATTTTTTCCAAAAGGAGATTCTTCAGCCGCTTGGTATGGTCGATACCGATTTTACCGTGGACGCGACCAAGCAGTCTCGATTCGCTTCTCTCTATGTGCCGCCTACTGGGGGCAGCATGAGTGGCGTCGGACGCAAGCAAGCCGACATTGCGGCGCCAGGCAACGACGCTGAAAAAGCGGGCATAGTTTTGCAGGAGAGCGGTAGTGAGAGTCGCTATTTGCAACCCGTGACCATGCATTCTGGTGGCGGCGGTCTAACTGGCACCATTGGCGACTACGGCCGATTTTGTCAGATGCTGCTGAACGGCGGGGCGCTGGATGGGGTGCGTTTATTAAGCCCGATTACAGTGAACTTTATGCGCACGAATCAGCTGCCAAACAATAATGACATGGCTGCGATGGGGCAGCCGGTTTGGAGTGAAACCAGTTACGACGGTATAGGCTTCGGTCTTGGCGTAGCGGTTGTGTTGGATCCACCGAAAGCATCAATAATCACCTCGCCGGGAGAGTTTCACTGGGGTGGCGCGGCGAGCACTTTTTTCTGGATTGATCCGTGCGAAGATTTGTTTGTTGTATTCTTTACCCAGTTGGTGCCGTCATCGACCTATCCCATTCGTCGTGAATTGCGTGCACGAGTTTATCAAGCGATCGTCGATTGAGGCGGGTTGTGTTTGCGAGATCATTTCACGGCGTCATTTGTCGCAATTCGCCCATGCCCTTCAAGCGAGCTCGGGTTACCAACGAAAAGCATATGCTTTTGCTTTAGTCGTGCAGCATGGCCAACCGATTGAAGTGCGGCCCGGAGCAGGTTTTCCAGCGGGGTTTTGGCAACAGGCTTGAAAAGGGGCCTAGAGAGCGGCCTAGACAGACGCCTAGAGAGAGGCTCAGAGAGGGATTATGGATATAGAGAGTTATCTGGGATTGGGTCTGGAAAAAATCTGGGCAGACGACCATGCGCAAAGCGACGCAGTGAACGGACGGTCTAACGCGGAAATTTTGGATTCGCTAGCCACCTCCGGAGATGTGCATTATCACCCATGTCCCGAAGCGTTCGTGGTGGACGGTGTGCCGAGCGGGACAGTTAGCCGCCACAAACAGTGGCGTTCAATTGCAGCCTATCCGGACACCGAGCGCACGTTATCGGTTTATTTGCCGGCGTTACCAGATGGGGTTTCATCGGCTGAACCACTGGCGCTACTGGTGTGTAACGATGGCGATGGTTATTTGTCACGCAACGGTAGCGTTCGGGTAACGCATGTTCTAGACAATCTGATTCATACCGGCGCAATCCCACCTATGGCCGCGGTATTTGTGATGCCCGGGGTACCTGCGTCGGAATCGGATCCTCGGTCACCAGTCGCCGCCGCACAGCGAAGCATGGAATACGATTCCTGTAACGGTCGCTACCTCGGGTTTTTGCAGGATGAAGTACTGCCCTTCATTGCGCAGACCCATGCGGTGAAGTTTGCAGAAGATCCAGCGCAACGGGCCATTTGCGGCATTTCCAGTGGCGGCTCCTGTGCCTTCACCGCAGCTTGGTTCGGTCCGCATGTCTTCGGTAGGGTCATTAGCCACTGTGGCTCTTTCACGCATATCCGAGGTGCGAATCACTACCCCTACCTGATTCGTCGTGAGCCCCGCAAGCCTATCAAGGTGTTTATCCAAAGTGGTCGGATGGATGCAGACATCATTACCGGAAGCTGGGCGCTTGCAAATCAAACCATGGCCGCAGCGTTAGAGTTTGCCGGTTACGATTATCGCTTCGAGTTTGGTGAAGGCGGGCATAACCTGCGGCACGGCGGTGCGCTTTTTGCCGAGACCTTGCGATGGTTGTGGGCAGATTAACGCAGTCGCCAGCTTTGGGCCGCCTAGGTCGGTAAAACCCTTTCCACCGCCGCCCAGAGCGACGCCAAGAGTGCTGAAGGTAAAGAAAGCTAAGCCAAACGAGCGGCGAGCGAGGTACGCTGAATCGGATAGCGTTGTGCTGCTGCGCTAACCTTTGGATGTCTGCTGGCGCTGCGCCATACCTTATAGCGTGCGAATCAGCGCAATGACTAACTCTCGCTTATGCTTAGACAACGCCGCATACAAGCGGGTTATTTCTGCCAGGTCTCGATCTAACGATGTAGGCGGCGTGTCTAGCTCAGTGCCTTCCTCAGCAATACGGTGCGGCATCGATGTCATCTGGGACGCACCCCGCCCGGTTGCGAGCCATTCATGGGAAACGTTTAAAAGCTGTGCCATGCTGATGAGATGGCTGGCAGAGGGTTTGCTTTTACCGCGCTCCCAATGGCCACAGGCGCTTCTGCTCACACCTAAGTGCTCCGCCAGAACGGCTTGAGAGAAGCCCATCGCCTTGCGTGCTTGGATTATGCGCTGCGCCAATGTAGCCATCGAGAAAGAGTAGCGAGGCACAAGTATAAAAAGTATGTGATTATTGCTATCTATTAAAATGAGAGTTATATTCACTTCCAGGATCGCGGCGGAAGAGAAAAAGTGATCAGGAAATTTATAAGAAAGGTTAATCAGAAAGGTTAA
>DJYW01000175.1:17843-25189 GCA_002450255.1 Gammaproteobacteria bacterium UBA6968
TAATCAGAAAGGTTAATCAGAAAGCCGTCGGGAACCGCGAGAGCAATCGAACCTTGGTTGCCTAAATTTTTGTCTCTTTTTATAGGGCTTATTTAATCAGCTTTCTTGATGAACTTACTTTCTGCGAGCGTTTTTGAAAAAAACGCCAATATTGGCGGCTTCTCGAGCCGCTACTTGAAAGCGCTCCGCATCAGTTTGGCTTACATGAGGAATGTAAATCTCCGCTTCCAGTGACCTCATGTAAGCCCTTTTTATTTTTCCTATCGCTCTTGTTTTCCCCCACCTACCCGGCGTTATGCTATTTTGATTCGCCGACCAGTCGCTGCTCATTCGGTTAGCCGGTATTTACGGTGGCGGGATTGATTGATGTGAGTTGCTGGGAAGCGGGTTAACGCAGACAGCGTGGACTTTGAGCGTGTGGTGCGGATGAAGCGGGCTCGGCCTCCTAAGACGGTTCGATGCCGATAGACAACGGGCGGACAGTCGATCCAGAAGGGGTCGGTTGACAAATTCAGGGAGATCGCTGTGATGCAACAAGACTTAGCGCAACATGATGAACCTAACGAGGCGTCGTTGGTCACGCAAAAACGGCAGGGTGCTGTACTCACGCTCGCCCTCAACCGGCCTGAAGCGCTAAATGCGTTCAACAATGAGCTATTTGATGCGTTTGCAAGGGCGATTATTCAGGCCACTGAGGATGATTCGGTTAAAGTCATTATCGTCACCGGTACAGGGCGTGCTTTTTCTGCGGGCCTGGACCTCAGTACGGTGGGGCAAACTGAGTCGGCAGAGCACGGTTTCTCCGGTGTGTTCGACCGGCTGATTGCGTGCCCAAAGCCGATTTTACTTGCCATAAACGGCATCGGGGTTGGCGTTGGCTGCACTGTCTGTGGGCTGGTCGATATGGTGTTTATGGCAGAGAGCGCGAAGCTGCGCTGTCCGTTTACTGCTCTGGGTTTGACGGCTGAAGCGGCCAGTACTATTACGTTCCCGGCGCTGATGGGGCATCAAGCTGCGACTTGGGCGTTATTGAGCTCCGAGTGGCTCGATGCGGAGACCTGCCAGCGTTTAGGGTTAGCCTATGCTGTGGTCGCAGACGAGCAACTGCTGCAAGAAGTCCAGCAGCACGCACAAATTCTGGCAGCGCAGCCTCTGGCTTCACTAAAGGCGACGAAAGAACTCATTATGGCGCCGCGCCTGGAAAGCATGCGTGTCGTCGCCGAGAAGGAGGGCAAAGTGCTCAGTGCCATGATGGGTGGACCGGCGAACCGCGAGGCAATCGCTGCGTTTCAAGGGAAGCGCGCGCCAGATTTCAGCGCGTTTTAGCAGACCTCTTTGTAGGCCCGCGATCTAGATCTCACTGTTAGTCCTGATATCAGGCCCCAATATCGGATGCCAGCCTCGGGTTTTAGCCTAGGCCCGTTGCCTAAGCGTTTCGCAGGCCGTTTGGGGTGATCATTCGCATTGCCGCCTGAGGCGCATCTTCGAATTGACCCATTGCCTATTGCGTATCATCCTGCAGAAAACGGGCACGTGCGCGACGCTGAGTTGCAGAGGGCTTCCGGCCGTTTCGGCCGTGACCAAGTAGTGATGCTCAAGTATCTCCATCAGACCTTGGATTCGCAGCGATACTGCTGCCGCTACTGCGATAGCGCGCCTTCCGCTCTTCACTCCATTGGTCGATTTCACCCTTGGGTACACCATAGCCAATGCCTCGCTCAACACCCGGCCGAGCGCGCACGCGTTGTATCCAGTCCATAACTAAGGGATAGGGCGTGATATCGACCTTGCTCCACTTCCAGCCGCGGATCCAAGGATAGTTGGCGATATCTGCGATTGTGAACTGCTCGCCACAAATCCACGGCCCGCGTTCGAGCTGTTGCTCGAGCACTTTTACCAAGCGTAGCGCTTCAGTGCCAAAGCGCGTGAGCGGATGCGCTTTGGCGGCAGGATTTATGTCGTCCATATAGCGGGTGTAGCTGAGTTTGTTACCGAAGTTAGGTCCAACGTTGGCGGCCTGCCAATAAACCCAAGGCAGTACATCCCAGCGACCTTCGTCCAGAGGAAGCAGCGAGGTCGGATACTTCTCGCCCAAGTATTGCAAGATAGCACAGCTCTCCATAACGCTACGCTCGGCATCAATAAGTACGGGAATTTTCTGATTGGGGTTGTGCGCCGTGAAATCGTCGGCGAACTGCTCGCCGCGCTGTAGATCAATGGTTCTGACCGTAACGTCTGGGAGCGTGACGCCCAGTTCGATTAACTCCTCCAGCATAATGCTGATTTTCCATCCGTTCGGTGTCGCCGCCGTCCATAGTTGCATGGTAAATCCCCCCTTCTGCAAAATCGCAAAGTATTCAGCCTTGGCCTATTCGTGCAGTGCCATTAAAACTCGGTATCGAAGCCACCGACTGACTCATGATCCCTCGGGTGTTTTGCAAAACAGACGCATAAACCCCCGATGTTTTCGACCGCCATCTTGATGCTGCTAGCTACTCAATTAGCGGGGCTGAATTAAGCAAGGTCTTGCTGCATCCTGTTGCCATGCTGCCATATATCCGCGGGCGGATCGACTCGGTGGATTACCAGGTTTGCCGTGCGGCGATGCGCCTTGCCGCTTCGAAGGTCTCGGTGCGAACGTGATTTAGGCGGGCGTTTAGATTGCGGTAGCGAATCGGATCCTGTGCTTCAAAGCCTTTCCCAATGGTCAAATCCGACAGCGTATCCATGCCACCAAAGCACCCTAAAATCAGCGTCGCGCCAGCTAGTTCGTTGGCATCGACGCGGGGCAGGGCGCGGTCAATGCAGAGCACCCAGTATTTCTCTTCCGCTTCGGCTAGGAGGCTGGCTAGTTCACGGGCACGTTGACCGAGCTCAATAAATTGCGAATTTAGGTCTGTGATAAGCACCTCGAAGTTAATCTGAACCGTGGCTGCCTAAAACCCGCCCCGGGGTATCGTGGACTTGGATTGAGAAGCTGCTTAGAAAATGACAGCATTAGCGACGCTGGAACGTTCGTTAGCGTACTCTTTTGCGGCAGTGGGTGCGAACCCATTACGCATGCTGTTTCGCCGAGCGCCGCGAAAGACGCTTACACAAGTGCTTTGGCCTGCGCTTTAACAGAAAGCGAGACAAGCGCAAAATTGACGGCGAGAGAGACTGCGAGCCTGACCGAGAGTGAAACGTGTACTGAGATAAGCGGGGCTACCTTGTTACCGCGCTTTTTGCTTCACTTATAAACTTTGGGGACGGAGCAAAACGAATCAGACGCAAACGTAAGCTTGCGCTGACACAACTAACAGAGGGGATAACATGCGCGAGAATAAATCACTGACTGCTTGGCGAGCCGATGAACAAACCATTGGCTGCTGGTTGAGCTTAGCTAACGCCTATTCTGCAGAGGCCATAGCCAAGCTGGGGTTCGACTGGGTTTGTGTAGACATGCAACACGGTCTCATCGATTACACCGACCTCACCAATATGTTGCCGGCCATTTCCAACAGTGAGGCGACACCGGTAGTACGGGTGCCTTGGAACGAGCCCTACGAAATCATGAAAGCGCTGGATGCCGGGGCATACGGCGTGATCGTACCGATGGTGAATAACCGGGAAGAAGCAGAGCAAGCGGTGATGGCTTGTCGCTACCCGCCCAAAGGTTTCCGGTCTTTTGGTCCTATCCGCGGTGCTCTCTACGGCGGCAAAGGCTACGCGGTTGAGGCGAACGATCAAATTGCGTGTATCGCGATGATTGAAACTCGCGAGGGTATCGACAAGATGGAAGAAATCATCACGACGCCAGGACTCGATGGGGTTTATATCGGCCCCGCCGATTTGGCCTTGTCTCTGGGCTTGCCAGCTTATGGCGACCAGCCCCAACCAGAACACTTAGAAGTGGTGAAGCAGATTTTGGCCTGTTGCAAAAAGCATGGCGTTGCCGCCGGTATTCATACCTCTAGCCTGGAATATACTCAAAAGTATCTGGCGTTGGGCTTTAACCTGGTCACGCTAGGAAGTGAGTCTGGCCATATGATGAAAAACGCCGCGACCGAGCTGGCTGCCGCGCGGGGTAAGCAAACTCAGGAACGGGAATCGACGGGCTATTAGATATACTGACGAATCAGACAAGCGCGGCTTTGGCCGCGCATAGCATTCTGGTGTCTAGTGTTAGCGCTTCTGTGTTGTTTATAACGACGGCTGAGGTCAGTAATAATTTGTTCGCAAATCCTTTCGCTTCTGTGTTGTGTGTCACGGCGCCTCAAGGCATTTAAGACCACTCTATCCTCGCAAGCGAATGTCTTTTGTAAATCTTGTATGTGGAAGGCTTTATTTAAGCGGCGATATGTGAAAAGCTCTAACGAAGGTGCTAACGAGACCGTTTAGTAAAAGCTTATGGCGAGAGTTTCTAGCAAGGTTTTTTAGCAAGCGCCCACAATTAGCGCCCAGAATAAGCGCCTATAAAAAGCGCTTAGAATAACCGCGTATTGCGGCAGGCTTAAGGCAAGCGGTTATTTGCAGGCGGTCACTTAAGAGATCGCTCGATTTGCTCACACGGGGAGGAATAAGTCATGGCAAATCTATCCAAGCGCGGTCGCGTGCTAATGATGAGTATGATGATGATCGCCCTGGCGGTGGGTTTGGCGTATCAGTATCGTCTGGAATTGCTGATCTTCGGTCTCCCCAGAGTGCAGGCGATTGCTGAACCGGTTAGCGCGAACCAGCCTGTGGTTTGGCAAACCACGGCGAATGCTTTGGGTGACCCGAAAGGGATGGCTCACCAACAACCACTCGATCAGTCGGTCGAAGCAGCGCGCGGCGAGGAACCCATTGCACCAGAGCAAAATGCGCAATCGCCGATGCCTAGGCCACCCAATATCATCGTGATATTAGCGGATGATATGGGCTTTAACGATGTCTCTTTCTACAACGGCGGCGCGGCGGACGGTAGTTTGCAAACGCCGCATATCGATGCCATTGCGCACAACGGCATAGCCTTCGACAACGGCTATGCGGGTAATGCGGTCTGTGCACCTTCACGTGCCATGATCATGACCGGCCGCTACAGCACCCGCTTTGGATATGAATACACGCCCTTCTTTAAAATTGGCCTAACCATTTTTGATTGGATGCAACAGGCCCAACCGGGATTAATCGCAACGCAATTTAATTATGAGGAAGCGGACAAAATGCCTGGCGTCACTGCGGGCATGCCCAGTTCCGAAATAACCATTGCTGAACAGTTGCGTGAGCGCGGCTATCACACCGTCCACATCGGTAAATGGCACCTAGGCGCGACCGGCGATGAAGTGCCCAACGCGCAGGGCTTTGACGAATCTCTGACTATGAAGGGTGGGTTGTATCTGCCGGAAGATTCCCCGGATGTTGTCAATATGAAGCAGCCCTTCGATACCATCGACAATATGGTGTGGGCTACAGCGAAATACGCCGCGTCATACAACGACGGTGAACTCTTCGAGCCGAAGGGCTATCTAACCGATTACTACACTGACGAGGCGGTTAAGGTTATAGCTGCTAATAAAGAACGGCCATTTTTTTTGTACCTTGCTCATTGGGGTATTCATAATCCGCTGCAAGCTAAGCGCAGCGATTACGAAGCGCTGGCGCACATTCAAGATGAGCGCTTACGCGTTTATGCGGCGATGACGCTGGCGTTGGACCGTGGCGTCGGTCGGGTGATGCAGGCGCTGAAAGATCAGGGTATTTACGATAATACGTTGGTGGTTTTTACCAGTGATAATGGTGGCGCAGGTTACTTGGGCCTACCTGATATCAATAAGCCTTTTCGCGGCTGGAAGCTCAACCTGTTTGAAGGCGGGATTCATGTGCCCTTTATGATGCAGTGGCCCGAAGCGCTGTCACCAGGGATGCGCTATGCCCCTCCGGTCAGCCATCTGGACATTTTTAGCACGGTGCTTGCGGCGGCGGGTGCAACTGAACCAACAGACCGTCCGATCGATGGCGTTAATCTGATTCCCCACCTTAACGGCACCTTGGCTACGCCGCCGCGTGACACGTTGTTTTGGCGCGAGGGTCATCATCAGGCGGTTTTGCATCAGGGTTGGAAACTGATTGTGAGTAAGAATCGGCGTTGGTTGTTTAAACTTCACGATGATCCAACCGAGCAGAACAACCTGATTGTCAGTGAGGGTAGTCGCGCCGAAGAATTGACGGCTTTGTTGGCAGAACATAATGCCGAGCAAGTTGAACCGCTTTGGCCTAGCGCTATGGAGGGGCCTCAGTGGATCGACAAAACTGGGGCTGAGCCGAAAACCCTGGATGACGAATACGTCATTTGGCCGAACTAAACGAGCGAGAATAACGTGCTCCGTTGGATTATTTTCAGGCTGGCTGCTGCACTTGCTGTGCCCCTTTGTGTAGCCGCTGGCATGTTGTTTGTCTGGCCGCGACCAGCAGATACGACCGCTGCGCGCGTGTTTACCGACGATGCTTATGCTGTCGACTATTGTGATCTCCCGATTCTAGATGGGTCGGGACTATCGGCGGCAGAAATTCCTAAGGCCTTTACCCCCGGTTGTGGTTGGGAACAGTGGCCAGCTCCTATATTAGCGAACTGTACCGAACCGCTGCCGGCCAATGCACAAGATTTACGTGGACTTTGGCAAAGCGTTACGCCAGGTATGGTTCACCTAGAGCGTGTTGAGCAATGTGGTAATCGAGTTGTAGTTGTCACAGCGGGTATTATTCACGATTTTGTAGCGGATGGCTCAGTCAAGAATGGTTCCCGCGACATCGAGCCGCCCACTTGCATGAACACCTGGGCCGCCGTGGATTGGCGTGATCAGGTTTTATCCTTCCGACCGTTCGGATTATCCAAGGTTTTGGTAACGCGCGAGTTGCAGGGCGACCAATTGGTTTGGCAGTATCCGCGCTTCGGTGAAGTTCGTATGGAGCGCCGTTGCAGGCTACCGTCAAGCAGCGGTTAAGGTCGAGGTAGAAGTGTATTGGACGCTCGGCGTCGGTTAAACTTTAATAGAGCCGCGCTATCAACACCAATACGAGCGCGGCACCCTGCAGCCACTCTTAACAAACTCATCTAAGTATTTTTTGCTCGGTAAAACTGGTATTAAGTAACCATTATATTTTTTATATTTTTGGCAGGCAGGCTTCAGACCGAGTAAAGCGGTAGTGGGCTGGGTTCTCGAATTGAGTTATTTGTGGCGTAACTTAAAACGACTGTGCTGGAAGCCAAACCGCTCGAAGCGAATCAACAAAACCAAAGCATGCGCACTTATTCGACCCGGGCACATTAGCATCACGGTGTCTCAAGCAAAAAGGGCTGTTATTGAAACAACTAAAGAGACAACCAA
>DJYW01000175.1:25526-34948 GCA_002450255.1 Gammaproteobacteria bacterium UBA6968
CTATTAACAAGAACAAAAAAAACCAATCTAAACAGCAATGATTATAACCATGGCGAGTATATGCTGATCTTTATTGCCTTAATTCTGGCTGCCGTTTTTGGCCCCATGTTGTGGGTACGCTGGGTAATGCAGCGTTACGCGACCGAAATTCCGGAATTGCCGGGTACGGGTGGCGAATTGGCGCAGCATCTGGTGAAAAAATTCAAGCTCAACGGCGTCAGTGTCGGTCAGACGGATCTCGGCGATCACTATGATCCGGAGGCCAAACAAGTCAATTTGTCTGCGGCCAATTATTCCGGTCGATCACTCACCGCCGTTGCTGTCGCAGCGCATGAAGTTGGGCACGCGATTCAACACCAGCAGGGTGACAAGCGTTTGGCGGCTCGCGGCCGTTGGGTGGTGGTGGCGAATAAAATGGCTCGGTTCGGCGCGGCGGCAATGTGGGCCGCACCGGTTTTAGGGTTGCTTATGCGCCACCCGGTGCCATTTTCAGCTTTGGCTGTGGTCGGCCTGAGCAGTTTGTTGGTGCGCATGTTGGTGCATCTGTTTACGCTGCCGACGGAATTTGATGCCAGCTTTGGTAAGGCGCTGCCGATCCTCCAGGAGGGGCGGTATGTCCCGGTGCCGCAGCAGCGTGTGGTGCGCCGCATTCTTACCGCTGCTGCCTTGACGTATGTTTCGGCCGCATTGGCCGATATGCTGAACCTGGCGCGGTGGGCGACACTTCTGCTGCGGCGCTAAGCCGGCGCGTTGTCAAATACTGACAATGCGATACAACCGGGGTAGGCGTAAACGAGCGAGGTAAGAATGAAAATTGTTAGTTGGAATGTAAATGGCCTGCGAGCCTGTGCGAAGAAGGGCTTTCTCGATTTCCTGAATACTTCTGGCGTCGACGTGTTGGGCCTGCAGGAAGTCCGCGCTTTCCCAGAGCAGCTCCCAACCGACGTTTTAAAGCCGGACGGCTGGCACGCCTATTTCTCCCCGGCCGAGCGGCCCGGTTATAGTGGTGTTGCGATTTACTCGCGGCAGGCCGCAGATAAAATAGAAACCTCGTTAGGCGATGCAGCGTTCGATATTGAAGGGCGTTTTATCATCGCGCATTTCGGTCGTATGGCGGTTGCCAGCGTCTATTTCCCGAAAGGCAGCGGCAAAGATCGCGACAATAGTCGGGTGCCCTACAAGCTGGCCTTTTATCAGCGGGTGTTCGACCGTATCCAAACGTTACGCAAGCGCGGCCCGGTATTTGTGGTCGGCGATTACAATACAGCGCACCACGAAATCGATTTGGCGCGACCTAAAACGAATCGCAAATCCAGCGGTTTCCTGATAGAGGAACGTGCTGAGTTGACGCGTTGGGAAGCGGCGGGTTGGTGCGATACCTTTCGGGCTCAGCACCCCAATGAACCGGACCACTATAGTTGGTGGCGGCAGTTTGGTGGCGCGCGAGAAGCAAACGTCGGTTGGCGTATCGACTACGTATTTGCGCCAAAGGCGGCAATGCGCCGAGTTAAGGATGCGTTTATATGGCCGGCGGTATTGGGGTCGGACCACTGCCCGGTCGGTGTTGAGATTGATTCACCCTAAATGTCACTGTCATTCTCCCAGGTCACTGTAGATTGCGCGTCTCGCCGTATCAGGCGTTCAAATGATCCTCAGTGGCTGACCTGGTGATGGTCGTTAGGCTACATGGCTATGTCACGGATGCGCTAGCTAGCGCCTGCTCTCGCTAGGGGTTCACAGCGCGTGCTTTTAATGACCACATAGACAATTTGATTTTGTCGTAAATCCAAATCGTCAAGCGCGGCTCGGGTAATTGTTGCTGCAAGCGCTTGTCCCTCTACGCTTAGATGCACAGTCGCAGTGGGCTGTACGTCGGTACCTTCAATTGCGGTGATTTGGCCTCGCAAGACGTTGCGGCTGCTGATGCGGTCTGGTTTCGTTGCAGCGATGATCACGTCCCTATCGTGGATAGCGACGCGCATGGCGGTTCCTTGTGGCACCGACTCTGAGCTGGGTAACCACAAGGATTGTTGGCCGAGTTTGATTTGCACGAGTTGATAGACTGCGTCAAAAGCGTGTGCGTAACCCACCAAAACCGAGGCGGGTAGGCTGTCGAGCAGCATGGGTTGCCGCTTCGCCATGTTGCGCAGAACGTGTTGTGCTTCGCCTTGTTCTGTTATGCGGCCTTGTTCCACCAAGAGCATGCTGTCGGCCAGACGGCTGACTTCGTCAAGGCTGTGGCTGACCAGCAAAATGGGTAGATCAAAGTCCCGCGTTAGGCGCTCGATATATGGCATGATTTCCAGTCTGCGCAGTGTGTCCAGGCCGGTCAGCGGCTCGTCCAGCAGCAGCAGTTTGGGTTGGGTGAGCAGGGTTCTGGCAAACGCGACGCGCCGCCGCTCGCCACCAGATAAAGCCTGGACCCGCCGCGACATCAAGCCGTTCAGGTCGAACGCTTCGATAATGGTGTGTCGGTCCAAGCTCTTAGTGGCGCCGTCGCCGAGATTAGGCTCGACGATGCAATCCGCCTTATCGATTTGTAAATCGCGTTTATCGCCATTGGCTATGGCGGCGCGGCGCGGTCGGCTCGCGTTTTCGGCAAAAGCCAAATTGCCCGCGACGTCCCAATGCGGGAATAAATAGTCGTCCTGAAATAAAAAGCCCACGGGCCGTTTTTGCGGCACGAGGTGCGTCGTCCCGTCTGCCCAGGTGACCCCATTAAAACGGATCGTTCCGCGCACGGGCAAAAAACCGGCAATAGCGCGCAGAATGCTGGTCTTGCCGCTGCCGCTCACACCGAAGAGTGCAGTCACACCAACACTTGCAATCTGGCCTTTTGCTGCCAGCTGGAAGGCTTCGAGCTCCGCTTGAATATCAAATTCAAGCATTGGCGGTGAGCCGCAGTGGCGACTGTTTATTCAGCGTATAAACAAGGGCTAAAACCACAAAGGCGAAAATCAGCAGGCTGGCGGACAACACATGCGCGTCGGCATAGTTCAGCGTCTCGACTTGTTCATAGATAGCGATGGAAACCACACGGGTTTCGCCAGGAATGTTGCCGCCGACCATAAGCACAATGCCAAATTCGCCAATGGTGTGAGCGAACGTCAGTACGCTTGCGGTAACAAAGCCCCTGGCGCTGAGCGGGACCACAATGGACCAGAATATGTGTACGGGATGGGCGCCCAGGCTTGCCGCAGTTTCTAACGCCAAAGCGCCAATTTGAGTAAATGCGGCGGTGAGTGGTTGGACCATAAACGGCAGTGAATAAATGAGTGATGCGAGCACCAGACCGGTAAATGAGAAGGTCAAAGTTTCGCCGGTCATCTGCACCCAGAAACTACCGAGCGGTTGGTTGGGGCTGAGCAATAGCAGCAGATAAAAGCCGATTACTGTCGGCGGCATCACAAGCGGTAGCGCAGTGATGGCCTCTATTGCAGGCTTCAAAGCGCTGCGGGTCGTAGCCAGCCACCAGGCCAGCGGCGTGGCAATCACAAGCAGCACAAGCGTGGTAATCAGCGCGAGCTGCAGCGTAATAAGAATGGCGCTGACTTCAATCAAATGGGGTATCCCTGGCGGGTTCCGAAAATGCGACCGTGAACGCGAATTGTGCGGGCTTTGAGGCGCAGCGCAAGGCACATTTCAACTAGCCAATTATTGAGTCTCTCGGTGTTTTTTAAGACGGAATGCGAGATCGATGCTGTTGAGGCTCGCGCGATCAAAGATAGCAGGAAAAACAGGGCAGACAGCATGTCAGACAGTATGTCGGACAATAAGGCAGGCAACTCAGTGCTCGCAAAGTGCGCGTTCAGTCGATGCATACGCTGGTGCCAGCCACCCGTAAAACAGTCTGCCTCGGCAGCTTAGCGATCTTGCAACGCACTCGTTTCGCCTCCTCTGACCAGGTATTTACAGCGAGTCGTGTCATGATGGTGACCCAGCTGCACTGCGTTTGAGCTCCAGCTTCCGCCGAATCTCGGCGTGGCTGCCACGATCTAATTTGTAGCCCATATAGATAAAAGCCGCGATGCACCCCCAAATCATAGCGAATGGGCCGTCTATGACACCTAATCTGAAAATTATGTCTGCGGGAACTTCGCCCGGCACCGACTGCGGCGGCAGTTTGATATATACCTCCAAGGCGACGCCGGCGATTAAATGCCCCATCGCATTCATGGCTTTGGAGAAGAACATGCGCGCGGCATAGAAAATGCCTTCCTGACGCATCCCGGTATTGAGTTCGTGCTCGTCACTGATATCGGCCAATGCCGACATAACGCTGATATTTAAGACGGCGCCGAAGAACGACGAAAATATGCCGAAGAAAATAATAAACCACACCAGCGGCCAGGAGGATTTGTCCGGTGTTAGTTCGAGCAGCCCCAGGTTGACTGCCAACGACCAAAAAAAGCTCAGGCCAAGCGCGCCGGCAACGATAGTCCAACGCTTATCAAATTTATTGTGCAAGCGCGCCGACAGGAAGAACCCAAGATGTACGCCGATGATGTTGTTGAGCATCAGGAAGCCATACTGATACGCAGACAGCTCCCAGAAAAAGGTGACCATGTAAATGCCTAGCGTCTCGTGGGTGCCAATGGTCATCGAGAGGAAAAACAGGCCAATTAGCAACGCTCGGTAATTGCTGTTGTGTAGGACGCGGCGGATGTCGCTAAACAGCACCCAGATCGAAAGGGGTTCTTGCGGCGGCGCAAACTGTTTGACCCGCTCGATTTGATCGCGCGTTCCATATGCGCAGGCAAATATCGATGCAATGACGACGCAACAGCTTACCAAAACGACCGGGGTGTAGGCTGGACGGTAGAGCTGTCCGCCCTCACTTCCGTACATGTAGCCGAAGACGACGAACATAGCCACCGCATGCATGAACACTCCGCCGTACAAATTGAACAACGCGTTGAAAGACATGATTTTGGTACGCTCAATGTAGTTAGGGCTTAGCTCAGCGCCTAACGCGAGATGCGGCACAGCGAAAAACGTGTAAAACGTACGGGTGACGATAGTGGTGGTGATGAACCAGGTGAACAACAGTGCCTGTGACTGAGTAAACCATTCCAGGGGGTGGAAAATCAGAAAGATGCCTATGGCCAATGGAATGGGTGCAGCAAATAAAAATGGATGGCGTCGCCCGTAGCGAGATTGCACCCGATCTGAGATCGAGCCGATAAGGGGGTCGGTAATTGCATCGGCAACGATCGAGATAGAGATCGCCAGGCCTGCAAGAATGGCGGATAGCCCAAGGATTTGCTGGTAATAGAAAAAAACCAGCACGTTAAACATCCAGTTGGTTGCACTCTCACCGCAGGCGCCGATACCAAAGTAAAATTTAGTTCGATTTGAAACCGTATCTGCAATGCTGGGGCCAGAATCCACTTGTGGAGCGGCATTTGCTGATGCGCCACCCGTATCCGATGCCTCCTGATTTTGATCACTTTCCATAGTGGCTCCCCAGCCCTTTTTATTACAGATCCCGCAAAGTAACTTGCCGAGCAGCAATGCTCAACCGGCATTGACGAGCTGTAATCCCGCCTTGGTTCGGCCAAAATTCTGCTGGCGGCGCAGCCTAAAAACTCATATACATTGTTAGGTGTAACGGTTTACCGGATCATCTAGCCCTAACGTTGAGGAAATTACTCGATACAAAATTGACGGCAGTAGTGCTTTTGATGGATGCCACCACAAGAAATTTTGGGGAGAGGGAGAGGGAGAGGGAGAGGGAGAGGGAAAGAGAGAAAGAAAGAGAGAAAGAAATAGAAGCAAAGATAGAAGCAGCAACAGGCGAAAAGGATATCGTAACTGTTAGAATTTGATGCGCGTTTTACAATGCGGCATGGAGCGATAGCGTAAACAGATGAAGCGCAGGTAAAAGGAAAAGTTTAGAAAGCGGGTTAGGCTATTCGGAGTTAGGCGTTAGGGACTAAGCTCTGGAATGAGCGTCTCAAACTGTCGTTTTGAACCGGGTTAGCGAGCCGTTGGCAGACTGCCGGGCGGCCAAAAAAAGCCGGGCATTAACCCGGCTTGCGGCTTTAGTCGCTCAGCAATAGCTGACGTTTAACTCATTGGCTTTACAAACTTAAGGGTCATTCGGTTGGATTCGCCAATGGCCTGCATGGCTGCCGCTTGTTCCGGATTTTCCTTGCTGCCACTTAGACTTGGCGGCAGGCGCCACACTATATCGTCTGCGCCGGGCTGGTCCGCAGGGTTAGCATTGATATCAGAACCGCCGACTAACTCAAATCCAGCAGCTTCCATAGTGGCAACGACAAAGGCTTCTTTCAGGTAGCCCCGCGAGCCGCTCGCCCACTCGTCTGATGCCGTATCCGGCGCGCTGTGTTGCACGACGCCAAGGACGCCGCCGGGTTTCAGCACATCATAAGCGTTAGCAACCGCTTCGGTCAGAAAGCCGCCTTCACTCTCAAAACGTGCAAGGTTGTGCAGAGCTCTAACGAATAACACGGCATCCGCAGTACCCAGCTTTGTTTCTGGAACGTTGCCAAACATAAATGCGTCAACGCTAGCCGCGTCCGCATTGCCCCAACTCGCGGCTGTTTCGGGCCAGTCAGTGGGCCAGGTTTCCAATTTTTTGACCCGTTCGGCAGAGTAGGACCCAAACAGCGGCCATAAATCGATAGCATAATTGGCACCAGTGAGGCGCCCGTCTGCACCCAAATAGCCCATCAAGATTTTGCTATACCAACCGCCACCCGGCAGCGCTTCGACAACGGTCATACCGGGTTCGATGCCGAAAAAAGACAGTGTTTCTTGAGGATGGCGAGCCGCATAACGTGCTTTAACTTCGTCGGGCTGCGAATCTAGAACAGCGGTTAAAGTCGGGTTTGAGGCGGCCCCTCCTATTGCGGAGTCGCTGGCCTGCGGCGTTGTCTCGTCAGCCATCTGGGTAGGCTCTTGGTCCATCATAGTCGTATCGTCGGTCGCAGTAGTCTCTCCGGAACATGCCGTTAGGGCGAGAGCACTTAGAGTGAAAAAAGTTGCTAGAAAACGCATCTGAATTCTCCTATTAATAAGTTGAATCAAAGAAACATAAGACCATCGAGGGTCAGTAAGCCGGAGCTTACTCCGTTCATATTACGTTTGCGCTCTATTTAATCATGGCGTCAGATCAATGGCGGTAGCGACAGTGTCAGCGATGGCTTTGACATCTGCAGCACTTGCGGTGAAGGGTGGTGCAAATTGAAGGGTGTCGCCCCCCCAGCGAACATAAAGGCCCATTTCCCAGCAGCGAATGCCCAGCTCAAAAGGTCGAATAATGGGGTCGCCATCTCGTGGCGCGATTTGTAGCGCACCAGCCACTCCGAAGTTGCGAATGTCGGTGATCCAAGGTTGGCCGCGCAAGCTATGCAGCGTCTCCTCTAAGACTGGTGCTAAGGTTTTAGCGCGCTGTTCCATGTTGTCATCGGTGAGAATGTCTAGGGACGCGAGAGCCGCCGCGCAGGCGACCGGATGACTGGAATAGGTATAGCCATGCGGCAACTCTACGACGTGCTCTGCCTGGGACTGACTCATAAATGCGTCGTAAATGCTGTCCGAGGCAAGCACAGCACCCATCGGGATAGTGCCGTTGGTTAAACACTTTGCAATATTCATAATGTCTGGGACCACACCGAATGTGTCAGCGGCGAAGACGCCGCCGGTGCGACAAAAGCCGGTGATGACTTCATCGAATATCAGCAGGATGTTGTGCTCGGTACAAATGTCCCGCAGCCGTTGCAAGTAGCCAACAGGCGGCACGATCACGCCGGCTGAGCCGGATACCGGTTCGACAATGACCGCAGCGATGTTGCTGGCATCATGCAGCGCAATTAACTGTTCTAGGTGATTGGCTAACTCAGCGCCGCCGTCTGCCTGTCCGCGGGTGAAAGCGAAGTCGGGTTGTAAGGTATGCGGCAAGTGATCGGCGTCCTGTAAGTGGCCGAATAGTTTGCGGTTGGCACCAATCCCTCCGAGGCTGGTGCCGGCAAAATTAACCCCGTGATAGCCCTTAGCACGGCCTATAAAACGGGTCTTGCTGGGTTGGCCCTGGACACGCCAGTAGGCGCGCGCCAGTTTCAGCGCGGTATCAGCGCATTCCGAACCGGAGTTAGTAAAAAAGGCGTGGTTCAAATGACCGGGCGCGAGGGTGACTAATCGCTCTGCCAATTCCGTTGCGCCCGGATGGGTATATTGAAAGGAGGGTGCATAATCCAGCGTTGCCATTTGCTGGGTGACGGCCGCATTGATTTCGCTACGGTTGTGACCGTAGCCGCAGCACCATAGACCGGATAGGGAATCAAAAATCTGTCGACCATCCTCACTCGTAAAATGACAGCCGTTGGCGGCAACGATAACGCGTGGGTCTTTATGAAATTGGCGATTAGCCGTAAACGGCAACCAGTGTGCGGTACTGCTGGAGTGGTTGCTGGCGCGGAGAGTGGTATTAGGTTCAGGCTTTTTCAACACGGTATGAGCTCAACTTAGGCGGTGGCTTGCAGCCAGGCGGGTCGCTGGGTTAGGCGCTGCCAGTAGCGGGCGAGTGCTGGCGGAAATTCATCCGGTACAAACTTGCGAGCGAGCATCAGAGTATAGCCAAGCATGATGTCGGCTGCGGTAAATTCATTGCCAACGATAAAATCCTGCTGCTCGAGTACGGGCTCAATCGAAGCAATACAGACTTTTGCGCGATCCTGCATCTCCGTTACGACCGCTGGAATTCTCTGCGTACCCGGGAACTCTCGTTCATGGTTTACGATCTCGCCGAGCGGTCGCGCAAAGGTCGCCTCAGCGAACCAACACCACTGCAGGTATAAAGCGAAATCCGAGCTGTCCGGCGTCGGTTGTAAGCGACCGTCGGCATAGCGCGCCAACAAGTACTGCACCATGGCGCCAGACTCGTAAATTCGGATATCCGAACCATTTGTGGTGTCGTGCATCACCGGCACCTTGCCGGTAGGGCTAATCGCCCGCCACTCCGGCGTGGCTCGATAGCTCTGGGAAAAATCGATTAACGTGACATCGTAGCTGATGCCAAGCTCTTCGCAGAGCCAAATAGGACGTACACCACGTGTGCCGGGGAAGTGATAAAAATGCAGCATTGGATGATTCAATAATAATGACGATGCGGCTACGCTAGCAGTCCGCGGCGCACCTGACTAGGAGGGCTGAAGATTAAGTTGGCTAGGTAGGAGAGCCGGTCAGAGCGTTCTGGCGGTTTGACTCAAACTGCTTCGCGACCAAGAGCAGGGCGACATCGCAGATGATTAGGAGTCTCTGCGAATCACTGAATTTCGGCAGCGGCGGCGTTTCTGAGTAGGCCCGCTTGTGAACCGTGACGCTCGCATGCGATGACTTTGGCTGACGGCGGTTTTTTTAGCAGGGCAAGCGCGAGAAAGACAAGCGCAAGAAAGACA
>DJYW01000175.1:35263-38397 GCA_002450255.1 Gammaproteobacteria bacterium UBA6968
GACAAGCGCAAGAAAGACAAGCGCTAAAGGACAAAGTGGCTAGCGGACAAAGAAGCGACAGGACAAAGAGGCGAGACTTTGGGGAAAGTCATGGCGAATGAACCAGTTGATGTTTTGATTATTGGTGGCGGTGCGTCTGGCGCAGCCATGGCATGGAGTCTGGCTGAAACCCGGATGCGTATCGTTTGCTTGGAGCAGGGCGGTTGGGTAAATCCGCAAGACTACCCAAGCAACGGTCGTGACTGGGAAGCTCGGCAATGGGGCGATTTTGCTTTCTCGCCGAACCGGCGCGGCCGACGCACTGACTATCCCATCAATGACGCCAATTCGCCGATTAAGATTGCTAACTTCAATGGCGTCGGTGGCAGCACCTTGCTGTATGCCGGGCACATGCCGCGTTTTCATCCCTCTGACTTTAAGGTGCGCACGTTAGACGGGGTTGCTGACGATTGGCCAATCGACTACGCCACGCTAGAACCGTTCTATGCCGAAAACGATCGCATGATCGGTTTGTCTGGTCTCGTTGGGGACCCTGCTAATCCACCGCATCCTGCGCCCGAAGCATTGATGCCGCCGCTCCCTCTGGGTAAGTCAGGTAGCCAGTTGGCGCAGGGTTTTAACGCGATGGGTTGGCATTGGTGGCCGTCAGACTCGGCAGTAGCAACCAAACCCTACGGCGGACGCGACGGCTGCATAAACCTGGGGGCTTGTTTGTCCGGCTGTGCTCAAGGTGCCAAAGCGACGCCGGATATTACTTACTGGCCCGAGGCAATTCGCGCCGGGGCAGAGGTACGACCCTATTGTCGCGTGCGCGAGATCAGCGTGAACGAGCAGGGCATGGCCGGCGGGGTGGTGTATTTCGACGCGGATGGCAATGAGCAGTTTCAGGCTGCCCAGGTGGTGGTGTTGGCTGCAAATGGGGTTGGCACGCCACGCTTGTTATTGAATTCCAAGTCCACTGCGTTTCCTGATGGTCTTGCCAATTCCAGCGGTCTGGTAGGCAAGAATTTGATGTTCCACCCGTATGCCCTGATTCGCGGTTTATTTGACGAAGAATTGGATGGTTATCGCGGCCCATCAAACTGCATTTGGAGCCAGGAGTTTTACGAAACCGATCCGGAGCGTGGTTTTGTACGCGGCTTTACCTATGAAATCGGTCGCGGTATCGGGCCGGTTGCGACCGCTGCCATGGGTATGTTCAGCGGGCGTATACCGTGGGGGGGCGAACATCATAAGTGCTTTGGTGAGCTCTTTAATCGGACGACTGGCATGGTCGCGATTTGTGAGGACCTGCCCGAGTTGCACAATCAGGTGACCCTGGATGCATCGCTCACTGATGCGGATGGTATTCCAGCGCCGAAGATTGACTACACCCTCAGCGCGAATAGTCAGCGCATGCTCGACTTCTCTGTCGCTCGCGCCAGTGACGTATTACGAGCGGCTGGTGCTAAAGACATTTGGGCCGAGTCGCCGCTAACAGTCGGCGGTTGGCACTTGATGGGCACGGCGCGCATGGGCATAGATCCGGCGGCTTCCGTGGTTAACGAATGGGGGCGTAGCCACGACGTTAAGAATTTGTTTGTGGTGGATGGCAGCCTGTTTGTGACATCAGCCGGTGTTAATCCGACGCGCACGATTCAGGCGCTGGCGCTGTATGTGGCCGACCAAATGAAGCGGCGCTTGGCGAACTTGTTCGACTGACAGGAGGGGAGCATGGAGAACTCGACAACAGATGGCTCTGCCTTCGAATCAGCAGGCGTAGCTAACGATAACCGTACCGCTAATCCAGGTGTCGACGCGGCGATCAAGGCCGCTACTGAGTCGATTGCCAGCGACAAAGCTTTTCCGCCTGCGGCGAAGGCGGCTTTGGAATGGGCAGCCGCACTAATGATTCCGGCGGAACCGACACAGGGACTACCTGCCGCTGATGACGCGATCATCTTCGCGGAGATATTACGCACGCTTAGTGGGTATCGAGAGCAGATGGCTCAACTGCTGAGTCTGGTGCACCGGCTTTTTGATGAGCATGACCTAACGCCATCCAAGCGGTTAGATGAAGCAACGCGAAACGTGGTTACGCTGACTTTAAGTCAAAGCAGCGATGTTGCCGTCGCGACCTTTGTCGGCGTAGTTATCCAATGCTACTACCGCGATGATCGCGTTATGGCCCGGTTAGGTATGCCGCCGCGCGCGCCGTTTCCTGAGGGCTATGAGATTGCGCCCGGTGATTGGCATTTACTCGATGCAGTGAGGGTGCGAAAAAGCTTTTATCGCCACCCATCGACAACCAAATAATGAGTCGAATGACAAATCGAGTAATGCCTAGAGCAAACTCGCTAGCCGTTGCGCATCAGCACAACAATTCCGGTCTACAACGATCAACGGTAAAGCATTGTCAACCAAAAGTTAGTATAGTCACGCCAGTCGCGCATGGGACGGTTCGAAGCCGGCCTGACGCGGATACCGACACGGATGCGGATGCGGATAGAAGATAGCCAGCGGCTGCACTTTTTCTAAACACCGCGACCTACTGCAATAGACCTACTGCAATAAATGAGGCTTGCGTCGTGAAAACCGTCTTTTCAGTATTTTTAGCCTTCTTGTGTGTCGCTTTGCCTTGCCGAGCGGCCGCAGATTTGTCTTCCCTGCGAATTGCTCAGTTGGGAGCGGAAGATGAAATTTTGTTCAGCGCGGAACACTCTTATTTTGATCTCGATTTTGACATTCTTGGTTATGCTGAAAGCATTGAGAGTCGATCTACTCCAGAACGAATCCAGTCATCCCAGATCGATCTTTTGGTGCCGTTAGGGGCACGTTTCGCACTGGGTTTCGAAGCCAAACAGGCTAATGCTAAGGTGTCACGCATCATTCAGCCTTTTACGACTGAAACCCAAGCGGACGAAAAGACTGTCACGCTGGACTATAGATTTGCTGATCGAGGTAACCATTTTTATACAGCGCACCTGCGATGGTACCGAACCAAACAAGACGATCTGAGTATCGACTGTTACGAGTATTCGGGATTGATTCTTGGCGGCCTTTGTGACGAGGCGGATGTGAGACTGCTCAACGGCCCGGCTTTGTTTAACGACGGGGTTGAGATCTATTACCCAGCTCTGCAGAGCAGTGCAGAA
>DJYW01000078.1:0-8067 GCA_002450255.1 Gammaproteobacteria bacterium UBA6968
AGTTATTCTGTGAGTAATCGAGACAATAGCTGCCAAGGGGAAGCTGATCTGAAATAGATTAAGATGGACAGGACGATCCGCCTTCATAGGATTCTTCCGTAGTTAGTATCTTGAGTTACTGTAGTGCGTAGGGCGAGGAAGGTCACAGGCCATGACCAAACCTCTATGTTAGTAAGGGACGGCCACTAGTCAAGCTTATTCGCCTGAAATCCTTCAATATCGTTCTTCCGCCCTAAGCAATGCTCCGTTTTTCAACCGCACATCCCACAGCCCGCCGCGGGATTCTAAACGTTTTCCCGCTCAGGGCCAAAAATCGCTATATTTTTTTCAACGAATAACAAACGCTCTGGAAATAGCTTCCAGTTTCGTCAATCATACACAGCAGCAAAAAACGGAGGCCGGCAAGTCTGCAGGACTTGCGCCTGGAAAGGCCATGGTTGGTCGCAAGCGAGTCGATTTAGACGTTTAATTCGATTAGAGAAATATTCAGCAGCACCGGCCTGGCGCTACGTCCGGGCACTTTTGGGAGGATTTATGAGCGAATCGACTGGTAAAACGGCAACCCTTTCCATCGAAGGCCAAGACGCCATCGAACTACCGATCTATTCTGGCACGCTTGGACCTGACGTCATCGACGTCGGCAAACTGACCGCGCAAGGTTACTTCACCTATGACCCCGGCTTTGTCTCCACCGCTTCCTGCGACTCAGAAATCACCTATATCGACGGTGACCAAGGTATTTTGCTGCATCGCGGTTACCCCATAGATCAACTTGCAGAGCAGTCAGATTATTTGGAGCTCTGCTACTTGCTGCTGAATGGCGACCTGCCCGATGCAACAGCCAAGGCGGAATTCGTTGACACGATCAAACACCACACGATGGTGAACGAACAGATTCGCACCTTTTTCCAGGGCTTCCGGGCCGACGCCCACCCTATGGCGATTATGTGCGGTATCGTCGGCGCATTGTCTGCTTTCTATCACGACTCACTCGACATCGATAACGCCGAGCATAGAAAGATCACCGCACACCGACTCATTGCAAAAATGCCAACGCTTGCCGCGATGAGCTACAAACACGCTCAGGGCCAGCCCTTCATTTATCCGCGTAACGACTTAGGTTACGCCGAGAATTTCCTGCATATGATGTTTGCGACCCCCTGTGAGGAATACGTCGTGAGCCCAACCATTGCGCGCGCCATGGACCGCATTTTCCTATTACACGCGGATCACGAGCAAAATGCCTCGACCTCAACCGTGCGTTTGGCGGGCTCAACCGGCGCGAATCCATTTGCAAGCGTCGCGGCAGGAATCGCCGCCCTTTGGGGCCCCTCCCACGGTGGCGCCAACGAAGCGGTGCTAAACATGCTCGACGAAATCGGCAGCGTCGACAATATCCCTCAGTACATTGCAAAAGCGAAGGACAAAGACGACCCGTTCCGCATCATGGGCTTCGGTCATAGGGTATATAAAAACTACGACCCTCGCGCCAAAGTCATGCAACAGACCTGTCATGAAGTACTCGAAGAATTAGGCGTAGAGAATGATCCCGTTCTGGCGATGGCGAGAGAATTAGAGCGAATCGCATTGGAAGACGAATACTTTGTAGCCAAGCGACTGTATCCAAACGTCGACTTCTACTCGGGCATCATTCTGAAAGCGATCGGCATTCCGGTAGAGATGTTTACCGTGATCTTCGCTACAGGACGCACGCCAGGCTGGATTTCGCATTGGAATGAGATGATCAGTGGCGCCTATAAAATCGGACGTCCGCGTCAGCTCTATCATGGTGCAACGAGTCGCGACTACACCCCGGTGAATCAACGCTAATCTACGTCCTGAACCAGCCAAGGCCGCTACTGCGGCCTTTTTTGTACCTGCTCGTTTTGTGCTGCTCGATTGCTCTTGCCAGGTTGAACACGCTGTGATCATTGCACTTTATCGAAATAGCGTAGAGCAACTGTTTAAGCTTTTGCCGGTAAAGTCATATTCCGCACTGAGCCGGTTGTTCACCTTGTCTTTGCACTCGCTTACCTGGATTTTAGGCCGCGACCTGACTATCAGCCTAGCTATTGACGCACTCGCTGCTTTGGTGGACTTAAAGGTGGGCCAAGCTAATCTCGAGGCCTCAGCCGCCTCAATAGACTGGACGTGTCCCAGCGCCCGCCGTCCATAGCCTGCACATCCGCGTAAAATTGATCGACCAAAGCGGTCAAGGGGAGCTTAGCGTTCAGATCGCGACCTGTGTCTAAGGCAATGCCTAAATCCTTGCGCATCCAATCCACAGCAAAACCGAACTCATATTCATCTTTTGCCATGGTGGGCGCGCGATTGACCATCTGCCAAGATTGCGCCGCACCTTGGCTAATGACATCCACCACCGCATCAATATCGAGCCCGGCTTGCTGGGCAAAGTGCAACCCCTCTGCGAGGCCCTGTACAACACCAGCGATGCAGATCTGATTCACCATCTTTGCCAGCTGGCCAGCTCCCGCAGGACCGAGCAAGGCTTGCTTTTTAGCATAGCAAGCGATGTATGCCTCGGCTTGCGCTGCGTGCTCTGCCGCGCCTCCCATCATAACAGTCAGCGCACCGTTTTCTGCGCCCGCTTGGCCGCCGGAAACCGGCGCGTCTAGAAATCCGACGTTGGCTTGAGCGCAAGCAGCATTCAATGTCTCAGCTAAAGTCTTCGAAGCAGTCGTGTGATCGATCAGCAATGTGCCTGCTGCGAGACCGGCCAACGCACCGTCCGCGCCAAGCACCACCGAGCGAACGTCATCGTCATTGCCCACGCACAGCATTGTGACGTCGGCGCCAATGGCCGCTTCCCGAGGCGTGTCGGCGATAACATGCAAACCGGCGTCGCCATACTCGGCCAGCCACTGCTCCGCCTTAGTGCGGGTGCGATTATAAACTCGCACAGAAAATCCGTTACGCGCCAAATGCCCGGCCATGGGATAACCCATAACGCCTAAACCGATAAATGCGGCCACCTGGGATGGCTTAGACATGTTGCACTCCTATGCCTTACTAACGTTTTTATTATGTTTTCGTAAATGTTGCGATTCATTTAGCCCCGCGAATGTAGCGCTATTTCCCAATGCCAATGTACCGCTCTATTGCTCTATTGCTCTATCTCAGCACACCCTAGACGAGTATCACAGCGGGCATGGCTAACTCTTGGTGAAGTCGGACAAGCGCAAAGATTTAAGCACCGGTTAGACAAAGTATCCAACGCCACGTCGAGCAACCCTACTTTTGTAACGAAAAACCCTCGCGCAACACGGGTTCGACTTGGCCTACTGTGAGTAACGATTCAACGCAGTCGCGAATTGACTCGTCCAACGACCTAAACTCAACTCCGGTAACCCGCTTAATTCTATCGTTACGCAACTCCGCGCATGCCCAAATCTCCCTCAGTTCTGCTTCACGCGCCTGAATGCGCTCAGGAAAAGGGTCCGTTACAGCAGGCGTAGCGTGGCCTAACTCCGGCAACAAACGATCAATCGAGGCACACACATCTTCCACATTGCGAGCATCCGTTGACCAGGCGATATAGCGCTCGCCATTGGCAACGTCAACGCTCTCTAGAATGCGGATATGACATTCGGCGTCATCTCTAACATCCACTGTCATCCAGGGTCTGTAAGCGCCAGTTTGGTAGTATTTACCAGCTAGCATCGAGGCGATGATGCTCTGCCAAGGGCCTTTTTCTTTTTGATGCTTGGCGAGAATCGGGCCGACGTTATCGGCAGGACAGACTACGATACAGTCCCAGTCACCATTGGCGGCCGCAGCATCGCTAAACATACGTTCCAAGGCGACCTTACCCATTGAGTAACCCTGACCGCGCTCCGGTGTCCGCTTTGGGTTTTCTTCATCCGGATACCGCTCTTCATAAAATACCGGCCGTCGGCGCACTTCCTTGATGTCAGCTTCCGAAATCACAGCAGCGATGCTTGACGTCACCACCACGCGGTTAACGGTTTGCGCGCGGTTGACGCTATCGATGGTGTGTTGGCAAACGCGAACCATGTAGTCCGGATCATCATAGTCACTGACATGCGAAAGATGCGCCACGCCCTGACAGCCGGCGAACGCGTCGTCAAAGCAGCCTTCCTGATCTAAGTCCGCAGAGAACAATTTGAGCCGGCCCGTCGCATAACCCGGCATATCGCGCAGAAATTGGGTTTTTTCGACATCGCCCGCATCGCGCACGCAAGCGTTGACCCGGTAACCCTTCGCTAATAAACGGTTAACGACCCAACTGCCGATAAACCCAGCGCTCCCTGTGACTGCGACCTTACTACCCTTTGGTATTGGTGCCATTTCCCTTCCCCTTATTTCGACAGCTGTTACGGTAACGCCACAAAACAATCGACTCAAGCCACCTACCGCTGGCAGTTGCTGGTAAGACCTAAAGCTCTGATGCAAGCGTGCTTAAAAGCACCCGACCCAAGCAACCGATTCCAAAATTTTTGTAGGCAACGCAGCGAAGCGCAGACCGCGAAGGTAACTGCGCGCAGACTTTACCCAGAGCGTGGCAGCACGGCGGCAAGCAGCTCCGTTATTGCCAAGGGTTTGTGACCTGCAATGATTTTTTGGTTGTCTGTCCGAGCGATTGTCTGGCTCCGCAGCGGCGAGGATCCGCGCATCGATCGATCGCGCAGATCGTTATGATACGGATTAGCGGGCCTGGTTCATTTTTGTCCCGTACTGGTCTTACAATGGCGGTCTATTTTTCAGAAGACTGAATTCCATATGGCGCAACTCAGGGACCTCCCCGGCCTCGACCGCATCATTCAAGATACTGCGATCCAGGAAATTGCCGCGCGCTATGGATTAACCAGTGTTAAGCAGGCATTGCGTGAAATTCAGGCGGACCTTCGCGCCGAAGGCACAGCGCCAGACTGGGCGACGGATACCAGCGCGTACTGTGCGCCGCTGCATCAAATACTCAGACCAGTGCGCTACACGCCCGTTTTCAACCTCACTGGCACCATCATTCACACCAACTTAGGCCGTGCGCTGTTAAGCGCAGACTTATGGCGAGACATCGAACCGCTCGTGACTCGCCCAATGAATCTCGAATACGACCTAGACGCCGGCATGCGTGGTGACCGCGACGCCGTCATCGAACAGCGTCTATGCCGGTTGATTGGCTGTGAAGCGGCAACAATCGTGAACAACTGCGCTGCAGCGTTGATGCTTGTGCTCAATACATTTGCTCTGAATCAGAAAGTCGCTGTCTCGCGCGGCGAGCTGGTGGAGATCGGCGGCAGCTTTCGCCTACCGGAACTCATGCAACGAGCCGGCTGCGGCTTACTCGAAGTGGGCACAACAAACCGCACCCGCGGCAGCGACTATGCCCAGGTAACTGACGAAGTTGCTATGCTGCTAAAAGTCCATCCGAGCAACTATCACATCGCGGGCTTCACTGAGGATGTCGGTGCGGCCGAACTCGGCCAAATCGCCGCAGCCGCAAGCCTACCTAGTTGCGTCGACTTGGGCAGCGGCTCGCTCATCGATATGACGCGCTGGAATCTACCGCCCGAGCCCACCCCGCAAAGCATCCTTAAGCAAGGCATTGACCTTGTGGCCTTTAGCGGAGATAAGTTGTTAGGCGGCGTCCAGGCCGGTTTCATTGTCGGTGCCAAAGCATTTGTCGATCCTTTGCGCAAAAATCCAATGAAACGCGCCCTCCGCCTCGACAAAGTCGCTTTGGCGATTTTGGACGCCACCCTGCAGCTATATGAAAACCCAGAACACCTGACCGCAAAACTGCCGCTGCTCCGAACGCTCACATTGTCTGAAGCAGCGTTATTGGCGCGAGCCGAAACAGTCCGTGCGGCGCTTCCAGCAGCATTTATTAGCCAAATCGTATCTAGCGAGGCACAAATCGGCAGCGGTGCCTTGCCGGATCAAAACCTCGCCAGCATTGCGGTTACCATTCGTCATGAAGACAGAAGCGCAACTGAAATTGCCACCGCTCTGCGACAGTTGCCGGTGCCTGTTGTGGGTCGGATCAAAGATGACTTGGTCTGGTTGGACATGCATGGCGCGGAACCCTTGGATGAACTGACTCGCCAGCTGGCCGAGTTATCCAAGCCGTCCAAATGATCGTCACCCTAGCTGGCCATGTCGATCACGGTAAAACCGCCCTAGTGCGAGCCTTGTCCGGTGTCGAAACCGATCGGTTAGCGGAAGAGCAGCGCCGCGGGTTAACCATCGATCTGGGTTTCGCTTATATCGATGCAGGCACCATTGGCTTCGTCGACGTACCCGGACACCATCGATTTATACACAACATGGTGGCAGGTATTGCACACCATCAGCATGCATTGTTAGTGATTGCAGCGGACGACGGACCCATGCCGCAAAGCCGTGAGCATTTGGACATTCTAAATCTGCTTGGCCTGCAACATGGCAGCATCGTTTTGAGCAAAAGCGATGTGTGCGACACCGAACGACTAGAGCAATGTCGACAAGAAATCCGGCAGTTAGTCGCGAGCACTTTTCTGGCAAATGCACCAATTTTCACTACCAGCACACAAGACCCGGGCAGTATCGAATCGGTACTTATGCACCTGCGCGCTCAGCAAAAACAAAACGAGCAAACCGTTGGCCAACGGCTGTTCCGCCTGGCCGTAGACCGCACCTTCACCATTAAGGGCGCCGGGCTGGTAGCCACCGGCACCGTACATTGTGGCCAAGTCCAGGTGGAATCAACCTGCTACCACTTTCCTAGCGGTAAACCCGTGCGTGTTCGCAGTATTCGTGCCCAGGACCGAATCACCAGCAACGCGTCGAGTGGTGAGCGCTGCGCGGTCAATCTGACGGGGCTAGCGCCAGAAGAACTTAGCCGCGGGGATTGGCTGCTCACCGAACCCAGCAGCGGTTATCAAACCCTCCACATTCGCTTGCAGCTGACGAACAGCTTCGCCGAAAAAGCAAAACAACGCATAAAACACTGGCTGCCGGTACACATCTATCACAACACCAGCCATACCACCGGGCGACTGGCTCATTCGAAACTGGCTGACCCGGAGAAACTGCACTTCGATCTGGTTCTGGAGCAACCTATTGTTTGTCAACACGGCGACCGACTCATACTGCGCGATCAAGGCCTCGACCAAACTATCGGGGGAGGCGAGATTTTGTTCGCAGAACAAGGCTTGGTTAGAAAGCGTAATACTTCGCAACGACGAAGGCTGATTACTGCTCACCAGGCAGACTCCGCAGCCGCCGCGCTAGATCATTTGTTGAGCACGGGGCCGGTTGATATCAAGGCATTCCAGCGATTCCGAAACCTGCCGGACAGCGTTATCAATGAAATCAAGCAAAGCCAACAAACCCTCACCATAGACTCAGATTTAATACATGCGAAAGTCTGGTCCGAGTACAAGCAACTCGCGCTAGACGCGGTCAAAGAGGCGCTGGCACCAGATACGCAACAGGTCGATGCAACGACAAGCGGGCAAGGAATGCGTGAGAATGGATTGCCCAAACTCATTCCACCGCGTCTGCGCCTGCGTCTTTTAAATGACCTGGTGAGCGATGGCAAACTCGATCACGTCGGCGGGTGGTATCAGTTATCCGGCCATAAGGCAGCACTACCCACGCACTTGGAAGTACTTTGGAAGCGTTTAGGTCCTCTGTTAAGTCATCCACAGGCACCCAGTAGCGGCGATTTAGCGAAGCAATTCAAACTCGCCCAGGGTGAACTGGAAATTGCGCTCAACCAGCTCGTCAAATACGGGTTGCTCGTGAGGGTGGCGGAGCATCGTTATTATCCGCAGTCCACGCTACAGGAACTGGCCAAAACCACACTGGGATTAGTCGCTGGCGAGGGCTTTAGTGTCGCGCAGTTCCGCGACCATACCGGCATCGGCCGCAATATCGCGATTGAAATACTTGAGTACTTCGACAGCCGTGGTTTCACACGTCGGGAAGGCAACTTCCGTAAGATACTGCGACAAGCTTTGTAGCCCGTCTCGGTCGCGGATGGCTATCGCGTTTATGACTAACTGGCTTAACTTGCTCCTTAAAAAGCACAGGAGAAAGCAC
>DJYW01000078.1:8401-8904 GCA_002450255.1 Gammaproteobacteria bacterium UBA6968
GGAGAAAGCACAGAGTTTCGGTTTGATTTTACAAACCCCGGCCCTACAATCCTTACCGAACAATCAGTGGTACTGCATTTTTAAGGTAAGCGATAAAGACCTGGCGATAGAGATTTTACAGTGGAGTTTGCGCGGCGGTCTGCGCCCTGGTCTTCAAAACCAGTGAAGCCCTTTTAAAGGTGCTTGGAGTTCGACCCTTCACTCCACTGCCAATCCAAACGAAAGCCAATACAGCTGCACGCTCTGCCTGACTTTACCAACCTGCTGATTCGGTTCAGCGAGAGCAATGTGGCGAACTGCTGCGACCCGTGAATAAGGGACTAGAGCAGCTAATGATGTGGCTCACGGCACAACGACGATGCTCGGCTACTAGCCTCGTCCTGCATACCGCGTTATTCATTAGTCGGTCCGCGATAAGCCGCTGCCTTTGCGGAGCACTTCGTCAGCTCCACAATGGACAACATCGCTTGCAGATGCGTAGCCCAAACCTAGCCCAAGCCTAG
>DJYW01000078.1:9227-10417 GCA_002450255.1 Gammaproteobacteria bacterium UBA6968
CCTAGCCCAAGCCTAGTCCAAGCCTAGAGGAGATAGTCACCCATATTCCTCTGTCCACTTTTCATGCCTAACTCTTGTGTTTTCTAATCTATATAGCAATCTATGCAAAAGCTCAGAGAATGCTTTAGCAGACATTGAGGAATTTATTTTTGGCTGATTGTGCTGTTATCATCTACGGATACGGCCCAGTTAAATCTGATACACATAGTCAATTTACGGTAAACAACTATGGCGAACACATTTCACCTTGCGATACCTGCTGGAGATTTAGGCGAGACCAAGCGCTTTTACTGCGACATTTTGGGATGTGAAGAAGGAAATCAGGAAGAAGGCCGTTGGGTCGACATTAATTTCTGGGGCAACGAGTTAACGTTACACCAAAGTGAAGAGCGCCTCACCCAAGTTCGCCATGACGTAGATATGGGAAACGTAAGCGTCCCACATTTCGGCGCTCACTTGCCTGAGGAAGATTTTCAGAAGTTGAAGCAACGCATTCAAGAGTCAAATTTTGATTACCTGGATGAGCCATATCGCCGTTTTGTCGGCACCGAATTCGAACAAGAGACATTTTTCATTACCGACCCGAATGGGAACGTGTTGGAAATGAAGACCATGGTCAATCCAGCGCGTTTGTTTGCATAACGTTTTTTGATCTCCTTGCGTAAGTAGGCGGTCGACGTATCGAGTTGTGCCGCAAATGCACTCAGTTTTAAGAGCAATGAAGCAGTAAGCGGTTGCTTTAAAGCTGCACCATAGAGCTTGGGGGAGAGCTATGGAAAACACTAGCACACTTCTTAGAACGCTGATCGTCTGTTATTGGCTAATGTTTTGCCTTACTTATTTCTCTATCCTCTTTACAAGTCCCTCACTACAAGCGGCCATGGACGCGTCTCTAGCTTATGCTGAACCGCTTTTAGGCGAGGGTTTTGCATCCATTATTTTTTTGCTTACGACTTTGTTGCACCTAGTTGTGACAGTTGCGCTATGGAATCTAAATCATTTCAGCCGCATTCCATTCCTGATACTAGGCCTGATCATCTTTTTACCATCGCTGAACATGCCCGACATCATATTCAGCCATGCAACCTATTTTCTAGACGCCTTAACGTCCATGGTTTTCGGTGCGATCAATTTCATGATCTTCAGCCCTGTCAGCGAGACACTGCTTAAAAGAAGCCCCAAAGGCCTGA
>DJYW01000078.1:10782-20949 GCA_002450255.1 Gammaproteobacteria bacterium UBA6968
CAGCAGTACCTCTTTCCAGCAGTACCTAGCGGCCTGATGATTTGGCGTTAGCGCCGGTCGCAACTTTTGTGGTTATACCTGCATCCGCCGACATCACCGCCGGTTAGGCATATGGCCGGATCGACTGCAGTTCGTTGTAAAAACAGCCGAAACAGAAGGGAGACAGAAATTAGCGAAAATACAGCGGCTTGACTCGATAACGTATCTAACACTTAGCCGAAGCCGCTGTGGCAAAACCGAGTCTAAGACGCCATGGCTTTCTGGAAAGCGGGACGGGCTGCCAATCGCTCGACATAGCCTTTCAAGCTAGCCATTTCGTCAGTCACACAGCCGAGTCGATTACTCATAAAACAAGCGTGACCGAGCATAATATCTGCACCGGAAAAATCACCAATCAAATAGTCTTTACCCGCTAACGCTTCGTCCACTGGCGCAAGCGCTCTGGTCAGCAGCTTTTGCGCTTGCCCTAACACCGTCGCATCGCGCCGATCTGGCGGAAGCAGTAGTGTCTGCACGACTATTGTGTTGACCGGTGGCATAACCATTCCTTCGCAGTAGTGAAACCACTGTAAGTAGGAAGGATATTCAGAAGCGTCTACCGCAGGCTTGAGGCCACCGTTTTTATGCCTCTCTAGCACGTATTCAACGATAGCACCTGACTCATAAATACTGATCTCTCCATCATCTAAAACAGGCACACGACCAAGCGGATGCCGCTGACGATGCTCGTCAGACTTTAAATCTTTCGGGCTAAAATCCATGCGGTTCAATTCGTATGGCAGTTCAAGCTCTTCTAACAGCCAAACGATGCGACCAGCGCGGGAATTTGGGGCAAAGTGTAATGTCAGCATTCTCGGATCCTCCTGTTGCGAGAGAGACGTAGCCTATAAGCCACGACGCTCGCTGCCAAGCAATTCAGGAGGCCAAGCCGTTTGCAGAAACGACCTTAGGCAATGACAAAACGGTTGTTTATTCGTTTGATTTCGCGCAGCAACGGTAATTCCACCAACTCCTTAAGGTTCGAAGAGCTCAGCATGGTAAGGACGGCCTGCTGGCTCGGTATATCTAAGGACTGATAAAACCGTTGCGCCCGCTGTGTCAACCAAAGCGCGTAAACATCGGTGGCGTGCTCATGCTGAGCCCCCCCGTAAAAGATTGTTTGCGCCGCCAAATGAGGCTGATCTCGTTCGGTATCCAGCACTTTTCCTGCTTCGGGTGAATCTTTTTCGAGCATCTGATTGAAAGCCAACGCGCCGAGCAGAAACCTTTGCCCATATTCGCGGAAGATAAAGCCCAACAGTGCCAAAGCGGTCTCTGGCACCAGGTCATCGGCGAGATAGGCTACCGGTGTGTTATGGAACTCAGGCGATTGCACCTCGGGCACCAACATGTTCTCCACCCACCGGAATACTCGCGGTGCGTGATTCTGCATCACGCGCAACCCCGCCGGATCTCGTCCCATATGCGCGTGCAGTGCGCCCATAATCGCATAATCTGCTGCACTGGGATGGCCGCCCAAGAAATAAGGATGCTCAATCAAATGGCACTCGAACAAACCCAGCAGCTCCAAAAGAGCATCGTCTAATGCATCCCGCGCCGCTGGCGTGGATTCCGGCAGACCGTAACTCATCATTCTGTCCGCGATTAAATTGCCATATTTATCCAAATCCGCGTCACTGCCTTGCGGTCGAAACGAGCGACCAAAATCTTTTTTCACAAATGCGAAGTTTTCATCAAACATCCAACGATGCTGCCAGGCCAGGCGCAGCAGACCCTCGCTGGCCATTAGCTCCATAAGATGCACATAAACGCGCTGGCAGGGCGTGGACGGAATCGCCGGCAGTGCCGGGAAACGCTCCTCGAGATGATCCTGAATGGCGACGGTATCCTGAATCACCTGACCATCTGGCGTGAGCAGCTGGGGAATGCGATGACTGCCAGATGCGGGCCGCACCTTGTCGCGAAAGATTGGCGCGCTGGGCAAACGCTCTACAAAAGGAATGTTTTTTTTGCGCAGATAAGAACGGCTTTTGGCGGTGTAATAGGAGGCATAGGAGCCGAATAAGGTGTACGTCATGGAGCGGTCCAAGTTGATCGCGGATAAGGACGTTAACCCTTAACCGAACTGATCGCCAGCATGCTAGACCAATCGAAAGCAAGCGTCAGGGCAATCGCTATGCCGAATAAAACCTGACGTAGCGATGTCGAAAAGTCTCGGCCCAGAACTAGCAGGGCTCGCTCATGTCTGCCTTTAGATGCGCTGTGACATTTGCACACGACTGGTTATTCGTTACGCATTGCTCTCCGTTTCGGTCCCGGCAACGGCTTAGCACAGGGCAACTTACTCGGTGCGCATATTGGCCATCGTGAAGGCAAAGATATCGGCATATTGATCAATGATTTTTTCAGTAGGTGTGCCGGCTCCATGACCGGCATCTTTTTCAATGCGAATCAGTACCGGTGCAGGCCCCGCTTGTTTGGCTTGCAGATGCGCTGCGAACTTAAATGAGTGCGCGGGCACCACGCGATCATCATGATCGCCGGTGGTGACCAACGTAGCGGGATAGGCCGTGCCGGCCACAACATTGTGTACCGGCGAATAGCCTAATAGATATTGGAACATCGCTTTTGATTGCTCAGCGGTACCGTAGTCGTAGGCCCAACCTGCGCCCGCTGTAAACGTGTGGTAACGCAGCATATCCAGCACCCCGACCGCCGGCAAAGCCACTGCCATCAAGTCCGGACGCTGTGTCATAACCGCCCCCACCAACAAGCCTCCATTACTCCCGCCGCGGATCGCGAGATGGTTTGCGTCAGTAATGCCACTGTCAATCAGATATTCGGCGGCAGCAATAAAGTCGTCAAACACATTTTGTTTTCGCAATTGAGTACCGGCATCGTGCCAGGCCTTGCCATATTCACCACCGCCACGGATGTTCGGCACAGCATAAACGCCACCGGCTTCCAGCCATGCAGCCATGCTACTTGAAAAGCTAGGCGTTAAACTGACATTAAAACCGCCGTAACCGTACAAAATAGTTGGATGAGCTTTGTTTGGATCCAGATCCGCTCGGTGGGTGATGATCATCGGCACTTGAGTGCCATCTTTTGAAGCATAAAAAATCTGTTCAGAAACATACGCAGCGGAATCAAACGGCGCTCTTGACTCGCGATAAACCACGGACTCGCCGCTCGCAATATCGAGGCGAAACAGCGTGCTCGGCGTCTTGTAATTCGCAAAACTGTAATAAGTCACGGCGTCGCTGGCCTTGCCGCCGAAGCCGCCGGCGTCGCCCGGGCCGGGTAGATCAATCTCACGAACCAGCTCGCCCGTAGTCGAGTACTGTTTGACCTGCGCAATTGCATCCACCATGTATTGGGCAAAGAAACTGCCTCCGGCTGCAGCAACATTAAGCACATTTTCTGTTTCACCGATAACGTCCTGCCATTGCTCTGGTTGCGCTGCGTCCAATGTAAAGCGGACCAACCGAGTATTGGGTGCCGATCGATTGGTTTGGGCAAATAGCACACCGTCTTGGCTGAACACGATGCTGATATCTGAGATTTCATCATTAGCCACAACAACGAGCTCGGCTCCGGGCACCTTTAAATCTTTGATGAAAAGGCGATTACCGGAAGTTGTATTGCTGGCATAAATCACCAAAAACTGCTGGTCTTCTGTCACATAGCCGGAAACATAGCGGTATTTTTCGCCCTCACCATCCCCAAAAATAACCGCGTCATCCGTCTGGGCTGTACCTAACTCGTGGAAATACAAGCGGTGATGATCGGTTTTGGCGGTAAGCTCGTTTCCTTCCGGCGAGTCATAGCGAGAGTAGTAAAAGCCAGCCTCTCCCCGCCAGGCTAAGCCGCTGAATTTGACATCGTCGATTTGATCAACTACCTCAAGGGTTTCAGTGTCGATCACTTCAACGCTACGCCAATCCGCTCCGCCGTCGCTTTTTTGATAAGCCGCGAGCTTGCCGGATGACGAAAATGACAAAGCAGCAATTGACGTCGTGCCATCATCAGATAGCGTGTTGGGATCCAGGAACACGCTTTCCTCACCCGCCGCGTTGAGACGAAAAATAACCGCTTGATTTTGCAGGCCTGAGTTACGTCGGAAGTAGGTATAGTCCCCTTCAACAAATGGCGCACTTTCACGCTCGTAGTCAAGTAGTCGCGCCAGACTAGCGGCAAACTGTTGCTTGCCAGGCAGCTTTTCTAGGTACTCAAAGGTAACCACATTCTGGGCGTCAACCCAGGCGCCGGTCGCCTCGCTCATATCGTCTTCCAACCAACGGTAAGGATCTGTCACGTCAATGCCGAAATAGACATCGGTTACAGGCCGTTGCTCAGTCTCTGGATAAGCGAATTGTGTTTGCTCGGTCATTGACTGTTGCTCACAAGCGACCATAAACAGACCGCTGAGTATTGCTACGAATAATGCGCGCATGGGGAATCACTCCTTTTGCCTTTCCTTTTGCCTTTCCTTTTGCTGCTTTGCTTGCCTGTTTTGCCGGCTTTACTTCAGTTGTCCGCGCTAATCTTTAATTAACGCTCGCCGTCTATGACCGCTGGGCTTGTATAAACGCTTGTCTGTTGTATTCAGTGCGCAGGGCCTCTCTATCAGAGAATGTTATGCGCTTTAACCAGCTGGCCCGAAGCTGCGAGTGCGCGAGCCCTGGCGAGCCTCAAACTCGGCTATAATTGTCGCTTACTAAATGACTGAAGACCAACCTCATAGTGAATCATTACCGACAGCTCGTGACGCGAATTCCATGCTTACCGGCGTTTTACCTCAGCATGCTCTTTGTGCTCTTTGCCTGCAGCAACGATTCCGGCCCTAACGCTAACGCCGATTCTGAGGCAGGCACTAACGAGGCATCAGCAACCCCAACACAACTGGCTTCAATCAAGCCCGCTTCAAACACTCTGCGCGACCTCGAAGATATCATCGCGAGCGGACAGTTACGTGTTGCGCGACAAAAATGGATTGGTTTTCAGGCGTTACCAGCTGAAGGCATCAGCCTCGACCGTTATCAGCGTTTAGCGGCATTATTCGCGGAACAGCTCGGCGTTTCTATACGCTGGATTATCGTCGAAAACTTCACAGAGTTACTGAGCGTGGTACCCAACGGCGACGCCGATATCGCCATCGGGAACATCTCCATCACACCGTCGCGCCAGCAACACGTCAACTTTACGCCACCGCTGACCTTCTCAGAAGAATGGTTAATTGGCCGTCCCGCAGGTACCAAGATAGGTATCCCCGGCGGCACCGCTTATGCGACAACGGCGGAGGAAAATGAGCTGACCTTCACGACCTTACCGTCTTGGTCTGCAGACTTGGTAGCCGACGCAATAGCCGCCGGCGAAATTGATCAGAGCATCATGGATGCAGTCGCCGCGCGCACCCTAATGACTGAAAATCCCAGCTTGAAACTTATCCGTAAATTCACAGCGCGACCGTTAGGTTGGACCTATGGAAAATTTGCGCCGGCGCTAGGTGAAGCCTTGGACCGTTTTATCACCGAGCAACATCTAGGCGATCGCGTTGCATTCCAGCGACGTGACTTCATCGCAATCAAAGAGTCTGGCTACCTCCGGCTGATTACCATTCCCGGTCAGCAAACCTACTTTCTCTATAAAGGCGAATTAATGGGCTTCGAGTACGAGCTGATTCGTGACTTCGCCGCGCGCCACGATCTGGAGACCGATGTGATACTCGCCAAGGATAGCCAACAGGCGGTCGAGTATTTACGCGAAGGTCGCGGCGATGTGGTCTCTGGTTCCATCACGATAACGACACAACGCGAAGTAAAAGGCTGGACATTCACCCGCCCATATCTGTACGCCATGGAATGGCTGGCGTTGGCAGACGGCGTCGCCTATCCGCCAACGGATGATCGGCTTACCCTGCACCTCAATCCTGAGACCAGCCATTGGCAAAGCGGCCAAACGCTGGTCAACCAAGTGCCAGGTATCGACGTCATCGCTTCTAACTTGGTGCCGTTTGAACTTTATGCACAGGTTGCCACAGGAGCCTTGCCAGCAACCCTCATAGACGGGCATCTGATGGAAACGCTAAAAGCAACAGGACAGACCGTCAGCGAAACGATTGCAATCAGCGAAAATGAAAAAGGCAGCCCTATTGGCTGGGTTCTAAACGATGACCAACCCGCGTTAAGAGAATCGCTAAACGAGTACATTCGCGATGTGTACCGGGGCTTACACTACAATCTACTTAAACAGAAATACTTCGGTAATGCGCGTCGAGTTGCCGTTCGTGAACCACATCGAATTACCGGCAGCACCCTATCTCCTTACGACAACGCGATCCAGGAACTCGCCGCAACCTATGACTTCGATTGGCGCATTCTGGTCGCGCAGGCTTATCAGGAATCCGGATTTAAACCAGAGCGAACGTCATCAGCGGGCGCAAAGGGCTTGATGCAAGTAATGCCGCGAACCGCCGCCCAGCTGGGTATCGACGCTGGCGCGTTACACGATCCAGATATTGGACTGAATGCGGGAGTGTCTTATCTAGCTTGGTGCAGAGAGCGTTTTGCGCAGACTCTGCCACTTTCGCAACGCACTTGGTTTGCATTAGCCGCCTATAACGCAGGCGCAGGCCATGTTCGGGATGCCCGCAAGCTTGCCGGGGAAATGGGTCTGAATCGTGACCTGTGGTTCGACAATGTTGAACTGGCAATGTTAAAGCTGTCATTGCCCGAATACGCCAGGCGCGCTGCGCATGGCTATGTTCGGGGACAGGAACCCGTGAACTATGTGCGGCAGATACGCCAGCGTTACCGCGCCTATGTCGATCACTTAGCGAACCTGAATTAAGCCAGCGGCGTCAGCCGGGGCGCCATTCAATAAGGCATTCCCTGAGTATTCACATACAGCGCATAGACTGACTGCGACGCGGTGATGAACAAGCGATTGCGCTTGACCCCGCCAAAGCAGACATTGGCGGCTCCTTCTGGCAGCTGAATACGGCCTATCTCATCGCCATCCGGCGAATATACTCGAACCCCATCCAACTCTGGATCACCCCATGCGCTGGCCGCCCAAACATTGCCGTCGATATCGACTCGAAAGCCATCCGGAGAAGACGTCGCAAAATCTGCAAACACGCGATGGTTACTCAGCCGGTTCTCTACCACGTCAAAAGCATGAATCTGCCGCGGGTGCCCGCGCACATGAGACACCCCAGTATCGGCAATATAAAGTATTTTAAAGTCTGGCGAGAAAGCTAATCCGTTAGGCTTCAGCAGCGTTTCTTCAACTACCTGCAATGTGAGTGTTGTCGGGTCCAGTCGGTAGGTACGCATTGGTAATTCAAACTCAGCCTTGTCGCCTTCATAGTGGCCGTCGATGCCATAACCCGGATCAGTGAACCAAATGCCACCATCCGGGTGAACCACCACATCATTCGGCGCGTTTAGCCGTTTACCAGCAAAATGCTCAGCTAAAACAGTGACAGAACCATCGTGCTCGGTACGCGTCAGGCGGCGCCCATGTTCGCAGGTGAGCAGGCGGCCCTGGCCATCACGAGTGTTACCGTTAGCGAAATTCGCAGGCTGTCTAAATAGGCATGTTTCACCATCCGCTGCTCGCCATTGCAGCATGCGGTTGTTGGGAATATCACTCCAAATCAAAGTCCCCATGTCGCCAAACCAAACCGGTCCCTCCGCCCAACGCCCGCCGGTCCAGATTCGCTCGACAGCGCTACTCCCCAACACATACCTGCGAAAACGTTTATCCAGCACTTTGACCGCCGGATCCGGATACCGTATCGGCAGCGACTGATTTGAAATATCCATCAACAAAACCCTCCAATAAAGACATCGCCAAAGAGAACAACACATGCAACCAAGGCACGCTGCGCCAAACTAAAAAATCACAATCTTAATGACACAAACTGCCACGCCTAACTCAAACACGAACAGCAGCCACAACAGGGTTCGCATCAGCTTAGACGGCTGAACACGAGCATCCATGAATCGGCTTTGCAACCAGAGTGTTGCGCCAGTTTGTAATGGCAGAAACAGCGCCGAAGTCAGGCCGCCAATCATAATCAGCAGGACAAAATTGGGCACAAACAAATAAATCAGAAACGCGAGCAACGGCAAAACCAACAAATAGCCTCTAATGATATTCAGCCGCAGTTTTAAATTGCCGCGCGAGATGAGACCCAACTCCACAAAGTAATCTGGAAAGGATCGGCCGCCGGCACCCATACCGGACAGTACGGTGGAGAAGAGAATGAAGAAAGCACCAAAACTGAACAACCAAACCGCCCAGTGACCTAGTGTTTCGGTAAAGATGTTTGACAAAGCCGAGATGGTCGCATTGCTACCCTCCGGCCGCAGCCCCATTTCATTGAGTACGCCGGCCCCCAACATATAAAACGGCAGCGTCGCACATGAAATCACACAGACCGCGACAAGCACGTCCGTTTGCACAACTTTGATCCAGCCTTTTGCTCGTTCAGCCCAAGCTGGATCATTACGATCACGCCCCAAATAGGCTGGGTAGCCCTTTTCGATACACCAATAAGTATAAGCGGAGATATCCCCTGAACCGGAACCGGTATAACCGTAAGCAGACAAAGCGAGTGCAGAGAGCAAAACAAAAGCAGATAGATCGGGCGTCAACCCAACCGCAACCTCATCCAATCCAATAGCATATTCAGTGGTTTGCATGGCGATCGCACAAATCAACGTAGCCAGTGTAAATCCGATGATCAAAGGCAACATCGCCACCTCGAGCCAGCGATAAGAACCGGAACTCAGCAATGCAGCAGCGACAACGGCTATCAACCCTGCGGCCAAAGTCGCCGCGAGATCCACATCAAAGAGGCTTAGAAGAAAGGTTAGGCTTTCGCCAGCACCGCCAAGAATGCCGCCTAAACCCATGGTGCCAGGCAGGTAAGCGAGAAACCCTAACCAGAGTGGCCAAGACACCGGCCCGATTTTTCCGGGGATACGATTCATAGCTCGCATATAGGTGTCACCGGTCGCAATGGTATAGCGAGCCAGTTCCGCTTGAGTAAGGGATTTACACCAACAAGATAAAATCATCCACCACAACAATGACCAACCAGCAGCAGCGCCCAAACTAGTGGTTAACACCAATTCGCCAGAACCGATTACCGATCCCGTGACAATAAGACCCGGACCAAGATGCCGAAATCGATCGCGTAGTCGTGTGGGCGGTGCTAGTACCTCGCCAAAGTTTAACGCATAGGGATCATCTGCCAGCGAAGCATGCCTATTCTTCCCAGCAGCCAGTACCTGATCCGAACCGGCGTGTTCGTATATCTCCCTCTCCATCCGCCATATCCCCCGTTTTATATGGCCACGCAACATTCAGCTCTAGCAATAAGTCCTATCCGCACCGGATCGCCAAAAGTCTGAAAATCAAGAAACTAACAATCAAGAGTCTGCTCGCGAAGGGTCCATCCCCATTGACCCAAGCCTGAGCGCTGATGACAATTTCAATTGCTTAACCGGAGCATAACCTAATATTTGAGGTACGTTACAACTGGAATTTTAGACAAAAAAAACGGGGCTAACGCCCCGTTTTCTTTATTTGCACACTTAACTTTATTGGAAGTTATGGATTAGCGTTAAGCCAATATAACGACCCATGAAGTCGTAGCTGACGTCGGCCGCCGAATAAAACGCATTGAATATTCGCGGTGGTTCTTCGTCAAGCAAGTTAGAAATGTTAAGGCGCAAGCGTGTGCCTTGCTCAAAGTCATAACCAAATCCTGCGCTTACATAAGTCACGCGTTCGATCTGCCGGCGAGATGAGGTTTCGTTGTTGCAATTGTCACCTGAGCACTCTTCGAATGATGGATAGCTAAGGAAACGCAGACGAGCTGACATCTTGTCCTGGAACCAGCTGACATCCGCTACAAATTTTCCGTCAATAATTACACCACAATCGTACACGTCAACGCACTGTGTGACTGCGGTGCCCAAACCATCGCTCGTTGGAGATGAAATTGAATACTCATCTAGCGAGGTAAAATCCACCCCAAAATCGAAGCGACCAAAGCCGGTATCGATGCCGTAATCCAACTTAATATCCACACCATTATTCGTCAGACCACCAATGTTGGTAGTGGTGGAATAGATGTTTTGGATCAGA
>DJYW01000078.1:21302-22853 GCA_002450255.1 Gammaproteobacteria bacterium UBA6968
TCGCTCAATTTTGTCACAACGAGAACGGTTGGTGGAGTAATAGCAGGCACCTAAAATACCGCTCGCTCCGAAAGATCCGATCGTGTCTTCAATCTCATAGCTGAAGTAATCGATCTTGATCAATAGATCGTCGAGTGGGGTAATGACAAACCCAAAAGTGAATGTATCAGCGGTTTCCGGCAACAATTCAGGATTACCGCCCACGCGTGCTCGCAGCTGGGTATTTGGGTCCGCGGTCGCGCCAGTACCATCAGCGTCGCAGTTTGCTTTTACAACTGCGTTGGTATCGTAATCACCAACCACTGTGGAGCATGGATCTACTACAGCTGGGAATGAATCGGATTGCCCAGCAAACATGGCCGAGACAGACGGAGCGTTGAACGCTTCGCTTTTTGTTGCGCGAACGGCGAAAAGACCCTCAAGCACGTCGTAACGAAAACCATACTTAGCGTTAGTAGTCGTGCCGAAATTGCTGTAATCCGAGTGACGCGCAGCTACAGTCAGATTCATACGCTCGATCACAGGAATATTAAGCTCGACGAACGCTTCATTTAAGGAATACGAGCCCTGCGTACTCTCGCCTTTATTACCAGTGGTATCGCCGACTTCAGTCAGCGGATCTTCGATAAACGCACCTTCTTCCGTGCGAGTCTCGTAACCGACAGCGAGTCCTATGTATCCGGCAGGAAGTTCGAAAAACTCTTTGTTGCTAGCAGACAAGTTTATTGTCCTCTGATCATAAGATGTCGCCGCGGTACCGGTGTACGAGATATAGTCGATTTGGTCTTGCGTAATGGAACCAGGACCGCCGAACAAGTTAAGGCCGACGCAAGAGCCAGTGCAATCGCCACCAAGTGCTCTCTCAACCCGGCTGCGAATGAAGCGGCCTTCATTGGTGTCGGTGCCATCTGTGCGGCCATAGTTGACGTACATATCAGTTTCCCAAGCACCAATTGATCCGGTGACCCCGCCTACGAAGCGATAGGTGTTGATGTCCTGGAGGAATAGTCTGTTACCCGCTTCGATCATACGACGCCGTACGTCAATGAAATCGCGTCCAAACGGGTTGTGGATTGCATCCGATGTTACAGTTATTCCTTCCGAGATGATGAACAAGGGCGTAGGAGCCAACAGCTGATCGGACCGTCTGTTTATATATGAACCTTCAGCATAAGCCTCGAATCGGTCGTTCAGATCATATCGCCCTGTAACGAACACATTGGTCCGTTCCTGAGGGGTATAGATATAATTTTCAGGCTGGTAGTTATAATAGGAACCTTCTCCAACATCAGAGTTACCTCCGAAACTGAACGTGCTCCAAGTTGAGCTCGGGTTGAGTCCGCCTGGCCCCCACAGGTACGGACCATTGTCTTTAACCGCATCCCACGCAGCATTTCCCTCGGCTCCACTACGGTCGATGATCATGCCTTCAGGCGGGGCGGTAGAACCGAAGCCGTACTTCTCGCCGGTCTCCCAATCGTAACCAAGGTCCTGGCGGGCCCAGTAACGGTCACCAACCATCACGTCATCCATTTTATAAGTGCCAATAGC
>DJYW01000066.1:0-14597 GCA_002450255.1 Gammaproteobacteria bacterium UBA6968
TGATGTGGCGGTGGGCTGATCAAGCCTACGCCGGGTGTTGAGTGACGCAGGCTGGCTATGTAGTCATCGACCTTGCCACCGGGCAATTCGCCGCCCTCGCCGGGCTTAGCACCCTGAATAATCTTGATCTGTAGCTCGTCCGCATTACTGATGTAATTAATGGTGACCCCAAAACGGCCGCTCGCGACCTGTTTGATGGCCGAGCGCTTTGAGTCGCCATTGGCTAGCGGAATGAAGCGTTTGGCGTCTTCGCCACCCTCACCGGTATTTGATTTGCCGCCGAGGCGATTCATGGCAATAGCCAGCGACTCATGTGCTTCAGCGCTGATCGACCCAAAGCTCATCGCGCCGGTGGCGAAGCGCTTCACGATTTCTGATTCGGATTCGACTTCTTCCAGCGGAATCGGCGTGGCGCTGTCTACGAACCCGAGTAACCCGCGTAGTGTTGCTTTGCGGGTGTTCTCTTCGTTAATTTGCTTTGCAAACGCCCAGTAGGCGTCGGCGTTGTTGGTCCGTACCGCAGACTGCAAATCGAAGATACTTTTCGGATCCCACATGTGCGTATCGCCATGGCGACGCCAGTGGAAGTCGCCGGGGTTCGGCAGAACTTCGATGGAACCACCTTCGCGTTCCGGATAACCGAGATCGTGACGACGCTGCATCTCTTGCGCCAAGGTATCGAGATCAATGCCTTCCACACGACTAGCGGTACCTTTAAAGGCGGCGCAGATCACATCGGACGCTAGGCCAACAGCCTCGAATATTTGCGCGCCTTTGTAGGACTGCAGCGTGGAGATGCCCATTTTCGCCATCACCTTCAGCATGCCTTTGGCAACCGCCTTGCGGTAGCGGGCAACAACACTGTCCTGGTCGGTAACACCAGCCACGTCATTGAATTCGCCGTGTTTCTGCGCCGACCATAGCGATTCAAAAGCCAGGTACGGGTTGATGGCATCGGCGCCATAACCAATCAACAGGCAGTGATGATGAACCTCGCGCGCTTCGCCCGTTTCAATGATCAGACCAATGCGAGTGCGTGAGTGGTTTTCAACTAAATTGTGGTGGACGCTGCCAACGGCTAACAACGCGCTCATGGCGACGCGGTCTGGGCCAATATTTCGGTCAGTCAACACGACCAAACTGTAACCATCGGTGATCGCTTGCTGGGTCTCGGCGTTAATGCGCTTTAACGCGGCGATCAGGCCCGCGTGGCCGGACTGCGATGCATACGTGATATCAACGGTCTGCGTTCGCCAGCCACGGTGGTCCATGGCTTTCACGCTGGCTAGCTCATCGTTGCTCAAGATCGGATGTGGTACGTGCAGGCGGTGCGCGTTTTCTGGTTCACTCTGCAGGAGGTTTTGCTCCGGACCGATGAAACAGCCCAAAGCCATAATGACTTCTTCGCGAATCGAGTCGATCGGTGGGTTGGTGACTTGCGCAAAACGCTGTTTAAAGTAGTCGTACAGCATGCGCGGCTTATCTGACATTACCGCCAGCGCGGCGTCGTTACCCATAGAGCCCAGCGGATCGCGTAGCTCTCGAACCATAGGCTGCAGCATGAACTGCATAGTTTCTTGGGTGAAGCCGAAAGCTTGCATTCGCTGAGTCAGAGTTGCTTCCTCTAGCGATGCGGCCATGGCAGGTGCCAGATCTTCCAACGCCATGGCCTGATCTTCCAGCCACTTTTGATAAGGGCGTTTGCTGGCTAAGTCCGCCTTAAGCTCTTCGTCTGGGATCATGCGGCCCTGGTCGAAGTCGATGAGAAAGATGCGCCCTGGTTGTAGACGTCCCTTGTGAGTCACCCTAGCTTCATCGACTGGTACAGTGCCAACCTCTGACGCCATAATGCAGATATCGTCGCTGGTGATGTAGTAGCGTGAGGGCCTCAAGCCGTTGCGGTCGAGGACCGCGCCGATGTAGTGGCCATCAGTGAAAGCAATCGAGGCTGGTCCATCCCAGGGTTCGATTAAGGCTGAGTGATATTCATAAAAGGCGCGTTTTTCCTGCGACATGGTGGCATGTTGCTGCCAGGCTTCCGGGATCATCATCAGCACCGCTTCTGGCAGCGTGCGGCCGCTCATCAGCAGAAATTCTAGAACATTGTCGAAGTTGCCAGAGTCAGAACAATTTGGGTCCACGATCGGGAACAGCTTCTGCAAGTCGCCACCGAACACATCGGTAGCGACCACACCTTCGCGAGCGTTCATGGCGTTGACGTTGCCAAGCAAGGTGTTGATCTCGCCGTTGTGGCTCATAAAACGGTTAGGCTGGGCGCGATCCCACGACGGGAAAGTGTTGGTGCTAAAGCGTGAGTGGACCATTGCGAGATGGGTCTCGAAGTCGCCGTCGGTCAGATCAGGAAAAAACGGGAACAGCTGAGCCGGGGTCAGCATGCCTTTGTATACGATGATGTTCGATGACAGGGAACAAAAATATGAGTGTCGCCCTATGCCGCGAAGCCGGTGGCCGCTAGCTTTACGGATAACGTAGAGTTTACGTTCAAATTCAACGTTGCTTTGTGCCGCAGCAGCTCCGACAAAGAGTTGCACGAAGGTCGGCATGGCGCGCCGTGCCGCTCTGCCAATGTCTGCCGCCTCCGCATCAGTAGGCAACTCGCGCCAACCGATGAGCTGTTGGCCCGCTGCCGCAATCTCTTCTTCAATAACCCGCTTACATTGCGCTTGATCTGCCCCATCGGTAGGCAGAAAAATATTGCCCACCCCATACATACCTTTCTCTGGCAGAGGTGTAGAAAATACTTCGTTTGCGATGCGGCCGAACAGTTTGTGAGGGACAGCGGTTAGGATGCCAGCACCGTCACCGGTGTTCTTTTCATAGCCAACGCCGCCGCGATGATCCATGCAGCAGTTCATTTGACTCGCATCGACTATGATCTGATGACTGGCTTCACCTTTTATATGGCAAACAAAGCCAACTCCACAGCTGTCTTTCTCGTTTGCTGGGTCGTAAAGGCCTTGGCGCGGTGGAAACCCACCGTTCATTACTGCAGTCATTCTGTCTTTCTCTCTTTTTAAACGCGCTAAATGGAGCGCAGGCTCCGGCGTTAAGGCCGCCGCCGCCAACTTTTCGCGGGTTTTGGCCGTCGCTAAAGCCACTAGCGGCTTGGGCAAGTTTTCAGTAAACCAACGTACTGGAAGTAAAAGCGCCTTGATAAAGGCTGGACGGCGGATTTTTCGTTTTAGCACTCTTAAGTGTGCAATTTTGCGCCGGGTGCGAAACATCTCAAAAAACGCACTTCGAATCAAGTCAATGGGGCCACTACTCCGCGAAGACCAATTACCTCCTAAGACTAAATATCTTTAAAGACTGCCTATTTCTAAGGGCATAGGTTGGGTATCGTGCTGGCGATCGCAGTTCGACCGTACGTTGCCATATATGACGTAGGCAGCGCGAAGAAAGGGTTTTATCCAGTGAGGATTTAGAGTCGCTTGATCAATATCTATGTGCACATTGCCCTGTTGCGGCGCGACCAGGTTTTTTTGCTCAGACGCAACCGCACTGGGTTCTTGGATGGTTTCTTTTGTTTGCCTGGCGGGCATCTTGAAAAAGATGAAAACCCGGCTCAAGGTGCGCTCCGCGAATGCCGAGAAGAGTGCGGCATCGTGCCCTCGCAGTCGCCGGAACTTTTGGCGGCTCTGCGCTTTCAGTTTGATTCGCGTGAAGGTTTGAATTTCATCTACCGCTGTTTCTTGCAAGAGTCTGATCCGCAGCCGTTTAACGCCGAGCCGCACCTTCACGATCGCGTCGATTTTTTCCCCGTTGACAATCTGCCAGCAGAGATCCCAGGGTGGTTGCGGGCGCTCGCACAGCCCTTGTCGCTAGAATTAGAGCATCAGATGTCGCAAAAATCGCGATCGATCCAGGGTTATAGGCCCCGCACCCCTCTCTACAAAGAGTTTCAATGATAGACTAGTAATCTTAAATTCTGAGAGATTAAGAGAGAGAAAGATGAAACAAGCGGTTCGAGTCACCATCACGGGTGCGGCGGGTCAAATCGGCTATGCATTATTATTTCGCGTGGCCTCAGGCGTCATGCTGGGCAAAGATCAGCCGGTTATTCTGCAGCTTTTAGAAATTACACCGGCTTTGGATGCCTTGCAGGGCGTTGTAATGGAGTTGGACGACTGCGCGTTTCCTTTACTGCAGGGCATCGTCGCGACAGACGACGCCAATGTAGCGTTCAAAGATACCGACTACGCTTTGCTAGTAGGCTCTCGACCACGGGGCCCTGGCATGGAGCGTAAGGATCTGCTCGAAGCGAATGCCGCCATTTTTTCTGCTCAAGGCAAAGCGCTCAACGACAATGCCTCGCGCGACGTTAAGGTATTGGTAGTCGGTAATCCGGCAAACACCAACTGCCTAATCGCGCAGCGCAATGCACCTGATTTAGATCCGCGTAACTTCACCGCTATGACCCGGTTGGACCACAACCGTGCCATGGCCCAGTTGGCGCAAAAGACCGCTAGCCACGTCAACGATGTAAAGGGTCTGTGCATCTGGGGTAATCACTCTGCAACGCAGTATCCGGATATTCACCGCACGACGGTAGCGGGTACAGACGCCATGAGCCTCATTGACATGGATTGGTACACCGGCGAGTTCATCCCTACCGTGCAGCAGCGCGGTGCGGCAATCATCCAGGCTCGCGGCGCCTCCAGTGCGGCTTCCGCGGCTAATGCCGCTATCGACCATATGCATGACTGGGCGCTTGGCAGTGACGCTCTCGTGAGTATGGGTGTGTATTCGGATGGCAGTTATGGCATTGCCGAAGGATTGATTTACTCCTTCCCCGTGACTTGTAGCGGCGGTGACTGGCAAATCGTACAAGGCGTTGAAGTCAACGACTTCAGTCGGGAAAAAATGGCGGCGACCGAAACCGAGTTGGCCGAAGAGCGCGACGCCGTAGCGCATCTCTTACCTTAGAGACGCACTCCAAGTATTCTTGGTTGAGCCGGCGATTTTCTTAATTAAGGGTTCGAGCCTTGCTTAAGACGGCTACAAAAGCCAACTGAACGCCGCCTGATCGGGCTGGTATCGCATCTAACGATGAGTACTGGCCCGTTTTCGTTTCGCCCTGGCCTATTTGGGGTGATTCTGCATAGTGGGCGAGATGATTTCTGTTTTAGTGGTTGACCTCGGGCGCTAATCAAGGCTCGATACAGGCCTGTCGGTTGGGTCCATGATTCGTTGGCCATGAGAGGCGCTAGCGAGTACAGGGGATCGCGAAAAGCTGGTCCACGGTCGACGGAAATTTCATCACAACAAAACCAATAAAGCTGAAGCATACGGAGCGCGAGGCTGTACGAAGTTCGGCTGGCTTAAATGCGAGCAGGCTACGTTTTCACAGTTCTTTCTGCTAGCAGACGGTCGAGTGAGTTTGAGTGACGCTACTTATGCAGTGTCTTTCGAATTTCCTCGGAATGTGTCGGTCTTTGTAACTGCTCTGCCGACGGTTCTTTATCGAGCCGTGGTTTAAAATGCTGACCAAGCGCGGCAACGCTGCGCAACAGCGAAGCGCAGGAGGTCAGTTGTGAGAAAACCAGTTGTGGGAAAAGAGGTTAAGCTGGAAGGAGTTTAAGAGGGAGAGGGGCAACATGAGCACCGCAGATACCACCGTTCGAGAGTTTTCCATCGATATTTCCGAGCAGGATATTGCTGATTTGAAGCGGCGTCTTGCGAATACACGCTGGCCGGATGCGGAAACATCTGGGGACTGGAATCAGGGCCTACCTTTGGCTTACGCGCAGAGTCTTTGTGAATATTGGCTGCACAGCTATGACTGGTCTGCGCGGCAAATTTATTACAATCAATTCCCACAATTTGTCACATCGATAGACGATCTGGACACCCACTTTATTCACGTGCGCAGTGTTCATGCAGAAGCGCGTCCTCTATTGATTACCCATGGCTGGCCGGGTTCTACGGTTGAATTCCACAAGGTCATTGCGCCGCTTACGGATCCAACCGCCCATGGCGGCAGAGCAGTCGATGCGTTCCATGTAATTTGTCCCTCTCTGCCGGGTTATGGATTTTCAGGCAAACCAAGTCAAACTGGTTGGGGTGTTGAGCGCATTGCTCAGGCCTGGAATGTGCTTATGCAGCGCCTTGGTTATTCGCGTTACTTTGCTCAGGGCGGCGATTGGGGTGCCGCAGTGACCACCTTCATCGGTCTGCAAAACTTGGGTCAATGCGCTGGTATTCACGTCAATATGCCGAGCGCAGGGCCGACACCGGATGCCCTCAGTGCACCTACCGAGCGGGATCTAGTGGCGTTGGCTGGTGCAAAGTACTATCAGGAATGGGGGGCGGGTTATTCCAAGCAGCAAAGCACCCGACCGCAAAGCCTCGGTTATGGTTTGGTTGACTCGCCGATGGGTCAAGCCGCCTGGATTATCGAAAAGTTCTTTGAGTGGACGGATTGCGACGGGCATCCGGAAAACGTGCTAACACGAGAAGAATTGTTGGATAACGTAATGATGTATTGGCTCAACGGCAGTGGCGCTTCTTCAGCGCGATTGTATTGGGAGAGTTTCAATAAAGCGTTTGGACAACTTCAAGATCAGGCAGTCGGCGTGCCGACAGGATGCAGCATTTTTCCAAAAGAGATCGTCGCGACGCCGCGCAGCTGGGCGGAGCAGCGCTACAAAAATATTGTCTACTGGAATCAATTAGAAAAAGGCGGCCACTTTGCTGCTTTTGAGCAACCACAGAGTTTTGTGACGGAATTGCGCAAGTGTTTTTCCGGTATGACACTTTAGGCTAACACAGAGAATGGGGCCGGCTTATTAGTCACGCGGAAAGCCTGCCACCTTCGGCTTGCTATCTGCAAGGGTCATTAGCTAAGGTTCGAGGCACATCAACGGGAGGGATTTATGGCGAGTAAACTTACAGTGAACGGAAAGGCCGTCAGCGTAGACGTGCCAGACGATACGCCACTGCTGTGGGCGATTCGAGATGAACTCGATATGAAAGGAACCAAGTTTGGTTGCGGTATAGGCATGTGCGGTGCTTGCACAGTTCACGTAAACGGCCAAGCCCAGCGTTCCTGCATTACCCCGATTTCGGCGGTAAAAGGCAAAGACATCACCACAATCGAAGGCTTAGGCGGAGAGCATCCGCTGCAAAAAGCCTGGATCGCGGCGCAGACGCCTCAGTGTGGGTACTGTCAATCCGGACAAATCATGCAGGCCGCAAGTTTGCTCGCTACCAATGCCGCACCCTCAGACAGTGAGATAGAAGCCGCAATGAACGGCAATTTGTGTCGCTGTATGGCTTATACCCGCATTAAGAAAGCCATCAAACTGGCGGTTGACGCGACCGGAGGAACTCAAAATGCTTAAGTCTCAAGAACATAATCAAGATGCTAGTACTGACGGGCAGGTGAGTGCCGGTCAGGTAACTCGACGTGGATTTATGATCGGTGCAACCACAGCCGGCTTTACGCTTGCTTTTGTACCAACGGCTTTACTAAGCACTGCGCCGGCGCAAGCCCTAGCCGATGGCAAGTTCGAACCGACACTTTGGTACAACATCGACGACCAAGGGATTGTCACCGTCCACGTAACCAAGGCAGAAATGGGCCAGCACGTCGGTACGGCGTTAGCAAGAATCGTTGCCGAAGAGCTGGAGGCTAATTGGGAAGACGTGCGCATTGACCACGTGGATACCCATCCGAAATTTGGTCTATTTGTTACCGGCGGTAGTTGGTCGGTTTGGCAAAACTTCGATCTGCTTAGCCGAGCCGGCGCAGCGGGCCGTATGTCGCTCATTCAAGAAGGCGCTAAGTTGATGGGCGTTACTGCGAGTGATTGTCGCGCTGAGAACAGCTCGGTAATTTGTTCCAAGGGCAGCCTAAGCTACGCAGAAATTGTGCAGCGCGGCGATATCACTCGAGCCTTCACTGATGAACAGCTCGCTAAGATGCCAATTAAGCCGGCACAGGACCGTCGTTTGATTGGTTCCGAAACAGTGGCTATGGACATCCCAGATAAGACCCGCGGTGCGGCTGTTTACGGCATTGACGCGACTTATCCTGGCATGGTGTATGCCAAACCAATCCTGCCGCCGACACGTTACGGATCAAAAGTCGAATCGGTCGATGATACGGCAGCTAAAAAAGTGGCGGGCTATCAGCAGACCGTGGTGCTCGAAGATCCTTCGAATACCGTTCCCGGCTGGGCATTGGTCATTGCGGATTCTTATCATGCAGCACTGCGCGCAAGCCTTGCGGTTAAGGTGACCTGGCAGGCAGGACCGACGGCCACGATCTCCGAAGCCGATCTGATTGCGCGAGGCAAAGAACTGTTGGACTCTGATGCCGGATCATTAGTGGTTAATGACGAGCATGTCGATCATGTTTACATGGCCGCCGACAGTGTCCTCGAAGGCGAATACACCACTAGTACTGCCTTACACTTTCAGTTAGAGCCAGTGAACGCCATTGGCGTAGAGAAAGACGGTATGTGGGAGCTGCACACTGGCAACCAATGGCAGTCGCTGATTTTGCCGACATTGGCGCAAGCCATGGGCGTCGGTGAAGACAAGATTGTGATGCGTACGCATACCTTGGGTGGTGGCTTTGGCCGACGACTAAACGGCGACTACGGCGTACCGGCCATGCTCGCAGCGAAAGCATTAGGCAAGCCGGTGAAAGTCGTATTCAGTCGCGAAGACGATTCGCGGTTTGACTCACCGCGTTCGGCGTCCGTTCAGCGCGTGAGCATGGCGTTCGATGAGAAGAAGGAAACGATGGCAATGCAGCATGCCGCCACCGCAGGATGGCCCACGGCAGCGATGGCACCGTTCTTCCTGGCACCCGGCACTAACGGCGAAAACTTTGACCCGTTCTCTATTAACGGTGCAGATCATTGGTATGACTTTGGACCACACAAAGTCCGCGCCGTAATGAATGATTTAGCTAACGAGACCTTCCGACCTGGTTGGTTGCGCTCAGTGGCACCAGGCTGGATACATTGGGCCGCAGAAAGCTTCATCGACGAAGCCGCGAACTACGCAGGCAAAGATCCGGTTGCGTTTCGCTTGCAGCATCTCACCGCCGCCGGCAAAAACGCCGGTGCTGCGCCTAACTCCGTGGGTGGCGCGAAGCGACTCGCCAACGTGCTTAAGCGGGTTGCCGCGAAATCCGGCTGGGGCAACAAGATGCCAAAAGATACCGGCATGGGCGTGGCGGTGACGTTTGGTCAAGAACGCAACATGCCAACTTGGACCGCTTGTGTGGCCCAGGTCAAAGTCGATCGCAACAGCGGCCAGGTTAAGCTGGAAAAACTCACACTGGTATTGGATGCGGGCACGATTGTGCATCCGGACGGCGCGTTGGCGCAGACCGAGGGCGCTGCACTCTGGGGAGCCAGTCTGGCGTTGCACGAAGGGACCGAGTTTGCCAACGGTGAAGTTAAGGATGTTAATCTGAACAGCTACACACCGCTGCGAATGGCCGATGTGCCGGACCTAGATATCGAGTTCGTAGCTAGCGCTGAGCAGGCAGTAGGGTTGGGTGAACCGGCTACAACCGTCGTCGGCCCAGCAATCGGCAACGCGATCTTTAATGCTGTTGGCGCCCGCGTGCGGCATTTGCCGATCACTGCAGACGCAGTGAAAAAGGCAATGGCGTAAACGGGGATAGGTCTCGCGGATGTTAGAAGCCCCACTTCCGTGGGGCTTTCAAGCCCAACGTAAGCGATATGATCTGTGGAGTCTTTGGTCTATCTGAAAATGGCCGGTTCTTCGTATAGAGACCAGTCGATTTCAACGGACAACCCCAATTTCTTTTGTATCTTCCTTTCTTCAATAGACATGCCAAATGCTTCTCTGTGAGCGGACTCAAGCAGTTCTTGAATTGCGGCGATGGGGGCCAGGTTACAATGGGTGCCCGCTTGTAAATATCCGTTGAGGTGGTGCTTGGTTTTCAGTCGAGCTTCACTCTCTATGTCACCGAAAGCATAATAAGCGCTAACGAGTTCTAACAGTTTCTCCAAATACCCCTCGGTCTGTTTGCCTTGCCCGTTATTCGTAATCACAAAAAGTCTCCATTAGCGTTGGCAAGAACCGTTGCGGTTGGTTAGCCAACAGCAAACGCTGGCAAAAAAATAGCCGGATTCTTTATGGTAGATTAAGCAGCGCTTAATGATCCTTTAATGCGCGCCACAAACAACGGAGATCTACTCCTTCTCCAACCACGCATTAAACTTTGCTTCGCGTTTCTCCCGAAACGCAGCAACTCCCTCCTTCGCGTCAGCATGATGGTCGGAAATCGCGGTTTTCGCAGCGATCTCATCCAGCGCATGACTCCAATCTTGCTCTGCAGCGTTATACAACGACCTTTTCATAAGGCGCATCGCAACCTGTGGACCATTGGCCAGTTCAGTAGCCAGTTCCATGGTGGCTGCTTCTAAAGCGTCGTCGGCTGTGACTTCGTGTACCAGTCCGAGATCCAAAGCCACTTTAGCGGTAACGATCTTCTTGCGCATAATGAACTCTAACGCCTTCGGCAGACCTAATGTGCGTACTAATAAATACTGTCCGCCTTCGTCCGGCAGGAGGCCGAATCGTAGGGTCGCGCTGCCCACTTTCGCGCTCTCTGCAGCGAGTCTGAAGTCGCAGCTAAGCGCGAGAGAAAAACCTGTCTGGATAGCGATGCCGTTCAGCGCGCAGATGGTCAGCTTGTCTAGGTTGCGTATGGTTGTGTTCAGCTGTTGGGAGATTACACGCAGGCCGTTGTAGGTGCCCAGTTCGCCGTCGTGCCCCGGTGGTATGGGCGCCATGAGCGGGTTGCCCGGGACGACTTTGCCTGCATAGCCGCCGAGATCGTCGCCGGCGCAGAAGGCTCGTCCGGTTCCGGTGAAAACCAGAACACGCACAGCGTTGTCCATCTGCGCTTGCGTGATAGCTTCTATGAGATCGCGCTTAATGGTTGTGGTCATGCCATTTAAGCGTTCGGGTGTGTTGAACTGAAACCAAGCGATACCGGGTTCGCGTATTGTCAGGTCGAAGCCTGTAAAAGAGCCTGTTTGCATGATTTTCTCGCTAAATCTTTGCTAACTGGATAGGTTCCGAAAGTAACAGTCCTTTCTTTATCGGTCCTATCTCAGCAAATACCATTTAATTCTAACCGATCGCATCTGCTTGAAAGTTGCAGCTTGTGCCTTTTTGCATCCGCAGTTCGTTACACCCCCGCCACTTAAACGGTGTTTCCCGCCACGCGAGTCAGCCGCCCATGAGCATCTTCCACGTATCGAAGCTGTCGATCCGCATATAGGTGTTGGACTTCTTAGTTTCGCCCATAGTCGCGTTCGGCACGTGGCCGTAGTTATGGCCAGGCAACAGCAGCGTATCGTCTGGCAGTGCCGCCAGTTTTTGCATGCTGTGATACATGTCTTCTGAATTTGATCCGGGTAGGTCGACCCGGCCGCAGCCATTAATAAATAGGGTATCGCCGCTGATCAAGGTGTTGTTGATGCGAAAGCACTGACTGCCGGGTGTATGTCCTGGCGTGTGTAGAAATTCCACCTCGATATTGCCAACTTTGAGCGTGTCGCCGGATTCCACCGAAACCAAGTCGCTGTCTGATAGTTCGGTGACTTTCTGCATGCCGGGTATTTCTTTTCTATGGGCATAGACTTTTACCGCGTGCGTTTCTAACAATCGCGCTACGCCTTCCACTGAGTTGCCGCCGAAAGAGCCGCCCACATGGTCGGGGTGGTAGTGCGTGGCGAGCGCGGCCTTGAGGGTATAGTCTTTGGATTCGATATGCTGAGTGAGACTGTCGATGTCCCACGCCGGATCCACCACCACCACTTCGCGAGTACTGCGGCAACCAATCAGATAGGTAAAGTTCTGCATAGGGCCGATCTCGATTTGTTCGATGATCAGATCGGACGGTTCCTGCCAGTTTGTCTCGCTCATACGTGCTCCGTGATGGGTCTGCCTAGATTATTTTGTCGTTTTCTATCGAGTGGTTTTCTATCGCGCCGTTCTGCCTTGTCGCTACTTATCGATCTGAGCTGGCTATTTGAACTGGCTATATATTTGAGTTTGTCGATCTTGCCTGCCTGCCGATTGTTTTGACCGTGACGCTGCAATCTTGCAATCGTTTTAGTTTAGGCTGAGCCTCAAAGTCTAGCCTAGTCCGGGGGCGAAACTCTATGCGTCGATTAACACCCGCGCAGAGGCGCACCAAACTCGTCCATCACCTCTACACAGGACATCTTTGCTCATGACAAAAGCTGCCCAAGTCACTCGTATCGCAGTTCAGGCGCCGTATGACCATGGCTGGGTAATGAGCTATCTGGCGCAGCGCGCATTGCCAAGCTTGGAAGCCGTGCGCGACAACTGTTATCGACGTCGGGTGGCACTACGGAACTGTGGTTGGGGATGGGTCAGCATCGCTTGGGATGGTTCGCACATCTGCATTGACTTCAGCGAGTGCGCGGACATCACTCGGGACGAGCGAGAGGACATTGTACGTAGGGTCCGGCGCGTTTTTGATACAGACGCCCAGGCCGCCGCCATTCATGAGCATCTAATAGCCGATTCGGTTTTGGGCACCTGGGTTGTGGAAGCGCCCGGCCTGCGAGTGCCCGGCGCCTGGGACGGCTATGAGACCGCAGTGAGAGCGATATTAGGTCAGCAGGTGAGCGTGGCTCGGGCGACGGAATTGGCAACCAAACTTGTACAGGAGTATGGCGCCGGTCATTTTCCTGCGGCGGCTGATCTCGCGCGGCGGGAAGTGGCTGAGTTAGGGATGCCGGGTCGGCGTGGCCGCGCAATCAGCACAGTTGCGCGGGGTTTAGATGAGGGACGCTTGAGCCTTTCTGCTGCTCCAGACTTTGCAGAGAAATGGCTCGCAATAGAGGGAATTGGGCCTTGGACGGTTAATTATCTGCGTTTGCGGGTACTGAAAGACCCCGATGCTTTTCCACACAATGATTGGGTCGTGTTGAAGCGGCTGGAAGCTACTCCGGCGCAGGCGTTGCGAACTGCGACGCCTTGGCAGCCATGGCGCGCTTATGCGTTGATGTATATATGGTATAGCGCGGCGCGCTTACGCAGCCATTCGTGATGCGGGCTAGAACAGGTTACCGATTGGCGAGGTGGTCTACTCTGCCCCATCACTTGCTGGACCAATCGTCAGTTCATCTTGGGCCGACGATTTAGCCCGCGAATGCAGAGCTGTATTGGGTACCTTGGACTGTGCGGACTCTTTAAGTTAACCGGACGCGATTGCCCTTCGCGAGTCTTACCTTCCGCTTTTCGATTCACCCGCTTACTTGCGGTGACGGACCAGTATTTCGGAGCACAACGCCGGTCGTGTTTATCTCACCATTGAGCAAGGTTTTTAGCGCAAGGCGTTGCAAAGATTCACTCTTCTGGCGAGGGTGGCTAGCGCGTAACTTACAACATGAGGTGGCGCACAGTGGCTGGGCTCTGTTTTTAGGCGGGTCCGTGTCAGCGCAAGGCGTTGCAAAGAGATTATTGCCCATGGCCATATTGATGGCCTTGGTTAAGAAGCACCGGGAGATAGTAAATGCATACATCAGTCTACTTTACGGAGATCGATAGCCCAGTCGGAAAGCTATGCCTGACTGCTTCCGAAGTGGGTCTTACCGGTTTGTATTTCTCTCAGGGCGATAAGGCGCGTCAGCCTGAAGCAGCTTGGCTGCGTAACGACCAACTGTTGAAGGAGGCTCGCACACAACTGCTGGCCTACTTTGCCGGCGAGTTGACTCAATTTGACTTGCCTTTGGCGCCTAAGGTCACACCCTTTCAGGGCCGAGTACTCGACGCTCTAAAAGGTATTCCGTACGGTGAAACGCGCAGTTATTTACAAATTGCCGAGGCTATCGGGCAGCCAAGTGCCAGCAGAGCAGTGGGTAACGCCAATGGCCGCAATCCCATCGGCATAGTCATCCCCTGTCATCGTGTGATTACCAGTCAGGGCCGACTGGGCGGTTTCGGTGGCGGCTTGGTCGCCAAACAATATCTGCTGAATTTAGAGTGCGGTCAAAAGTCCCAAAGACACTGATCTTTAAGTAACTAAATAGATACTAATGATTGGCGTGTTGGTTCCAAAAGCCTAGGATACTTGGCGTTTTCCGCTGTTGCTAAAAGCAAGCCATTTGACCACTCGGAGGGTGATGAAAGACTCCTGCGAGTGTGCTGCTAGGATTGCTTTGGGGTCAATACTCGGTGATGCTATGTTCTTTTGTTTTGATTGGTAATTAAGTAACCATATAGTTACATTTAGCCTATGGCTAGTTCGACCAACCATTCTGCAAAGCCCATGAGCCGCAATCCAGTAGCGACTCGGCACAAACTTTTGTCCGCAGCCGCAGAGGAAGTGCTGGCGCACGGCTCCGCTGCGCTGCGCGTTGACGAGGTAGCTAAAAAAGCGGGCGTTAATAAACGTATGATCTATCACTTTTTCGGTGATCGGGCTGGTTTGGCAGCTGCGGTATTCGCTGTTTATGCGGATTTACTGTGCAAGCGAAGTTCGAGTTTGGTGGCTGAAGAGCGCCGTTTCATTGCTGAGCTTTTTATAGGGGCTGGGACTGGGG
>DJYW01000066.1:14923-15618 GCA_002450255.1 Gammaproteobacteria bacterium UBA6968
GGGGCTGGGACTGGGGTTGGGATTGGAACTGGATCGCAGTTGCCGTCGAATGGCGCATCAGCGTCGCGTGCAGGGGGAAGGCAATCTGCTAGCGCTGATTCCAAGCAAAAAGCATTACGCTCAGATGCAAGTAAAGCCGATATCAGCCACCCTAATCCAAGCTATGCAATCGAAAGTGACCTTGATCCGTCTGGCATCACAGGTGTAGATCAGTCGCGAAGGATTACCAAGTTGGTGGCCCGTGCTGCAAGGCTTTTGCTGCCTGAGTTGCTGTTCCGTCAAAGTAGGTTAACTGTTTTAAGTGCGCCTGCACGGCGGCGGTTGATGCTTGGGTTGATCACCGACATGTATGTTGATGAAAGCGACGCCCCAATATCCTCGCCAGGTCGTTTAGAAGGTGAATCAGCGGATAAAGCCAGTCGGCTTGGAAAAGAGAGTGAGCAGACACTAACTAGTCGTTCGCCAGGCAGCAGTTCACTTAATGGCAAAGCAGTGACTGAGAAGCCAAGAATGACTCTACAACCTCTGGTACGACCGTCTTAGCTTAAATTGCTCTGACTTGGGCGCTAACTCCAGGGCTTGGTCTTGGGTTGCACTGAAATCTTGTAGAGCCACCGTATATTCTTTTTTCCTCCTCAACTCTATCTCCATATGCTTTCCAGTTTGAAGGTTCGATTGATCGGAAGGTCGGAAGG
>DJYW01000066.1:15999-18881 GCA_002450255.1 Gammaproteobacteria bacterium UBA6968
AAGCTTGTCCAGCCGCGATTGCTTTTCGGGTTCAGGCCGAGCGCTGGCTAACAAATCGAAATAACCGGAGGAGTATTTAAAGGCATCAGTTATAAGGGCTTACTAATTAGGCAAAAGGCCGCGACCAAGCCGATTACGGAAGACGCGGCTTTTGCTGCTCATGTCGCTCTTCCGCACGGGGGCCGTCACGTCCAGGTTTACGGCGATCAAGATCTGCAGCAAGTTTTAGTCGCTCAGCTTGATCAAGATTATCTACGAATTCGATTAATGCGCTGCGGCTAAACCGGAAGCCTTCCCCAGCTTGTTCTCCGAAACCATCAAGACTCTCAATGAAAGCAGCTCTATCAAAAGGATCAGCAGCAAGAGCAGCCCTAACTGCTCTATGTTGCGCACGCATAGCACGCATGTGCTGACGTGCATTCCTAAACTGTTTTTTAAGTATTGGACGCAATGCCTCGGCGCGCTCGTTCGGAAGCGTTTCGGCCCAGCGTGGCAAATGTAAAAACGGGCTCACTGGACCGGCAAAGCCATGCAGTTTTTGCCCGGCGATAAACCCAATAAAGAGCAAGTTCAGCGTTACTGATACCCCTAAAACAAGATTGATCCACCCTCTTCTAGTCATAATCTCAACTTCTGTGGCTCGGTTGCCAGCGTTGCATATTGATCCATATCGAGGCTGTCGCTATATACCCACGTGCTCACATTGGCGTCGTCTTCAAAACTGAGCGCGTAACCATAGCCAACTGCCACGCCAAGCATGATTGGCATGGCTGCGGAAACGGCTGGGCGCCAGATCGCGCCCCTGAGCCACGTGATGATTCGAGTTGACGGTTCTCGCGCGATTCGCTGAACGACTTGGCTCTCGACACGAAGCTTGAGCGCCTCCGGTGCTATCAGCAGATCCTCGTTTAGCGCGCGCTCGAACTCCGCCATTTGGTTCAAGGCCGTTTGCGCCGACGCAGATCCTGCTAAAAATTCATGGGCAGTTTGTGGGTCAGGCCAGGTCCGCAGATCTGCTCCGAACTGATCTAGGTTTTGGATAAAGCTCTTAAGTTGCATTTGTTTGCTCAGGTTCGCTTATTGTTGATTCAAAGGTCGGTCGCCAGATCACGTTGTCTCCTCCACACTGACGCTATTCTGTTTTTTCCACAGGCGGCGTAGCTGTCTGCGCCCGCGCGCCAGCAACGACTCCGATGCCTGCGTGCTTACGCCAATAATGTTGCCAATTTCCGCAGTTGAGAATCCTTGCCGATAAAACAGCAGTATGGCGGCTCGCTGGGAAGCATTTAGCTGTTCCACCAATTGCATCAGCTGTGCTTCTCGCTGTGTTTGGATGCTGTCTGCCTCCAAATCCTTTGTGTCCTCAAGTTGCTCATGCTCTTCGGTTAAGGACGAGGTTGGCCGCTGTTTTCTGGTGGAATCAATAAATAGATTATGCAGAATGCGAAACACCCACGTAGTCGGACGGACTCGGCCAGCTTGGTAGGTGTCGCTCTTCGTCCAAACTCGTAACCACGTTTCCTGCACTAGATCTTCGGCATTAGAGGGATCTGCTCCAAGTCTTATTGCAAACCCAAAGAGCGCATCAATATGCCGGTTAACTAAAACATTAAATGCTTGTTGATCGCTGTTCTGAATCTGTCGCATTAGCGTCTCATCATCTACTGCGTCCGGGTTTCGGTTTTGCACTTGTTCAGCGTGTCTCTTTGTCGAGCGAATCGTATGGAGGTTTTACCCAAGAATAAGCGCTATTTCATAGAGGCGAATTTGCTTTTATCTTAAACTATTCGTTAGTTTTCTTATTCTTTACTTCGGCTCGCTCGGTCCTGCTGCGCGTGTTTTATAGCCCGCATGCCTGCTTTCATCTCTCGACGCCCCACGGTTCCATCGCCGTCTCTGTCTAACTTTTGCAGTTGCGTTGCGGGGTTAGGCATCTCTGATGGGGTGAGATATCCATCTTGATTTACGTCCATTGTGCGAAACATGGCTCTTTTTTGCGCCTGCATTTGGGTGCGTCTTAAATCTGCTTCTTTGAATTCTTGTGCTGAGATCGACTGGTCGGAATTCAGGTCTAACAAAGCGAAATACTCTTCCTGCATAAAGCCTTTGAGGGTTTCGCGCTCTTCCCGAGTTGGCCGCGCACCGCGTATGACTTTTTCCCGCCAATTTTTTTTGGCCGTGTCTTGCTTGCCCTTTTTTTGCATTTTCTGGCGCATCTCTCGGCGTTCCGCTTTGCTAAGTCCTTCGGCTTCGCTGTCCCAACCTCCGGACTCAGGATGCGCGCGCTTGCCGCCATCGCGAGACCGCGGCGGACGCGACTCCTTCATCGCCAAAAACTCTTCCATCGCTACGAGTCCGTCACCGTTCTGGTCCATTTTGGCAAACCGCTTTGCGACGGCTGCTTCTATATCCGCAATCACAATTGGGCCGCGCTCCGACCGACTGTCGCCATAAGCGCCTTTGCGTTCCTGCTTTTTATGGTCGTCCGCTATTGCGTTCGGGGCCATAGTCAGCGCCCAAAGACTCAGCGCCATCGCGACTAGTGTTAGCAAGATAGACGTTAAACCAAAGACCGCGCCAGAATTCATGACCGTTTGGGGCGTGTTGGCCAGTGCCGTTATCGTATTTTCGCGTTGTTGTAACATCATGAGCTCCTTAAGCCGTTTACCCTTTATACGCGGGATCATTTGGGAGTCGTCGCGCTAATGGAAAATTTCCGTGTCTCGCTGGAATCTCGCGGTTTTTGCGAGCTTTGCCAACGGCATTCTGCAGAGACTTTTCTTAGGTGACTGCTATAGGATGACCTTTCAATGCAGAAGTGTAACGCCTTTGGTTTGATGGATAGTCCGTTTTAGTGGACAGTCAACCTTAGCGGACAGTCA
>DJYW01000174.1 GCA_002450255.1 Gammaproteobacteria bacterium UBA6968
TTACATATCTTGCTCTATACCATTTTGCTTTTTGTTTGCTCTATTTTGCCATTCACGATTGGTATGGCCGGTCTTCTCTATGTGCTTGCTGCGGTAGCACTAGGGACGGGTTTTTTATATTGGGCGATCGTTCTTATACGTAACCGCAACGAGCACGCGCCCAAAGAAACGTTTAAATACTCGATCTTTTATCTAGCGCTGCTGTTCTTAGCGTTGGTGGTCGATCATCATTTTTTCGTGATTACTGAGCCCGCCATATCGCCGCTCAAGTTCGATCCAATTCAGGTCTAGCCGACGCAATCAAAAGGGAAGCGGTTATGAGTGGCGTTAAATTAACGGTTTCGTTATGCGTAGGCTTCATCGTCATTGTTGTCAGTATGTTTGTGGTAAGTGTGCTGCGACCCGAGCAGTTAACTGACGAGGAGATGCGCGCGCGGGGCGTATTTGTCCTGCCGCAACCCCGCGATATTGCACCCTTCAATTTAACAGATCAAAATGGTCAGTCATTTACCCGCGACAATCTCGAGGGCGCTTGGAGTTTTGTTTTCTTTGGATTTACTCAATGTCCGGACGTCTGCCCAACTAGTATGTCTATCCTAGGACAGGTTGAACTCGCATTGCGCGATGCGAGCGGCGAGTTCGATCCAGACTTTCGCGGTATTTTGGTATCTGTAGACCCTGACCGTGACGATCAAGCAACGTTGAAGCGTTATGTGGAAGCGTTTTCACCGCGGTTCACTGGTCTACGCGCCGACCGTGATCAATTGGCGCCCTTCGCTCGGCAACTCAACGTTGCATTCGCAAAAGTGCCTTTATCAACAGAATCGGTAGCGCCGACGAACTCACCTGCTGTAGTGGAAGCCGACCGTTATACAATTGATCACACAGGTAACATCGTTATCATTAATCCCCGCGGTCACTATCACGGATTCATAAAATTGCCCCACGATGTGGAGACCATTAAGCTTTCGTATCAAACCTTAGCGGCCAGCTTTTAGATTAGTTATGAGCTCTTCAATCTCGTCCTCGTTAACCTCCGACGAGTCGCATCAGCTCCCCTGTGCTGCCCGCGTCCCACCTTCTAGTCAAGGTGCGCTCATAGATCGCTTTGCGGCGGTAAGAAAACAGAGCCTCGCACTCTGCGAATCGCTCGAAATCGAGGATTATGGTGTGCAGCCAATGGCTGATGCGAGCCCGCCGAAATGGCATCTCGCGCATACCACATGGTTTTTCGAAACCTTTCTGCTTAAGGCTCTCTTGCCTGACTATCAGCCAATCCATCCAACGTTCGAGTATCTGTTCAATTCCTACTACAACGGTGTGGGACGGGCATTTGCACGCACGCAGCGCGGTAATTTGTCGCGGCCCCTTGTCGCCGAGGTGCTCGATTATCGCCTGCAGGTGGAGGCGGCAGTGCACAAGTTAGCGGAAGCTGAGCAAACGCCACAACTGCAACATATTGTTGAGCTGGGCATCCATCATGAGCAGCAGCACCAGGAGCTGATGATCACTGATATTAAATATAATTTTGGCAATAACCCGTTGGCACCGGCGTTTATCTCCCCAAAGCAGTTTCCCTCAACCCAAGTCTCAGCGTTAACTTTTTCGAAACACACCGCAGGGATCGTGACAGTTGGTGTGGCGGAGGGTTTTGCTTTTGATAACGAACGTCCTCGCCATCAGGTGCTGTTGCAACCGTTCGCAATGGCAGATCGATTGATCACCAATGCCGAGTACCTCGAGTTTATTCAGGACGGTGGTTATCGTCGATCCGACCTATGGCTGTCTGAGGGTTGGGCTTGGGTACAAGCTAATCAAGCCCAATATCCGCTGTATTGGCGGTTGTCTACAGGCTCGACTGAGCAATCAACGACACTACAAGATTGGCAGGAATATCGGCTGGATGGTTTAGCGCCGCTGCAGCCGATGCTACCGGTTGTGCATGTTAATGCTTATGAAGCGAGCGCTTTCGCTGCCTGGAAAGGCCTGCGCCTGCCGACCGAGTTCGAATGGGAATTTGTGGCGAGCCAACAGCCGCACCTTAGCGGTTCCTTCCTTGAGAGCGGTCGCTTTCATCCACGGCAGGACCTGACTCAGAAACAGTTCTTCGGAGAAGTTTGGCAGTGGACTTCGAGTGCCTATGGGCCTTATCCGGGCTTTCAACCGTTGCCGGGTACATTGGGTGAGTACAATGGCAAATTTATGAGCAGTCAGCTGGTACTGAGGGGTGGCTCTTGCGCAACACCTCGGTCACATATTCGGCCTAGCTATAGAAACTTTTTTTATCCGGGTGATCAGTGGCAATTTTCTGGCATTCGGCTCGCTAAAGACGAGCGCTCGCCAGACATGAGCGATACAAGCGCCCAATAAGCGGAGATGGGGATCTGATGATGGAGCACGCTTTAGCTAGTGTAATGATGGACACTCGTCCCAACACAAGCGTTAGAGTTGAGGAAATCGTTGCCGGCCTGAATCGCCCGCAAAAAACGATAGAGCCGAAGTACTTTTATGATGCGCACGGGTCAGAACTGTTTGAGGCCATCACTGAATTGCCCGAATATTATTTGACCCGCACTGAAATGCGCCTACTGCAAACGCATATGTCTGAGATTGCAGCTCTCTTGGGTAAACAGGTTTGCGTTATTGAGTACGGCGCCGGTTCCAGCAAAAAAATACGCTTGTTGATGGATGGGTTGTCCCCCTGGGCTTATGTACCCATCGATATTTCTAGGGATTTTTTACTGGCATCCGCTGCCGATCTGGCAAACGACTACCCCGCTCTGGAAATTTTTCCCGTCTGTGCTGATTTGAGTTTACCGCTGCAACTACCAGAGCCGGTGGCAGAGCGTCCCGCACTCGGTTTCTATCCTGGCTCGAGCATTGGTAACTTTGAGCCATCTGCCGCGCGAGCGTTTTTGCAATCTGTTGCGCATACGCTCGGAAATGGCAACCATTTATTGATCGGTGTGGATCGTAAAAAACCCCAGCATTTGCTGGAGGCGGCTTATAACGACGCGGCCGGCGTTACAGCCCAGTTCAACCTCAATGCACTGGCCCATATTAATGCTACGCATGATGCCAATTTCGACATGGACGCGTTTCAACACAAGGCAGTTTACAACCACGAGTTGGGTTGCATTCAAATGTTTTTGGAGAGTCAGGCCCGGCAGACCATTTTACTTGGTGGGGCCGAAATATCGTTTTCCGAAGGTGAGCTCATTCATACTGAAAATTCATTTAAATATGAGGCCGAAGAATTCTTGGCGTTAGCCGGAGAATGTGGTTTTCAGGCAGCTGGTCATTGGCAGGACGCAAACGAGTATTTCAGTTTGTTCTTACTGCAGGCCGAAATGCGAGCTACCGAATAGTGTTCTAGCCATCGCGCTGGTGCGAGGGAACTCGAAGTACTCGCTCGGCGACGCAGGCCGACTGTACTCTTCAGACAGTACCGGTGTAGTCGTGCCGAGCGGAACCATCAACACATACTTCTCGTCAGTCTTTCTTGTCGCGCGCCGCGCCGCCGAATTCAATCAACCGCCAGCTAGGGACGAGGCCATCTACCCGTTCGAGGTCGCCATCTGAACGGGTTGGATCCTTCGGTACCAGGTAGTAAGGCTTGCCCCAGCTAGGAACCACTTGGATCATGCGAAGCTGACCATTTTGGCGATATTCATAGACAACCTCTTCATCACTCGCGGAAATGACAACGTCGGGCCCTTGCAAAGCAGTTTGCGCTGCTGCGGTGGTGCTGAGTAAATCCAACAGGATGCCCGCAACCAACAATACGGATAGCGCGCGGAGATGCGGACGTCTCGCTGAGACGATCTGCCTGTGTTGCTCTTCAGGGTGTAGTAAAGTGACGGACATGCAGACCATGGAAAATAAACAGTGACGAAGGCCAATGTAACCTTGAATCCAGCACAAGAACAACCGCCGCTGATTTTAGTCGACGGCTCCTCCTACCTATTCCGCGCCTTTCATGCGCTCCCGGATTTGGCCACACGTGACGGCTTTCCGACTGGCGCGATACGCGGCGTAGTGAGCATGTTCCGACGCTTGTTGAAAGATTATCCGGGCAGCACCGTGGTGGCTATTTTTGACGCCCCAGGAAAAACCTTTCGAGACGATTTGTATAGTGAATACAAAGCCAACCGTGCCGCGATGCCAGACGATTTACGACCGCAAATCGAGCCTATCCACGCCATCATGCAGGCGATGGGATTACCGCTGGTCTGCATTGAGGGTGTCGAGGCGGATGATGTGATTGGTACTTATGCGGCGCAAGCAAAAGCAAGACAGTACGCTACGCTGATTTCCACCGGCGATAAAGACATGGCACAACTGGTGGGTGACCACGTCACGCTGGTGAATACTATGACGGAGACCGTCTTGGATCATCACGCGGTAGTCGAAAAATTTGGCGTTCCGCCGGAATTGATCATCGACTATCTGGCCCTTATGGGCGATACCGTAGATAACATTCCCGGTGTGCCTAAAGTCGGCCCCAAAACTGCCGCGAAATGGCTTAATGAATTTGGCTCGCTCGATGCAGTGATGGCAAACGCTGATGCGATCAAAGGCAAGGTAGGAGAGAATTTACGCGCGAGCTTGGATCACCTGCCTTTGTCGCGGACCCTCACCACCATTAAGTGCGATGTGGACTTACCGCTTGATGTGGAAGCTCTGAAGATGCAAGCGCCCGATACCGCCACCCTTTTGGAGTGGTTTGGCAAACTCGAATTTAAAAGTTGGCAGGATGAGCTGAACGACGGTGAGCCTGCCGCATCGCAAACCGACTCAGCCACAGCACCGGCACCCGAAACCGACTACCACACCCTGTTCGACGTTACCGAGCTGGCAAGTTGGATAGATGAAGCTAGGCAGGCGGGTACGTTTGCCTTTGACACCGAGACCACCAGCTTGGATTACATGCATGCGGAGATCGTTGGGTTCTCATTGGCCGTTGCGCCTGGGCGCGCAGCCTATGTCCCGCTAGGACATGATTATCCGGGCGCTCCGGATCAGTTAGATGCGGAGACGGCTTTGAACTTACTCGCCCCGCTTCTTCAGGATCCGCAGTTACTCAAAGTGGGCCAAAATCTAAAATACGATATAAGTGTGTTGGCCCGTCATGGTGTCAGCGTGGTCGCACCCATTACGGACACAATGTTGCAGTCATATGTGCTCAATAGCGTGGCCACCCGACACAATATGGACGCGTTGGCCGGGTTTTATCTCGATCGCAAAACCATTCATTTTGAAGACATTGCCGGAAAGGGGGCGAAGCAGCTCACTTTTAATGAAGTACCGCTGGAAACTGCAGCGACTTATGCCGCCGAAGACGCAGATATTACCTTGCAGCTGCATCACGTGCTGAGCGCCAAGCTGCAGGCAGAACCGATTCTGGAAAAAGTGCTTAACGAGATCGAGATCCCATTGGTACCGATTCTGTCAGCAGTTGAGCGCCGGGGCGCGCGCGTAGACGGTCGCCTGCTGACCCAGCACAGCGCTGAGTTGAGCGATCGGCTCAAAGAACTTACCGAACAAGCCTGGTCCGTTGCCGGCGAGACCTTCAATCTGGATAGCACCAAGCAGCTGCAGACCATTCTTTATGAAAAGCTCGGGTTGCCAGTGTTGAAGAAGACACCGGGTGGAAAGCCGTCCACCGCGGAACCAGTATTAGCGGAATTGGCGAGTGACTATGAGCTACCCGCGACGTTGATGACCTACAGAAGTTTGGCAAAGCTCAAGTCCACTTATACGGATAAACTGCCTTTGCAGATCAATTCCGATACCAAGTGCATTCATACTTCGTATCATCAAGCGGTTACGGCGACCGGTCGGCTTTCTTCCTCTGATCCGAATTTACAGAATATCCCGATTCGCACGCCTGAAGGCCGCAGAATTCGACAAGCTTTTGTTGCCGCGCAGGATCGTCTCTATGTGGCCGCCGATTACTCACAGATCGAGCTACGGATCATGGCGCATCTTTCTGCAGACGCCGGCTTGAATACCGCGTTCGCAGAAGATGAAGACATTCACCGGGCGACTGCGGCAGAGGTTTTTGGGTGCGCGCCAGACGACGTATCCGATGACCAACGTCGGAGTGCTAAGGCCATTAACTTCGGCTTGATATATGGCATGTCAGCCTTTGGCCTTGCGAAACAGCTCAATGTGTCTCGAACGCTGGCCCAAGATTATATCGACCGCTATTTCGACCGTTATCCTGGGGTACTGTCTTATATGGATGCGACCCGAGCTTTAGCCCACGAACAAGGTTATGTGGAAACGGTCTTTGGGCGACGTTTATATCTACCTGAAATCAACTCGCGTCAGGCGATGCGACGACAGGCAGCGGAGCGCACGGCGATTAACGCGCCGATGCAAGGGACCGCTGCTGACATCATCAAGTTCGCCATGATCTCAGTGCAAGACTGGCTGCAAAACGTGGACCTGGATGCCGCCATGATCATGCAGGTTCACGACGAACTGGTGTTCGACGTAGCCAAAGCCGATGTCGACGCTCTGTGCGAAGGCGTCGAAACGCGGATGAGTGGTGCGGCGAACTTGTCGGTACCACTGCTCGTTGCAACAGGGATAGGCAGTAATTGGGACGAAGCGCATTAGCGACTTGACGAAGCGCTGGTATTTGCGGATTTGTTTGCGATTTCTAGAAAACGATGCAACTTCTCGGAGAGGATCGAAAAGAAAAAAACTGCTAAGCCTCCGCCTATACAGCGTCTGGCGTCTGCGGATGCAGCCACCCTAACAGCCGTTCAATCAACTCGAACTTTCCCGTTCCACGCAGTGCAGAGAACCCCTGAATAGTGAGTTGTGGGTAGTCTGGATAGTGCTTTGCTAAGTCAAAGGCAGCGGAGCGTTGCGCGTTGTTGCTGAGCTTGTCGGCTTTGTTCAGCAGCACGTGTACCGGCAGCTCCGAAGCAGCACCCCACTCGATCAACTCGCGGTCAAATTCCTGATTCGGATGGCGAATGTCCATGACGAGAACGATACCCGCCAGGCAGTCGCGGTAAGACAGATAATGGTTTACTGACTTTTGCCAAGCTGCTTGTGCAGCTTTGCCTGCTTTCGCGTAGCCGTAGCCGGGTAAGTCGACTAAACGACCGCCGTTAGCTACTTCGAAAAAGTTTAACAGCTGGGTCCGACCAGGTGTCTTGCTGACCTTCGCAGTGCGTCGGCTGCCGGTTATCTGATTGAGTACAGAAGACTTTCCGGCGTTAGATCGGCCGGCAAAAGCGACTTCTGGCTGATCGCCAGTGGGACAGCGCTTTAGATCCGGCGCGCTGGTCAGAAAGCTGACGTGCAAACGCTCGACGGGCGAGGCTTTTTCAATCATGTTGGTATATACTCCGTCGGCGGCAAATTCTATTCCACACCCTCCGGCAGCCTATCCTACCGACACCTTAACTGTAAGTGGCGGAGGTATGCGTGGCGCACCTACGGATGCCACTAACAGCTGTAATCGACGTGGAATGAGAGTGTAAAATCGGGACACAAAACACAGCATGTCGTTAGCCTTCGTAGACGAAGCCACTAATTTAACCAACCAGAGTTTGCACGGCAGCGTGCCGCCAAATTCAGTAGCAACATTAACAGATGGAAGCAAAAGAGATGAGCATGCGGGATTGGACTATTGCAACAACCTTTGCGCTTTTGATAAGTGTGTTTAGCGGCGCTGCTTATGCCGGCGGCGATCCGGCTGCAGGCAAGGCGCAAGCCATGGTTTGTGCAGCATGCCATGGCGCTGACGGCGCAACGGGTATTGATCCAAGCTATCCCAGCTTGGCCGGCCAAAATGAAAAGTATTTAAATCGCCAGTTGACCATGTTTCAGTCTGGAGCGCGCAATATCCCAGTTATGACCGCTCAGCTGATTGGCAAGAGCGAGAAAGATCTGGCGGATTTGGCGGCTTTTTACGCCAGTCTGCCTGCGAAGGGCAAGGAAGCCGGCGGTAGTGATGTTGAGATTGCAACGGCAACTCGAATCTATAAAGGCGGTATTGCTGCGAAAGGGGTAGCGGCTTGTGCGGCCTGCCACGGTGTTTCTGGCGAAGGCAATATGTTAGCTGGGTTCCCACGTATTGGCGGCCAGATGGCAAACTATACAATCGCTCAGCTGACAGCCTATCGCGAGGGTCAGCGAGACTCTGATGAAGAGTATGGCGCTATGATGCGAAACGTAGCGCAAGGGCTTACTGACGGTGAAATTCGTCTGCTGGCAGATTACCTACAGGGTTTAGGGCGGTAGTCTTTCCGCTATGTTGATCGCATGATGTGTCGAGGATGAATCAATGAAACTAATGCAACGAACGACAGCGCTAATAGCCGCGATCAGCTTTTTCGCGTTCAGTCAGGTTGCGGTGGCGGCAAGCGGCGTCATGCGTTTCGTCGAGGGCGAGCATTACAACGCGTTGGCTATGCCGGTTGCTACCGACGTTGCGCCCGGTGCTGTGGAAGTGGTCGAGGTGTTTTCCTATCTGTGCATCCATTGCTACAGTTTTGATCCGCTGTTAAATCGCTGGCAACAGAGGCAAACCGAAGATGTGCAGTTGAATCGCGTCCCGGCCGTGTTTTCGCCGGACTGGGAAATCATGGCACAAGCTTTTTATACTGCCGAAGCGCTTGGCGTTGGTGAAAAGCTGCATGTCCCTTACTTCAACGCAATCCATGCGGATCGGGCGAATATCAGAGATCAAAGTGTGTTGGCCGAATTAGCAAATCGAACCGCCGGTGTGGAAACCGACCAATACACCCAAGTATTCAACGCGTTTTCCGTAAAAGGTAAGGTCATGCAAGCTAAGGCAAAGACCCGTGCTTACGGTATTACCGGTGTGCCTACGATGATTGTTAACGGCAAATATGTCATCGATGCTGGGGCCGCGGGTTCGTTCGAGGGTATGCTTGAGATAGTCGATTTCCTAGTCGATAAAGAGCGTGCTGCTCAGTAGAGAGCCCTACCCCGGTACCCTGTATCCGTGTGCTCGAGCTAGCGGATCATGCCTTTTTTGCGAGGGCCGTTCGCTATAACATCATGAATCTGCCAGTGCATGTCAAAACTCTGCGCGATAACAGCTTTACCCAAAGCGACTCGAGATCCTTACGCGATTTAGATAGAGCACTCAATCCAGACGCAATTCGACTCCTTACCTTTAATATTCAGGTAGGGATACACACCCAAGCATTCCGAGACTATGTCACGCAAGGGTGGCGCCATGTTTTGCCGCATCGTGAGCGGCATCAAAACTTACTGAAAGTCGCTGATTTGATTCGCGATTTTGATCTAGTTGGGCTGCAGGAGGTTGATGGAGGCAGCTTGCGTAGCGGCTTTATCAATCAAGTTGAGTATCTGGCGGCCCGTGCCCGCCTTCCTTATTGGTATAGTCAAACGAATCGCGACTTTGGCCCCCTCGCGCAACATGGAAATGGCTTATTGGCTCGCGTCTCGCCCCGCGAGCTAGAAGATCATAAGTTGCCGGGAATGATCCCGGGACGAGGCGCGGTGGTGGCGCGTTGGCCGTTGGCGGGTTACCCGCAAGATGATGACTTGCTCGTTGTGATGCTGCATCTGTCTTTGGGCCATCGGTCCCGCAAGCGCCAATTGGCTGCGGTGCGCCGCTTCGTTGAAGGCCATAAAAATGTGGTGGTGATGGGTGATATGAACACGCTGAGTTCGCAGCTGCATCGACGTTCCGAGCTGAGAGCCGCAAACCTACGCCCCGCTGCGGATCTTTTGCCTACCTATCCCGCGTGGCAACCGCAATTGGCCCTGGACCGATTCTATGTATCTGAGAACGTCCAAGTAAAGTCCAGCCAAACACTGGCTTGCGCCGTGTCAGATCATTTGCCCCTAGCAATTGAAATTGCCGTGCAGCCTTAAACTGTTGTTTAAGAGAGCTCAGTTATTCGTCTCGCCGTTGGTGTAGTCTGCATGCTGCAGCGAAAAGCTTATGTTAGAACGATAGCGCGTATCACCGGCCGCAAGGTCATCCCGATGGACGGGACAGAAGTGCGATAACGCAGTTTGAGATTGGAGTACAACAAGATGGTAAATTCGCCGGAAAGGCCGTACGCAGCAGTCAACCTGGCACATAAACTGACTCTGTTTTCTGAGCACTGGTCGCCCAAAATCGTCTCCACTTACAATCAAAATGACATCATGGTAGTCAAAGCTCAGGGGGCCTTTAACTGGCATGTACATCCGGATACCGACGATTTCTTTTTAGTTATCAAGGGTAGGCTAACCATTCTATTCCGGGACGGTGAGGTTCAGCTTGGAGCGGGCGATTTATACGTGGTCCCCAAAGGGGTTGAACATTGCCCAGTTGCGGATGAGGAAGTCCATTTGTTGGTTATCGAACAGAGTGGTACGCCAAATACCGGCGACATCGCGACTGCGACCGAAAAAGTTATCCTTTGAGGTCGCCTTCGTCTTGTGCGTTGCTCAGTTCTGCTGTGACTGTCGTTCGCGATCATCCCAGTCTTCTCGTAGCAATCCAAAAACAGCGGTATCGCGCTGGTAGCCGGTCCAGGTCACCCGGTTCTTACGCAAAACCCCTTCTTGTTGTGCCCCGAGTTTTAGTACTGCTGCGATGGAGCGTTTGTTGCGAGTATCCACGCGAAATTCAACCTTCCGATAACCGCAGGCAAACGCGTGGTCGAGCATGAGTCGCTTCAATTGGTTATTGAAACCAATGCCTCGAACCGCAGGTGAAATGTAGGTGTTGCCAATTTCGACAACGCCGTAAGGATCAGGATTGATATAGCGAGTCATTCCGACGACTTGGCTTAGTTTTTTGTCGATGATCGCAAAACAGGGTCGACTGGCGGGTAAGAGCAGTTCGGCTGCGGACACGTCGAAGTGCTGGCCTAGCATACAAACCGGGTAAATTTCCCAAACGTCCTGATCTGCCGCGCATGCCGTGCGCAGTGGCTCCAAATGCTCTTCGGCCAAAGGTTCCAAGACGACTCTGCCCAGAGTCAGCACGGTGCCGCCAAGCGGTTGAAAGTCTGTCACAAATGGTCTCCTGTCTTCTTTAGCAGAGCACGGCCCGCTCACCAACCGTTCATTGAGGCGGTTAGAGCAAGACGAATTGCGATCAATAACTATTGCGATCGGTAACCAGGGTACGGGGCTTTGTTCGCATCACTTTCGCACGACGTTTAGTGGCGGTCGCCCAATAGCGGTGTTCTTTCAGGAGTATAGCCGTGTTAAGCGGTCCGTCAGTCCGGCCACTTACGGAACTAAAGGTCTAAGTGCAGGTGTAGATAAATGAGTTGCTTCGACGTGGCGCATACCAGAGGCGCTTCCAAAATGGCTGATATTGGGGCGAATATTGGCGAAAATGCAATCCGGCCGTAAGTGGTCGCTTACGGCCGGAAAGGTTTGGTACCGGGTGGCTCTATTGGCCGCCGGAAGCCTGCGATTCAGTATTCGCTTCACTGTCTACGACGATAGGCATTTGGCATGCTGTATCGAGTAGTTCTGGGAACTGCTTACGGTAGTCTGATTCGCAGAACAGAATGGTGTTTTTGGCGGTATCGATTACGTAAGCGCGAATGGCTTGAGATCCTGCAGCATCGATTGCGTGGTCAAACTTCGGCATACCCAGGCTCGCACGAGCGCCGCCAATGA
>DJYW01000126.1:0-2105 GCA_002450255.1 Gammaproteobacteria bacterium UBA6968
GCGGCTAATCGAACAGCCTGCGGCGAGAAGCTTCCGCAGCCAACGTCAACCGGCAGAAACTTGCCAAAATCTATCGTTTTTCAACATGCTTGAAACAAAGTTGAAACAATACCGCGTTAATTTCGCCCGGGGTCTACCCAGGGCCGCAATCGATTACAAGAACTCTCTAGAATTCTCTCCGCAATCAAGGAGCGCGAAAGTGCAAATAGTCCTAAGACGTTGTTCTCCCTTACTCATAACACTTACCTTCGCTTTTCTAAATGTCATTGGCCTCTCTGCCCGCGCGGACGTTGAGACGTCTGCAGCTCTGCGTGGCAGCGTCGGTGTGGCAGGCGCGACGGTAGCTATTACTCATACTCCGACTAACACTAAAAAATCTGTCTCTACGAATGCAAATGGCAGTTATCAGTTTTCATTCTTACCGGTTGGCGGACCCTACATTATTGAAGCTGCAGCAGACGGCTATCAAAGCGCCGTCCGCAACGATGTTTACCTGTTGGCGGGCAAACGCAAGACCATCGATATCATGCTTAGCGTCGATATGGTCGAAGAGGTGGTCGTTACCGCAAAGCGTGTGACCTCGGAGTCAATCGGCCCAAGTACGACTTTAGACCGCGACGCAATGGATGGCATTCCAACCATTAACCGCTCGGTTGCAGACTTTGTTAAGTTGGATCCTCGAGTCACGGTTAGCGCAGGTTCGCCTTCTAATACGCAAATCTCGATCATGGGCGCAAACAACCGTTTCAACGATTTCCTCATTGATGGGGTCAGCTCCAACGACCCATTTGGTCTGAATTCCAGTGGTTTCGGCACACTGCGCAACCCGATTAACCTTGAATTTGTCGAGCAAATCTCAGTAGACATCGCGCCATACGACGTGTCCCGTGGCAACACCTCTTCTGGTGCTATTGCAACGGTCACCAAGTCGGGTTCTAACGATTTTCATGGTTCGGTATATTACACCAGCCATAACCAGGACAACGTTGGCAAAGACATGAACGGTAACGAAGCGGCCGAATTCGAAGACACCGAATTGGCGGTTACGTTATCGGGTCCGATTATTAAAGACCGACTGTTTTTCTTCGTCGGTTTTTCAGAAGCTGAAGGCTCCACACCAGCTGTCTATGGCACCAAAGACAGCGGTGCTGTGAATACCGCTGAGGTCGTCACAACAGCTATTGCCCAGCAGATCGCCGATATTGCCAAGAGCCGCTATGGCTATGATGCGGGATCAATCAGCAATGTGTCTTTCCCCGAAATTCAGGAAGAACAGCGCGTTAAGATCACCGGCAACATTAATGACCGAAATCGTTTTGCAATCAACTACTCGCATACCGAAGGCTCGCGTGCAGTACGTTACAACCGTGGCGCTACCGTTTTTTCTAACAACTGGTACCTCAAGCCGCCAGTTCAGGACACGGTTTCGGTGACGCTATGGAGTGAGTTGACAGACCGCTTGTCTACCAAGATTCGGTATACCCGTTCTGAGTTCGAAGAAGATGCTCAGTCTGTCGGCGATAGCCTGTTTCCAGAAGCGCGTATCACTGTCGAGGACGATGACGGCAACAGCGACAACGTCTATCTCGGTGGAGACCGCTATCGCGGTGCCAACCACATTATGAACGACGCTAACTACTTTAATTTCAAAGCCACCTATGACATGGATAACCATTTCATTAAGGCTGGTATCGATTTCTCTAATCAAGAAGTCTATAACCTGTTCATGGCGCGATATAATGGTGAAATTCAGTTCGATTCGATTGCTGACTTCGAAGCAGGTACATGGAGTTACCTACGCTTTCACGTCCCGTTAGCAGGCGTCGACAAGCCGGAAACGGTTGCGGCTGATTTCGAGGTGGAAAAGATGTCATTCTACTTGCAGGACACTTGGTATCTGAATCCAAACTGGGAGCTAACCTATGGATTTCGCTACGATACAGGCAGTACGCCGGACCAGCCTTTGCTTAATCCTAAGTTCCAAGAGCGTAATGGCATTCCTAACAACGAGACTTTCGAATACAAGCAGTTTTCGCCGCGCGTAGCGTTTGAGCACGATGCCAAGAACACCATTTTCAGCGGTAGCGACACGATTCTTGCGGCTC
>DJYW01000126.1:2420-8909 GCA_002450255.1 Gammaproteobacteria bacterium UBA6968
TCTTGCGGCTCGCTTGCGGGGTGGTGTCGGCATGTTCTTGGGCCGTATTCCTAACGTATGGTGGGGTAACGCGTTCTCTCGTTCAGGCGGATTGAGCGACTACAACCGGTTCCGCTCTTACAGCGATACCATTGGCCCAATGCCTGCTGCGGCAACCGCTGACCCGAGCTTCTTCTGGGTTGGTGCCACCAGCGACTACGAAGTACGGTCTGCTTTCTTTGGTGATGCCCAAGCAACTGACCCGGATTTCCAGCCTGAAACCTTGTACCGCATGTCGTTGGGCATGGATATCAATATGGCTGATGACTTCGATCTAAACATTGAATATGTCCGCGACGAGGTCGAAGACAATGTGTTCTACCGGGATTTGGGCTTAGTGCAGACGGGTACATTGGCCGACGGTCGTGGCACCTATACCGGTGCGTCAGACTACATGCTGACGAACGGCACCAAAGGCCGCAAAGATGCCATAACCGTTACCGTTAACAAGATGTACTCTGATGTCTTCGGCGGCGACCTATCCGTTTATGCTGGCTATACCAACATGGAGTCCTATGACGTATACGGTTTGACCTCATCGCAAGCGGAGTCCAGCTATGGCTATATGCAACGTTCTGACGGTGAGAACCTGCCGTCTGCGCGCTCTTCATTCATGGCGGAGCACAAATTTGTTGCAGCCCTGGATTTCAAGCGAAACCTCTTCGGCGATAACGAAACCCGACTGTCTTTGGTCTTGGTCCGCAAGAGCGGCGAACCATACAGCATTACCTACGACGAAGGTCGCAATAGCATCACTGGCAACTACCGGTTCTACACAGATTACCAATTAGCCTATATTCCTACCGGAGCCAATGATCCAGTTGTGTCATTTGCGAGCGACGCGGTAGCGGAAGAAGTGATGGCCCATATTAACGGCGGCAACTTAGCTGCCTTCAAAGGCCGCATCGCACCACGTAATGCGTTCAACAGCCCTTGGTCTTCGCGGGTGGACTTCCGCCTCACCCAGGAAGTACGTTTGTTTGGTGAGCATAAAGCCATTGTTTTCTTTGATATCCTTAACGTGATGAATCTGTTGGGCGATAAGAATGCGGGCAAGGTGACGGAGTACTCGTATAACAACAGCCGTCAAATCATCGTTGGTGATCCGACTGAAGATGGCCGAATCACCATCACTGGAGTCGATCCTGATGACAGTTTGTTCTATCGCAATAGTGATCGTCAGTCGGTTTGGCAAACTAAGCTTGGATTCAAGTATCAGTTCTAAGCACGATTGTCCGGGCTAGCTAAGCCCTTTCATGCGATGAGTCGCATGGCCGTTAAACAAAACGCCACCTTCGGGTGGCGTTTTTTTGTGCGCACTTGCTGGTTGCTCGAAGCCAGCATAGAACGTCTGTGGATAGAGATTTATGCGCTAGCCGATCTGCCCAGGCGCAAAAGGATAAGGGCTTGCTGTCGGAGTGGTTGCTGAGGCGGTATGAGTTCGGCGGTGGCCAGTGGTGATCAGCGTGCTGGCTGTCATCAATTTGGGCGAGTCGAACTGTCTGCATCGATCCAACGCTATCCAAGGTAAGGTAAGGTAAGGAGAGGCTGGGCCAGGCCCGCTTGCGAGAATGCCGGCCACTACATTGGCCTTAACATCGACTCCTGCGTACAACTGGCAATCAAGCGACCAGCGCGGTCGAATATCTCGCCTTGATTAAGGCCGCGACTATCGTCTACAGCGAGGCTGCACTGATCAAACAAAAGCCATTCGTCCGCATCAGTATGCTGATGAAACCACATAGCATGATCTAAGCTGGTCATGCGGTGGGATTGAAACGGCACGCCGTAGGGCAGTATTGAATTGAACATTAAGGTACCGTCGCCGAGAAACGCGATTAAGCATTGCTGTTGTTGCACTGTTAAGTTCTGTGCGTGAGGCACCCTCATCCAACAAGCGAGTTTTGGTTCACGGCCAGGGGTAAAGGTGTCCGGAAAAAATGTATCAGAGATCAGCTCGACTAAGGCTAGCCCGGCTTGCGTCATGGGGAAGTTAAAACCGCGCTCATCTGCTGCATTTCTGGCTACAGTTTGTTCTGGGGTCGGTACCTCTGGCATCTGTCTTTGATGGTGGTCGTTGGTTTGTTCGGGTTCTTTGAAGGAAGCCTGCATTTGAAAAACGCGTCGATCTCCTTGCCAGGCCGCGATATCGCGAACCTGAGATCGACCACCGTCGCGTAGCCGCGTGACGCGATAGTGGATCTCAGCATCCGGGTCGCCAGCTGCGAGAAAATAGGCATGCAGCGAGTGTGCACATTTGGTCTCGCTTACGGTCTGGAATGCGGCTGACAGGGCTTGACCGAGAAAATGGCCGCCGTAGACCATGCGATGATCGCCATAGGCGAAAGAGTCGCCAACGAAGCTCAATTCGGTCTCGGTTGTTTGCACTTGTAAGAGATCGGAAAGCGTTGCAGGCGACTGTGACTGACTCATGGCATCTCTAGGTTTAAGTATTAAATGATAAATTATAAAAGCGTGAATGCTAAATGACCCGAGGTGAGTTGTCATAGTGGTATGACTTGGAGTGGCGCTCTTTGTCGAGAAAAGACATTTCAGCGTGACGTTGATAGGCTTAGCCGGCGCTTGTGGGGAGCGCCTCAAACGCGCGGTTTCTATATCGATGGGGGATACGTGTATAGATGATTAGCCGCTTACGAAGCTGTTATTATAAGCGCCTTGGGAGGGCGGCTGGGCATCTTGCCCGTTGTTTAATTGATCAAAGAATAGAAAGAGAGGAATTAGCATGCGAGACGAAACAATAGCCATTCATGCCGGCTATACGACCGAGCCGACGACCAAATCTGTTACAGCACCGATCTACCAAACGGTCGCCTACGAATTTGATAATGCCCAACATGGCGCGGACCTGTTTGACCTGGCCGTACCGGGTAACATTTACTCTCGTATCATGAACCCAACCTGTGATGTGTTGGAGCAGCGGGTGGCAGCGTTGGAAGGGGGCATCGGTGCTCTGGCTGTATCGGCAGGCAGCGCAGCGATCAACTATGCGATTCTTAATATTGCTCAGATCGGCGATAACATCGTTACTGTTCCGCAACTTTACGGTGGCACCTACACACTCTTTGCGCATATGTTGCCGCAACAGGGGATAGAGGTGCGTTTCGCGGAAAATGATTCTGCTGAGGCGCTGGAAGCTTTGATCGATGATCGCACCAAGGCGATTTTCATGGAAACCATCGGTAATCCAGCTGGCAACATCATTGATCTGGAAGCCGTTACCGCGATGGCGCGACGCCGTGGCATCGCAACGATTGCTGATAACACGGTTGCATCGCCGTCGCTGTTAAAACCGATTGAGCATGGTGTTGATATCGTGGTGCACTCACTGACCAAATATATGGGCGGACATGGCACGACGTTAGGCGGCATTATCGTCGATTCGGGTCAGTTCCCATGGGCTGAGCATAAAGATCGTTATCCGCACTTGAGCAGCCCGGAGCCCAGCTATCATGGCGTGGTCTATACCGACGCGCTTGGCCCAGCGGCATATATTGGGCGGGCGCGTACCGTGCCACTGCGCAATACGGGTTCAGCACTGTCTGCGATGAGCGCATTTCAGCTGTTACAGGGCATTGAGACGCTGCCGCTACGTATGGAACGCCATTGTGCCAACACTCAGGCTGTAGCCGAGTATTTGCAGCAGCACGATGCCGTCGATTGGGTTAGCTACGCCGGATTAAGCGATCATCCTCATCACGTTCTTGCTCAAAAATATATGGGCGGCACGGCGTCGGGCATTATGACGTTTGGCGTGAAAGGCGGTTTTGCGGGCGGGGTTAAGTTTTACGACGCGCTGCAAATCTTTAAGCGATTGGTGAATATCGGAGACGCCAAGTCGCTGGCGTGTCATCCGGCTTCCACCACGCACCGTCAGTTGAGCGAAACAGAGCAGTTGGCTGTTGGTGTGAAGCCTGAAGCCATCCGCCTATCTATTGGTATTGAACATATCGACGACCTTAAAGCGGATTTGGATCAGGCGTTAGCGCACGCATAACCGATCGTCCGACCGCGCTGCGCGCGAGCCTTTAAAAGCGCAGCGCTTGGTCCGGGTTAGCGATCCCCGCGCGGGCCGTCATTAGACGGCTGGCCTCGAAAATCCTTGCTAAAAGCACCCACCCACCGCTTGCAGTGGATCAGCCAAACAGGCTGATCCACTCCAGCATTTGCATGGCCAGGCTACTCAAATACTGAAACACTGGCACTCCAATCAAGCTCAGCAAGAGCAGACCCAACAAGATGCGGATTCCGTAGCGATCATTAAGACGTCGGTAACGGTGCGCCAGTTCGGTTGGTAACAGATGCGGCAGAATGTAGTGGCCGTCTAGCGGCCCAATTGGAATCAGATTAAAGAGCATTAGCAGCAGATTAATTTGTGCGAGTAGCACGCAAAAGATGGTTAACCCCTCGTTATCAACACCATTCATGCGGGCATACAAAAAGGCGTTCCAAGTGACAAAGGCAAGGATTAAATTCATGCCCGGTCCCGCCGCGGCAACCCACAATTCAGCGCTCGGGCTACGAAACTTTTGTGGATTTACCGGCACTGGCTTAGCAAAGCCGAACCCGACAAACACCACCATGGCCAGCCCTACAGGATCGATGTGAGCAAGCGGATTGACGGTCAAACGGCCCATTCGCTCCGCAGTGTCGTCGCCATACCACTTTGCAACGAGGGCATGGCCATATTCATGAAACGAAAGCGAAATGATCAGCGCGATCAGCAGTAGCAGAAAAACCACATACTGCCCGCCGAACAACAACATAATCATTAGCGGTAGCTCCCAGGCGAAAGTTAGATCGTAAAATGGGGTAGATGTGCGGTAATCATTTTGTGGTCACATAAAGTCAGCAGATCAATGAGTGACGCATGCCAAGCCCGCGCGGGTCAGCGCTTATAACAGATACCCATCGGCATCATCCGCAGCTCACATTCCAACACTTGGCGCAGGGCGGAGGATAGCAGTTGGCCCCTAAATCGCCTAACTACAGTCGCGTATCTGACTTGCAGTGCGCTTTACGAAGGTCGGGTCGACTTGCCTTTATCCAGGCGCGACGCTTGTTATGATGCGTTTTTGCTTTGATTGCCGCAGGGCTTTTCAAGAAAAGCTTTGCTTTAGTGGTTACACTCGAACCTTTCCAGTAATACGGTACCTATTTGCTGTGTTTCAAGTTGCCAATTTGTCGCACCCACTGCCGATGTCTAGAGCGCTTGCGGCGGTGACGAGCGCGTCGCTCTCAGGTGTTTTAACCGGTGTGTTTACGGATTGCGGTACGCGCCGTCATGGCAGTTTTCCGACTTAGCGACGGCGGCACACGAATGGCTGTAAATGCAACACAAAACGTCCTGCACATTTGGCGATTGGTGGATGGTCGACGCGGCCATGAGAACCAGAGCGCCGCACTGGTGGCGGCTTTGCAGGAGCAGATAGCGGTTACAGAAATGACGCTGCCGGTTGCTAGCTGGCGTCGCCGTGTGCGGGATATACAGCAACAAACCGCGTTCCACGCGCAATCATCGTTGCAACCCGATCTGATTCTTGCTGTTGGTCACAAGACGCACTGGCCGATGTTACGCCTGCAAAGACGCTTTGGCGGTAAAACGGTGGTGTTAATGAAACCGTCGCTGCCTTACTGGTGTTTCGATTTTTGCTTGGTCCCCGAGCACGACCTCACCCGCACAACGCAGTTGCCGCCTAATGTGGCGACTACTCTGGGCGCACTATGCCACCTGCCAACGACTTCTGTGATGCAAGCTGATCAGGGTCTGATCATCTTGGGCGGGCCCAATCGCCATCATCATTGGTCGAATCTGGACGTAGCGGAACAGGTGCACACGATTCTCCGGGCGCAGCCACATATCAAGTGGCAGGTGGCGACTTCGCCCCGTACGCCGACACAGATTGAGGCGTCATTAGAGTTGCCTGCGGCCGTGCCGTTGCGGCCTTGGCAGAAATTTGATGCAGACTGGCTGAAGCAGCAAATGGTTCAGGCGGGCCAGATTTGGGTCAGCAGTGACAGCGCTTCGATGTTGTCCGAGGCGGTCGCAACTTTTGCTCGAGTTGGCGTGATTGACCTGCCGGTAAAGTCCGCCGAAAACAAGCTGGTGCGATTCGTTGATTCTTTGCTGGCGCGAGGATTGCTGCAAACGTACAGCATGGCTTGTGAAAACGGATGTGATCTGCCGTTCCCTGCTGCAGGCTTTGCGCCCCTGGCGGAACACCGGCGCTGCGCGGCCTTGGTTTTAAAGGCGCTGGGGCTGGCTGAATTATGAGTGCTCGTAGTCTCAAAGTCTGGTTGCTTAGCGATGGTTTACCCGGCCATGTTAATCAGGCGCGAGGGCTAATGAACTATCTTGGAGACGAATATATCCTGGAGGTCATCGAAGTCTCGGCGGTGTTGCGCTGGAAAGCCATACGTCCTGTGTTGCGC
>DJYW01000130.1:0-7910 GCA_002450255.1 Gammaproteobacteria bacterium UBA6968
CTGCTCCGGGTGCTGCTCCGGGTACTGATCTGGGCGTAGACCAGGCGCAAGATTCCGCTCCTATTGCCATAAGCGATAGGTCCATTTGGCACGCTCTGAAATCTGCGCCCAATCCGCCGTATTGATGACTTGGTCTGATGCATGCAAGTTATCCGGCATCGCGTATTGGCGGTAATAAACGAGTGAAAGCATGGTTCTTGGTTCCGCTGTGGTGTTTGCCATACCGCGATGCCAGGTCCGCATATCGCGAATGACAATCGAACCCGCTGCAGCGATGGTCTGCGTGGAAGCGTGTGCAGACCAGCGGCTGGGTGAGATTTTCAGCGTTCGGCTTTCGACTTTATCCGCATCCACATAACGTTGCGAACCCGGCCAGATTTCGGTGGCGCCATTTGCTTTAGTGAAGTCGTCCAAGAGGATGTTCACTACAATCAGCATGGGTGGCATCGCTTGGTCTAATTCGGGAAATAAGTGGCCGCAATCGCGATGCACATTTTGTTCTTCGCTGCCGGGAAAAGCAGTATTGCAGCCATAGGGCAGACAGCCGAAAAAGTGATCGCCCAGAACGCGTTCGAGTACCTGAAAAGCGAAGCTGTTTTCAATGATAGATGGATCTAAAAACGGCATGGTAAGCGGGGGCTGAAAGCCGCCGTGATTGCGCTGGATTGCCAGCGCCTCGGGTTCGTCGCGATAACGCACATGCAGTGCAGCGGTGAATAACGTCCGCATAGCCTCGACCCAAGGCCTCGCCATGCCCTCTTCTAGAATTACAAAACCCTCCCGCTGCAGCGTGTCTACCGCGCGCGCCAAGGTGTCATCGGTTAGCAGTCCTGACTTTTTTTCGGCCGCCGATAGCTGCATCCTTAGCTCTCAGCCCGGCATGACGCAAAGGGTTTGATGTAATTGTGGGTGGTAATTTTCTGCACTCTGCATTAACTCCGTAGCGCGTCTTTCACTCGATTCCGACGCATTCTAGTATCGTTGCTATCAAGCGATTTGGCGAGACCAGGGATCATGGAGCAGGCTGCGCGTCGGTATTTGTTGCTCAATAGCGACAACATAGCCACGGAAACCAACATGGCTCTAACGGTGGGTCAGGTAGTTAAACATCCCGCCAATCCCCTGTTTGTGGAAGACAATCCCTGGGAGCAGCGCTTCGATAATCTTTACGGCAATGTCATCTTTGATCCCAACGAAGGTTTGTATCGATGCTGGTACAGCCCGTTCATTATCGCTCATTCGGCTAATGGACTTTCGCTAGAAGAGCGCCTCGCGGTGCCTTTTGAGGCACATGAACATCAGGAAATGGGCGTGTGCTATGCGGAATCACGCGACGGCATACACTGGGAAAAACCGGACCTCGGGCAGGTTGAGTACGACGGCAACACGCACAACAATCTGGTCATGCGAACCGTGCACGGGGCCGGGATTTTAAAGGACTACAACCACCCTGATTCGAGCCAGCGCTATAAATCAATCTTTCAGGGACTAAAGGTCAGTTTTTCGCCTGATGGTATTGCCTGGTCAAACCCGAAAAAGATCAATTGCGCACTGGCTGGCGATACTCATAACAATGCGATTTGGGTGTCTGGCCTAAATAAGTATGTGGCCTTTACCAGGGATTGGGTGAAGACGGATCGCGACATCAAGGGCGTCGAGTCCAAATTGAACCATAGTTGGTGTCGGCAGGTTGCTCGCATCGAGAGCAGCGACTTTGTGAATTGGTCTGCATCTCAGGTGGTTATCGAATGTGATTGCTGGGAAGTGCAGCCGTACAGCATGGCGGTGTTTGAGCATGCGGGCATCTATCTTGGGCTGGTCGTCTTTCACGATCAGGTGGCAGACCGCGCCTGGACCGAATTGGCCTATAGCGTCGACACCATTAAATGGCAGCGAATTGATCCGGGCAATGCTCTGATTGGCTGCAGTGAGACCGCATTGGAATATGACTATGGCTGCGTATATGCCTGTGTTGGTCCGGTGTTTCTCGAGGACGAGGTGCGGTTATATTACGGCGGCAGTGATTGGTTGCACTTCGGCTGGCGCAATGGCTGCTTAGCGTTAGCCACGCTGCGGCCAGATGGCTTTGCTGGCTATCAACCAGTCAGATCGCGCGACGCAGGCGTATTGACCACCGCGCCTGTGGCGTATCAAGGTGAAGCCATTAAAGTGACCGCTGATGTGGCCATAGGTGGTTCAGTCGAGGTCAGGCTGTTGGACGGCGGCGGCGCGGTTTTAGCTGAGCAAAAGCTGACCGAGACAGCAACAGATACAATCGTTCTCCCCGCGTCTTCGGTTACAGCGGAGGTGATACAGATCGAATTCACCGTTCGGTCAGCGCAGATCTTTTCGTTTCTGTTAGCAAGCTCGTAAGCAACACGAGACAAGCATTGCCTGACAGGGCTTTGTAAAAAGACAAAAAAGTACAAAAGACAGCCAGCCAGCAAGACTGAATGGCAAAAAGGAATTAAGGCAGCGAGGCCATGCAAGAACAGCAATCGCAGTTGTTAAGCGATGATCAGGTGCGACGCTTTATCGCTGATGGATTCATCATTATTGACTCTCAGCTGGAGCCGTCTTTCCATAGCGCAGTGACCAAACAGATTACTTACGCTTTAGAATATGAGCTTCCGCATCCAGGTGACAACATCCTGCCGCGGGTGCCGGCGCTGAGTGCGGTTTGTGAAGCGCCAGTTGTCCAGGGTGCACTGCGGAGCCTACTCGGCAATCAATTTATTTTTCTACCGCATCGGTTTCCGCACAATAGCGAGCCTTTAGGGGCAATTAATCAGGGCGATGCCGTTGACGCTAGGTCGGGCGAAATGCCTGGTGAGCAAGCTGATGCGGCTCCGCGAGATGCTCGCCAAATTACAGCCTTTGACTCACAGCCGGAAATGGCCGCGGGTTCGATCTCCGCCTCGGCCTGGCATCAGGATTCACATGCCTCATGTGGGCGAACGCGTTGGCATACCTTGCGCGCGGCAAACGTCTTCTATTTTCCGCATGAAACGCCATTGCATATGGGGCCTACTCGGTTTCTTGCTGGGTCGCATTTTTACGCCACGCTGCACGATCTGTGTGCTGAGCAGGCGGTTATGCAGGTGATTCCTGCGGGTTCGGTGGTGATTGCGCATTTTGATCTGGCCCATGCAGGCTCGCCAAACAACAGCGATATCGGTCGCTACATGATGAAATTCGTGGCACTGCGAACCGAGCATCCGACTGCCGCGACATGGGATCATCAGGATCCGCAATGGCAAACGCCAAACGACTTATATACGCATCACGACCTGCCGGTGGTGTGGCGCTCGATCTGGAATTGGTTGCGTGGCTTAGATCGTGGAGAAAATAGCGCCTTTTTTGATGGACAACCGGTGAGCAATACAGCGGCCGACGCAGCACGTGTTGAAGTAGAGCGGGGTACAGAAGCCGAGCTCGTAACGGAGCTTATTCAGGGTATGAGGAGTACGAGTCAGCAGGCGCGTCTGGCGAGCTTATACGAGCTTGCAGCAATCGGTGCGCCGGCGGTTACAGCGTTAGTCGAGCAGTTGCTCGCCAGCGCGGGCCAAGACAGGCACCGGAACCCATCTGGTAAGGTACTTTTGAGTCGGTCTGCGCATCATCTGGATCGGCTTTTTCTGGAAGGCCAGTTCACGCCTGAGGACGCGGCTGTTGCGCTCGGCACCATGGGCAAACCTGCGCTTGCGGCTCTGCTTGAATTGCTAGATCACCCTGATCCCTGGATGCGGATTAATGCGGTTTACGCTCTGGGTGAGGCGGGGCCGGCAATCGTTGCTGCGCATGTAGATCGCATCACTGCACTGCTTGATGATCCTGAACCTAGTGTCATTCGCGTCACCCTTGATGCCCTGGCCGCTTTGGGTCAATTTGGCGGTCAGGCTATTGCGCGGATGCATTGTTTCCTTGCGAAGGATGTGCCCGGATGGGGCAGTGATGCCGAATCGGATTACAGATTATCTATGTTGGGACAGATGCGTTATTTGAGTGCGATCGCGCTGCTGGCGTGGGGCAGCAACGCAAGTACACCGCCCCCAGATCTCGTGGCCGAAGTAGAAGCAGCTTTACTTGAGACGCTGACTGATTCAGACGGTTACCCGCCGTTGATAGCGTGTATGGCTTTAGAACGCGCAGATTCTGTTGAGGGTTTGCGCGCAGCGGTTCGTTACCTGCGTGTACGTGCCTGGGATGCGGCACAAAATACGCGGCCCATCGGCGCATGGACCATAGCCCACCGGCAAGCCACGCTGGCGCGGATATCGGCGCTGGATTAGAGAAGCAGAAGCTGCGGACGTATGCTTGGGTTAATCGCGCGAGGAGCGGGCTTTGGTTGAACTGTGCCGCTAAGAATTGCGCCGCTAAGAATTTTGGTTGGACTGTCCTGTAAACCTCTCCCGGCGAGGCGCTTCCTGTAAGCCTTTGCTTGCCGACTTTCTCCCGCTCGCCCGCTTGCCTGTGACTCACTCTTAAGCTGATTGCCGCGTACTGAATTGGCCCGCTTTGGGGTTGAGTCTGGTCTAGTCAATCCTCTTTAGTCGGTGTTCGTCAAGCTGTGCTCACCGTCACGGCGCTTCTGTCGGTGCCCGCTGGTCAGGGTGCGAATTGATCCATCGTGAAGGGGATGCAGTGCTTTTAGCTCGCGCCAACAGTGCTGGCGAATTGCAGCGTGGGTGGTGATCGGTTACGCGCAAACCGGTGCGAATGGCCGGCTTTCTTCGGCACAAAAAAAACGGGGAGAAACTCCCCGTTTGTATCCTTTAGAGACCCGTCTGGGGCTCATTACCCGCTTGGATAATGGCCCGAGATTCAGGGTTAGCCCGTCCTGCTTTACAGGTTAGGCGTCCAGCGCATAGTAATACCATACTCGCGATGGTTGGTTGGTGAGCCTAAGAAGACCATACCGCCGTGGCCACCGGAAGCCACAAACTCGTTGAGGCCGATTTTGTCAGTCAGGTTGTTGACGAAAAGTTGTACAGAGAAGTCCTCTTCCGCTGCGGTCCAAGTGGCCGAAGCATCGAAGCGGCTGTACTCAGGTATTTCGTACAGAGCAACATTACCAATCGTGGGATACATTGAGCCGTTGTATGCCCAGGTACCCAGGAAGCTCCAGTAGCTGCCGCTCTTTTGACTCATGTTATAAATCAAAGAAGTCGCTGCTTTGTGCTTTGCCTGGCTAGGGAGTTGGTTGCCGGTTTGATCGGCCGGTAGTTCATACCAACTCTGAGTCATTTCACCAGTCTCAAAGTCGAGGTGGTCATAGAGCGCGTATTGTCCGTCTGGATCACCCAAAATGACCGATGAGTGCTTGCCCACTTCTGAGTCGGTGTAAGCATAAAAACCAACCACAGACAGGTTATCGGTGATCGCGTAGCTGTACTCGGCTTCAACCCCCCAAACTTTAGTATCAGGAATGGCAGCGGTGTACTCAGCAAGTGGCGTCTGGTCAAACTGACCGGGGCGGAATCCGCCGCTCAACTCTTGCACTGCGTCTAGGTGCATCTTGTCGTAGTTCATGCGGAACGCACTCACTGCAAGCTGCAAGCGTCCGTCAAGGTACATGCCTTTAACACCCGCCTCGTAGTTGGTAAGGGTTGATTCTTCGACAACAGAAGGAACGCCGGGAACAGGTGGCGATGCAAAGTTGAAAACACCAGGCTTATGACCAGTAGAGATACGGCCATAAATCATGTTGTCGTTTTCGGTCGTATACTCAACCGTGAATTGACCAACCACATTGTCGAACATCTCCGGCTTATCGAAACCGCCGTCGGTAAATCCGATGACGACTGGTACGCCAATGAAGGAAAACATGTAGTTGCCTTGGAAAGTTTCTGGAGGCTGCTCTTTTTCATCCTCTAGGGCGCGCAGGCCAGCTGAAACAGACCACTTTTCATTTAACTGATAGTCGAGGTTGGCGAATACTGCTGTGGTTTTGTTGTTAGCGCCGGTGCCAAATGGAACGATAGCTCGCAAGTCACCGTTGTCTCGGCCTGGGGTACCAAAGTCACCTGGGCAAACGTAGTAAGAACCCGTGCCGTCGTCGGTGACTGGCAGGCCAAAGGTCGCGCCGATTACGTTCTGTACAAACGAAGCACAATCGGTAACGGATAAGCTAGGGTCCATGCCGTAGTTAACCCAATCGCCGCCAGCTGCGGTTGCCGCAACCGCTGCTTCGTCAGAGTCGGTGAAACGGAAGCTGTGGCTGTATTCCCAGCGAGTCAGCTCGTATTGCACGGCACTTTCGTAGGTAAAAGCACCAAGAATCAGGTTTGCCTTGTCATTGAGGCTCCAGCTCAACAGCAGCTCGTGTGACGTTTCATCATAGTCATACGGCATCAGGTAGGCCCTATCGATGTATTCAACGCCACCGTCGGTTGCTTTGTCGTAGGCATCGCCAGGTCCGCCAACACGAGTGGTGTAGTCGCCGTCTCTAAAGATGTATTGGGCAACCGAGTTATTCGCATAGGTATAGCGCAGTGAAATGTCGTCGGTGAAGTCGTATTCCGCGTAGAAGTTAATCAGGTCCGCTTCAGAGTCTTCGTAACCGGTTCTGTTCATCGCTACCCGGTTATTGATGTCGCCGCACTGCATGTAAGGCATACCTACTGGGCAGCCTGCCGAACCCGATGGATTCTGAGTTGCGTACAAGTAGTTAGTGTTACTTACAGTAGCGACTGTGACCCCTTCCGGTGGTGTGTTACCGATGGCGTAAGCCCCCACCAAAGTAATGTTTTCATCAGTGGTGTTGAGGTTGGCCAAAGGGACCTGTGCGCGTGGGATGCCGTTATCCGTTACTCTAGAGACGCGAATGTTGCTGTCAAATCGGTCGGTTTGATATCGGAATTGCAGTGCGTAAAAGCGGTGATCTGGTGCAGCGGTATCTTCACCAAGGCCGACATTCTCCTGATAACCGTCGCCTGTATGCGAGCCAGCTGTCAGCCGGAATGCCAGCGTATCGGTTAGCGGTCCGCCAACTGCGACATTAACGCGTTGCTGGGTCACGTCAGTGGCTTGCGCCATTACTTCCATGTCCCATTCTTGCGAAGGTTTTTTGTAGACGTAGTTAATGGAACCGGCGATTGAGTTACGACCATTAAGCGTGCCCTGCGGTCCTCTAGCTACCTCGACCCGTTCCAGATCGAAGCCGCCGCCGGGCGCTGTACCGTAAACACCAACGGTATATGCACCATCGATATAGGTTGCAACAGAACGGTCGCCTTGGCCTATGCCAGCGTTACGCGTACCGATGCCGCGCAGTGAGGTGCCGTTACCGATTTGGTCTACCGTCTCACCGAATTGAAGTCCTGGAACCAAAATCTGCAGTTTGTCTCGATCTTGAATACCAAATCTTTTCAAGGTGTCGTCGGAAAATCCGGTGATGGTCATGGACGTATCCATAACGCTTTTGGCTGTTCTTTCTGCGGTGACGATTACTTCTTCGAAGTAAACGGTTTCGGATGCATTTTCATCTTCTGCTACTACTGCTGAAGCAGACAGCAATAGAACCGAAGACGCTAAGGCACCGATTAGTAGTTTTAGCTTTTTATTATCGTTATCGTTATCGGAAGACGGTCTCACTAGTTTCTCCTCTCTCCATTGAAATCCCAGGGTGTTATATTTCAAAGGGGTTGGGGTAACAATTCTGGCGTCTAAAAACCCCCCCATTTTTCCTGTGGGCATTGGCAGTGAAAAAGCGCGGAAAAGCGTTTTAAATCAGTATAAACCGGCTAAGGGGCAAGCAAACGAGAGCGGTATGACGGGGCGTTTTTTATGTCATTAGGACTTCATTTCAGATGAGTATAGAAATGAGGGTTAGATCCGAAAGCGTGGCGCATGGTTGCGCCAGAGCTTGAGGATTTGCATTTTTCGGCTACGGGCTACGGGCTACGGGC
>DJYW01000130.1:8250-18737 GCA_002450255.1 Gammaproteobacteria bacterium UBA6968
TACGGGCTATGCTGAGAGCGGTAAGTACAGCCTAATTGTTCCGTTTCTGGTTGTGCTAAGGCGTTGCAGAAATGCACAGTAGCAGTCGTTGCAAAATAGATCAGCAGGAAGGATCAGGCGCTTGATAAAGCACGTCGCTAAGCCCGTTTTGCACGAAATCATGGCGCTACTGGTGAAGCAGCCATAGGCAATTGCGTGATATATCGCAGGTCGCTGCTTTTTGTTGTCTGCTGAGTCGCGCTAGTTGTTGATTACGGTCAACTCCTGTGGTGAAGCAACCGCCGAATGGCTCTTGTTAAAACAGTTAAAACAGTCAAAACAGTTAAAACAGTTAAAACATTCAATACAGTCGATACATCGGGACGATGTTACGTGTCGGCTAGTGTGACTAACACTGGCGATGATCGGTTTTACCGATGGCTGGCAGTAACGGTACGGCGAAGGCCCGGCACTTCTGCAGTGTTGACCCAGCGTTGCTTCGATATTGAAAAGTGTGGCGTGGCAATTTGTTTGTCGAGGCAACAGATTGTCTCCGTCCGAGTAACGATAACCAATAGATTCAAGGATTTGATTTTGAGTATTGTTTCGACACGTTTAGGTAGGATCCGCGGTTTCGAAGAAGATGGCGTAACGACTTTTCTCGGTATTCGATACGGCACGCCACCAGTCGGCGCAAGACGCTTTATGCCGCCGCAGATGGCAGAGGGGTGGCAAGGTGTTTTTGCAGCGACGGATTTTCCTAATCGTGCGATGCAGGACAAAACCCTAAGCACACTCGGTCTTCCCGTCGGTGGCTCGATCAGTGAGGATTGCCTGTTTTTAAATTTGGTAACGCCTTCTGTAAGGGGTGAATCCCGTCCGGTGTTGGTTTGGTTTCACGGTGGTGGCTTTGTCGCGGGTTCTGCGAATGAATACGACGGCTCGGTGCTTGCAGCTCAGGGCGATGTTGTCGTGGTTACGGTGAATGCTCGGTTGGGTGTATTCGGGTTTCTAGATCTGACCTACTATGGCGATGTGTACGCGGGATCTTCATCCAACGGTCTGCGCGACCTAATGCTCGCCTTACGCTGGATCAAAGAAAATATTGAGGACTACGGTGGTGACCCTAACAATATCACTGTATTCGGTGAGTCGTCGGGTGGCTCATCCATTTTAAGTCTACTGGCGGCACCTGAGGCCGACGACTTATTTCATAAAGCCATCGCCTGCAGTGCCACTGCGGTCTACCGGCCCAAAACTGACCGCACTAAGGCATTGTCGGAGCGTCTAAAGTGCAGTCGCGATGATTGCCTTGATGTTTTGTTGCAGATGCCAGCCCATGATTTGCTGGACCTGAAAGTTGGCGGCAGCATCTGTGTTGATGGAGCTGTCGTAACACGGCCGACGTTTCAAGCGATAGAAGAGCGAGGCAGTGCCGGCGTGCCGCTGCTAACGGGTACTACTGCAACGGAAGGTACCCTCTATACCAAAGGCAACCCTGAGCATCAGGAGCACTATTCCTGGCTGAATAAATACCTCGCTACAGACATGCTTTGTGGGTCAGATCCGGCCCCCTATTTAGACGCGCTTCGCGCGCATTATCCTGCTGCATCACCTGGCAAAATTCATGAAATGGTGTGGACCGATATGTTCCGTAGAATCTGTACGACTGCGGCAGAACTGTCGTCTGCTGCCGGCGTCGGAGGCTGGTTGTATCGCTTTGACCTGCCCGCCAACAAACCAGGCAGCGATCATGTTGGCGTGCCTCACGCGAGCGAGATGTCGCTGACTTTTAACACGGTGGCTAAACCGACATCTAACGCGTACACGTTCCATGACGTGACAGACCCGGTTGTGCAGCGCGTTGGGCGCGATTGGTCGAACATTGTGATTAACATGGCCCGATCAGGAACGCCAAATGTTGGTTCTGGTGAGGCGGAGGGGAATACACCGGTTTTGCCGCAATATACGCCGACAGATCGACATTGTTTGGTAATTGATGAACAATTTCTCGTCGCTAAGGATTTGGATGCAGTGCACCGTCGATTGTGGTCTGCTGGCGCCTAGGGTCGCAGGGAGATGTAGTTAAAAGATAGTCTGGCGACCAGTTAATCTCCGGTACTCAAGGAAGCCGATTGGAATGACAGAAGAATTCGCTTATCCGCTAGTGGTGACTAGAACAAGACGCCAAAAAACCGCGTCGATTCGAGTTGTTGACGGGATAGTGAAGGTGACTGTTCCTAGGACACTTTCCGATAGGCATGTGCGTGAATTCATTTGGAAGAGCGACGCCTGGATTCAGAAGAAACTTCAGCTGCAGGCTGAATGCCCGGTTCCGCAACCGAAAAACTTTGTTAGTGGAGAGATCTTTCCATTTCTTGGCGAGCCCTATCGCCTCAGAGTGGTGCAGGGCGTCACCTCCTCCGTGAATTTACAAAACAATAAGTTGATCGTTACGGTGTGCGAGGAAGCGAATGGCGAGCCACTGATTAAGTCGTTGTTAGAAAATTGGTATCTGACTCAGGCCAGAGACCAACTGCGGGCAAAGACTCAGCGGTATGCCAGAACAGTTGGGGTCACGCCGGCCTCAGTAACGGTTAAAAGTTATAAGGCGCGATGGGGATCCTGTTCGGTTAGAGGAGACTTATCTTTTAACTGGCGCCTTATTCTTGCACCCCACCACATCGTGGATTACGTGGTGATTCATGAGCTGTGCCATCTGCTGGAACATAATCATTCGCCTCGGTTCTGGCAGCTCGTGTCGCGTCACGTTCCGGGCTGGAAAGATTGTCGCGCGTGGCTGAAGGTAAATCATCTTTCGATTTAGAAGCGCTGCCTTTTTGCGGACTAACGTAGCCAAAGTATATTGAGCAAACAAACCCGCCAACCCGCGCTAACATACGGCACAGATTTAAATCGTTAACGATTTGTCTAGTCGCAATCAGAAATCAACTTTGGTCTTGATGAGGTATAAAAATTTATTTACAGGATATTTCGGCCGAAGCAGGCGTGGTTGAGCGGTATGTCGAGCAACTGGATAAACAGCGTGCGGAGGCGTCGTTCGTTTAATCGGTTTGAACAGATTGTGTGGGTCCCCTTAAATATATAATCTAACAGTTTATAGTTGTGGCGCGCGTCGCCTTTGTGTGGCTCCGGGTGAACTTTGGCAACCTTGTTAGGACGAAGATAATGATCGTGATACATACCCAGCGTCTAACCCTCAAGAAACCTGATGTTGTCGAGGGTAGCGCTGATAAGGACCGCATTGTCGCTCAGCTGAGAAACTGGGAAGTGACCAAGATGCTTAGCTCCGTGCCATATCCTTACACGGGGCAAGATGCCGAGGCTTGGTTTGCAATGGGTGAATCGCAGGAGCAAGTGCTTTCGCTGAACATTTTCCTCGACGAACAGCTTATCGGTGGTATCGGTCTGACGCCTGCTGACCAGTCGAGATACGAGTTAGGCTATTGGTTGGGCGAGTCTTACTGGGGGCAGGGTTTTGCGACTGAAGCAGCCCAGGGTCTGCTCGAATTTGCTGCAAAAACGTTCAATCAGACGTTTGTTACCACACTCGATAAGTCTCGAGTTTTCGCTATATGTTATCTTGAGAACCCAGGATCGGCCAACGTGCTTAAAAAGCTGGGTTTTCGCGAAGTCTCTCGGACGCAAATTTTCAGTCAATCGCGCGACTGTGATGTTGATGCTGTCGAGTTAGAGCTGTCGGGCTGGCCACAACATTTTCTCAAGTGACGAGCTTAAGGGTTAACCTCTTCGGTGATTTTCCAGCTGTCGTAATACACCTCTCGGCAGCACGGAATAAGCTAATCGCAGCATATGAATCACCGCATGAGTTGCCGCTTTAACAGTGGATCGGTGACGTCACCATCCCGCAAATTGTTGAGTTAGCAACGGCTTCTTGGTGGTCACATCGGTGGTCTCAGGCGACGCCGACCTGCCCCTGCGCGCAGTGTTTATAGGGTGAGGCGGCGTGGGCGCATCGGCAGTACGCAGCGCCGGCCTACGGGCCGGTTATTGAGAAATCCGTCCAGCGGGTGTTTGACGCGGGTATTGGACGGGCTTGATGCCCTCGAATGAGCAGGTGGACGATGCGATTGCGCTGTTTCTATGCCTGGCCATATACCAGGTCATGTCAGCACACACATCAAGTCGCGGGGGAAGCAGCCATTATTAGCCGCGATATGCCGCATCATCCGTGTTAGATTAAAATCAGCTGGCGGTCGAGCCTAGCGGATGTTGATAGTGAACTCGCGGCACAAATTCGAACCGGCTTTATACCGCAGCATGTGGATGGTCCCGTTTTTATCACCGGCACGCACTTTGCGGGACCGACAGCGGGTAAATTCGGGACAGATGGCGACAGCTATCGATTGGATTACCGGGCCTCGTTTAAATTGCTTTAGTCGCTCACTGGTGAGTTATGCTGGTTGCGGCGCGTTGGAAAGGTGGTGTCTAGCGTGCTCGTCGCTTAGTCGAGAATGCAGCGATAGTGACTGGCCGAGCTGTGTTAGGAACAGTAACTTCCGGCTTGGCAAAATGCGTTTAAATCTATGCGCCATACTGTGCTAGTGCTTAACTCGGCAAGGTTCGTTGATCACTATCGACGCATAGGTCGGATAGGCTTTACAAGCGAATATTTAACAATGCAGGATGGCAACTCCTTTGACGCTGTCCTTTCTCGCTCGTACGCTCTCGTACTTTGGTGTCTAGGTGCGTTTAGGTCTGGGCGGTAAAGAAATGCTTACCAATCGAAAAACAGTGAAAAATAAAACCAGCATTGCTTTGATCAAACAGACCGCTTTAGTTCTGATGACTAGACGCGTTCCCGCCTTGTGCTTAGTACTCCTTCTCGCGGTGACTCATGCCAAAAGTGCGGTGGCAAATCAGCTGCTTGAGCTGCAACCTTGTGATCTGTCGCAGCCCAATAGTGCGGTGGTGGTGAAAGCGGAGTGCGGTTCACTGAGTGTCGCGGAAAATCCACGCGAGCCCGCAGGCCGCAGGATTGATCTTCACGTCGCAGTTTTAACCGCCCGCACCGATTCGCCGCAAAGCGATCCCGTAATGGTCTTAGCTGGCGGTCCCGGTCAATCGGCAATCGACATGCTGGCCTCTTCGTCGCAACTGTTTAGAGAAATCGCGAAGTCGCGTGATCTCATATTTGTCGATCAGCGCGGCACTGGCCGCTCTAATCCGCTGCATTGCGATTATGCTGAATCTGATGCGTTATCCGTGAGCAATGCAGCGTTAGCGGCGATGACCGAACGATGTCTACAGGTGCTTACCGCGGATCCGCGCTTTTACACGACGGCTCAGGCGGTAGACGATTTAGAGCAGGTGCGATTGGCGCTAGGTGTAGAACGTGTGTCTTTGCTGGGTTTTTCTTATGGCACCCGGGTGGCGCAGGAGTATTTGCGCCGCTATGAGGCTTCGGTTCGGACTATCGTAGTCGATGGCGTGCTCCCACCTCAGCATGTGTTGGGGCTCGGTTTCGCGGAGAATCTGGAAAGAGTCGTTGCGCTTTTGATAGAAGAGTGCGCGGCGGATTCGGGTTGTGCTGAGACTTTTCCCAATATTCGTCAAGACTATCAAAAGTATCTGTCTTTACCCCCCCAAGCGGCAGTCGACGCGACTCTGCGTCATCCCGGTACGGGCCGCTGGGAGAACGCGGCGACGAGTCGTGAAGTAGCGGATGCAGCAGTACGGTTATTTAGTTACGCGCCGGAAACCCAGGCTTTGTTGCCGGCAATTATTCATGGCGTCGTAGCCGGCGACTGGCGTACGGTCACTGCGCAAGCGCTGATTCTGTCTGGACGGATGCAGTCGTTATTAGCAATGGGAATGCAGAATAGTGTGATGTGCAGTGAGGACATTGCTTATTTCAGTAATGATCTGGCGATTAATGATGCGCAAATGTTAGGCAATATGGATGACGCGCTGCGCGCAGTATGCAGCGTTTGGCCGATTGGCGAGGCCAACCCGGACGTGCATACGCCGTTGCAGTCTGCTGTGCCCGCTCTGCTGCTTTCCGGAGAGTTAGATCCTGTTACGCCTCCTAGTTTCGGCGCTGCAGCGCTGACCCAGTTTGAGAACGGCGAACATATCGTGGCGCAAGGCGTAGGCCATGGCGTAATGCTGCAACCATGTTTTCAGAAATTGGTCGCGGACTATATTGATCTTTTGCAATTGCCCGATCCGATACCGGACTGTGCGGCGAAAGATTGGCGACTGCCACCATATATTTCCCCTGCCGGGCCACGACTATGATCAAGACTGTCGGCCTATATAAAAGCTTCAAGTCGATCAAAGCGGTTCAGAATCTCAGTCTCGACATTCCTGATGGTAAGATTTCTGGCTTGCTTGGACCTAACGGATCAGGCAAGTCAACTACCATGCGGATGATCACTGGTTTGTTGGCCGCGGATGCCGGTGCTGTGACAGTGGACGGCTATGACGCGATAGAGGAGACACAGGCCGTCAAACGATGCCTTGGCGTCGTGCCGGATTCGCGCGGTCTCTACACTCGCCTCACTGCTGCCGAAAACATCGCTTATTTTGGCCGTTTGCATGGCCTGAGTAAGACGGTTTTAGAGCAACGTATTAGCCAGTTGGCCGAGCAGCTCGACATGACGGATTTGTTGGCAAGACGTTGTGAGGGTTTTTCCCAGGGCCAGCGGGTCAAGGTTGCGATAGCGAGAGCTATGATTGGCGACCCACAAAACTTACTTTTAGATGAACCCGGCAATGGTCTGGATGTGATGAGTAATCGCGCCTTGCGAGATTTTTTACGTCACCAGCGTCAGGCGGGTAAAGCCATTTTGCTCTCCACGCACATCATGCAAGAGGTGGCGGCTTTGTGTGATCACATCATTATCATTGCTGATGGCGAAGTACGCGCGCAGGGCGATACTGAACAACTCAAGCGGCAAGCGAACGAGGATAATCTTGAAGATGCGTTTGTTAAGTTGATTGGCACGGAAGAGGGCTTGATGGCATGAGCGCGTGGCGAGTGGTACTGGTCAAGGAGCTCCTCGATTTTTGGCGTGATCGTCGCTCGGTTATGAACGTGTTTGCGTTCGGTGCCTTATTCGGTCCATTACTCGCCACTGGCATGCTGGCCTTTTTGATTAATGATTCCCTGGAAGACGCACGTAAGACTCTGACGATACCGGTAATTGGTCTTGAGTACGCGCCGAGTTTACAAAGCCGTTTACGCAACGCGGATATTGAGCTTGAGCCGAGTTCTGAGAATGCGCGGGAGCTGGTGACGTCGCAACGCCAAGCTGTGGTGTTGGTTATCCCGGCTGCATTTCCCGAGGCTTACGCGAATGTGCAGCCCGCTGTATTAGAAATCGTTTATGACGAAGCGCGCAATGAATCTCAGTCTCAGGCTCGGCGTTTGGGTAGTGCGTTAAATCAGATCAGTCAGGTTATTGGCGCGCAGCGTATGCTTATGCGTGGGGTTGATTCATCAGTGCAGCGGGTGTTTGCGATTCGTCGTTTGGACGTGTCCAGTGAGAGCGCGAGCGGCCCTGCCGCGTTGCTCATGATTTTGCCGTATTTCTTGATCATGGGGCTGATTCAGGCAGCGATGTTTGTTGCTTCAGATGCCACCGCCGGAGAGCGCGAGCGCAATACTTTAGAGCCTCTGCTAATCAATCCGGTTTCTACAACTCAAGTCATTCTAGGCAAGGTTTTGGCGAATTGCCTGGTTTGTTTGGCGGTCATTGGACTGTCTTGTCTGACTTTTTTTCTAGGCACAAAAATGATTCCGGTACAGGAAATTGGCTTGATTATCCGGAGTTCAGATTTTGTAATTGTTGCCATCGCATTAGTACCTTTGATAATGATGTTCGCGCCGCTAATGACTTTTTTAGGCACCTTCGCCAAATCAGTTCGTGAGGCGCAAACCTGGCTTTCGCTGGTTTTTGTGCTGGCGATCATTCCCAGCCTGATACAGATGGTAATGCAGAACAAGGTGGTCGCCTGGCAGCTTGCTCTACCGGTTTGGTCGCAACAGTACTTAATCAATGAGGTGCTGAAAGGCGGTTCGGTGACGTTGCTGCAATGGCTGATTTCATCCAGCGGGGCATTACTGTTGGGGTCGATATTCCTAGTGCTAGCGGTGCGCCAGTACCGTCGTCAATAAAACCCAGCGTAGCAGTTGACTAGGTCACGCGGGACAGTTTGCTGCCTACCGTTAACCGTCAATATGAGGTCGAGCCGGACGGGTGTTGCGACCTGGCGCGCTTGCGAGTACAAAATGCGGACTAACCGGGAGAGACGCATGTCAGATCATCCAGAATCACCAGCCAACTCGGCGAATATTTCTAACGCCGAAGTTCGTGAGCGTTGGCGTATCGCCGAAAACACACATCCAGATGACGTGATGCTAGCCGATATCAATCCCGGCAACGGCGATTGGTTTGAGCAAGATAAAGAACTGGCTGTGTTTGAGCGATTGCGCCGCGACGCACCGGTGCATCGAACTGAGGCCAGTCAGTTTGGCAGCTATTGGTCGGTATCGGGTTACGAGGACGTCAAGTTCGTGGATAGTAATCAGGCGCTGTTTTCTTCTGACATTATGAATGGTGGCATCCGGCTGGGCGGGCGCCCGCTGGACAAGCCCCCGCCGGATTTGATGCATTTGCCGATGTTTATCATGCAGGATCAGCCGGTACATGATGCGCAGCGCAAGGCGGTTGCGCCGATGTTTACGCCATCGAAGCTGGCGACGATGGGGGATTTGATCCGCACTCGAGCCAGCCATATTCTCGATAACCTGCCGCGCGGCGAAACGTTTAACTGGGTGCGTGAAGTGTCAGTTGAGCTGACTGGCCAAATGTTGGCGACGCTGTTCGATGTGCCGCAGGAAGATCGCCACAAACTGATTCATTGGTCAGATACGGTAGAGCGAATTAGCGATCCTAACTTTTTCTCTACGCCGGAAGAGGGGTTTGCGGAGATCTGGAAGTGTTTTGAGTACTTCAGCGGCATTTGGCAAGAACGCCAAGCATCCAGCACCCCCGGCGAGGATCTTATTTCGATGCTGGCACAGGGCGAATCAACGCGCGATATGCCGCCAAATGAATTTCTTGGCAACGTGCTGCTGCTCATTGTTGGGGGGAACGATACGACCCGTAATTCAATCACCGGCGGCGTACAGGCTTTGAACCGCTTTCCAGAAGAGTACGCCAAGCTGCAAGCCAATCCTGAACTGCTACCAAATATGGTGTCTGAAATTGTCCGCTGGCAGAGTCCGGTGGCCCACATGTGCCGCACCGCTATGCAGGATGTGGAACTTGGCGGGCAGCTGATTCGAAAATGGGACAAGGTTGCCATTTGGTATCTCTCGGGTAATCGAGATACCACTCAGTTTGCCGATGCGGATCGACTCGTCATCGACCGGCCCAATGTGCGCCAACATTTATCGTTTGGCTACGGGATTCACCGCTGTTTGGGCAATCGCTTAGCAGAAATGCAACTGCGCATATTGTGGGAAGAGATCATGCAACGTTTTGAGCACGTCGAAGTGATGGCGGAGCCGGCATACCTAAACTCTAGCTTTATACGGGGCATTACAGACTTACCGGTGAGGGTGCACGATCGTTGAGTGGTACGCTTGCTTGCAAAGGTAAAGCTCGTTGTTTAAGCGGCACTTTTCAGGGCTATTCTGTTACACCTAAGCGGGGTGTGGGGCACAACCTGACCTAGATAGCTGTTTAGAGAAAGCGCGCGCATCTGGAAAGCCCAGCAAAACCAAATATGAATCGCAATTTACCCACAGCCCTAAGTCGAGCCTAAGCATGCAAGACGAAGAATGGATGATCGCTGCCTTAGCCCTTGCCGAAGAAGCGCAAGCTGTTGGTGAAGTTCCCGTCGGCGCTGTATTGGTGGCAGACGGCCAGATTATAGGTCGGGGTAGTAATCGCCCCATCACGGCGAGTGACCCAACCGCTCACGCCGAAATCCTGGCTTTGCAAGCGGCGGCCACGGCGCGGCAAAATTATCGCCTGCCGGATGCGACCCTGTACGTCACCTTGGAGCCCTGCACCATGTGTTTCGGTGCGATGATCCATGCGCGGATTAAGCGTTTGGTCTTTGCTGCGTTAGAGCCCAAGGCGGGTGCTGTGGTGAGTCACCCCGTTACGGCTGCGGTGTCGTTCAATCACACCATCAGCGTCACCCACGGCGTGCTGGCAGCTCATGCTGGTAGCTTGCTCAGCGACTTCTTTACCAGCCGACGCGAAGCCAGCCGGCACGAAGCCAACTAGGCCCGATAGAGGTTGCCACACCTGCGCCAATCCTTGGCGCACACCGGGGCAAACCCAGCCCGTGTCATGTGCCGGTGGGTGGCTCTTAAGACTGCTGGAATGATCTGCATGCCGCTAAAAAACACTCGGCGTACCGCAATTCAACTAACCACATCGAATGGATTTGTGCGAAACTAGGCGCCGCTCGCAGTGGCCATTCGCACCGACTATTCGCACCGA
>DJYW01000130.1:19051-19746 GCA_002450255.1 Gammaproteobacteria bacterium UBA6968
CTATTCGCACCGACTATTCGCACTGACTATTCGCACTTACTGCGGCCGTGCCTTGATCCATGGTTTAAGGAAACTATGCCAACATCAAATCCGAGTCCTGATCGCCTGCTTCAGGACGAAGCAGGGCCTCCCGCGCTTAGCACCTTTGCCCTCGCCAAAATCCAAAAACAATTACCTGCGGTGGTTTACGCAGAATACGTTCATGTTCTGCAGTTGCAGCGAGCGATGTCACCAACCGAACAGGAACAAGCGCTCGCGCTGTTGAACTATGGGCCATCTTCAGGGATGCCTATTCGGCAGGGAGGCTATTTGGGGACAGTATTACCGCGTGCCGGCACTATCTCGCCTTGGTCCAGCAAAGCCTCCGACATATTCCGCCTTGCCGGTTTAGAAGTGGTGCTGCGGGTTGAGCGCGGGGTACGTTGGTATATCGACGTGAATGCAGAGGCCAACTGTATTGATTCGCAGTGGCTGTTCGACCGCATGACCGAAACCTTTGTCCAGGAAGAGGACTTTGGCGAACTGTTTGCCCAGGCATCGCCGCAGCCCTTAACCCTAGTTCCACTGCAAAAAGAGGGCTTGGCGGCGCTTGCGGCCTACAACGCAGCGCGGGGTTTGGCGTTATCCGATGATGAGCTGGCTTATCTGGCTAAGGCCTACGCTGAGCTCGGTCGCGACCCCACCGATGTGGAACT
>DJYW01000178.1 GCA_002450255.1 Gammaproteobacteria bacterium UBA6968
AGCTGTTGGCATGCCTTATGTTGTTATCACAAAGAAGAAATAAACACCTGTGGGCTTGCGCTACCGGTAAGGCTTAGCGTTACCTGCCTTGCGGCAGTACAGTTAGTTTGGATTCTTTCTTTCTTTCTTTCTCTCTTTCTCTTTTTCTTCTTGAGTCTTCACTCTGTCCGTCGGCGTTTTGGTCAGCGTTTGCTCGATTCAGAGCATTGGGCTTTTTTATTGATAGTAACTGCGTAAGGTTGACCGGCGCTGGCTTTTAAAGGGCTTGTTTTTGTATGTCGGACCCTTGGCGAGGCAAGCCTCTGATTGGCGAAACGAGATGCAGCCAGCCTTTTTGCAAAGCGGCCAATAACGCTCGCATTTCCACGAGATCGCTGTCTATTGGGAAGCGCTGGCAGCGTTCCACGCAACTGTCAATGTAGGCCAGTAATTCGTGAATATGTTTTACGAGCCGTTTGTCCGGTAGGTCACTAAGCGCATGCTTCAACAAATTCGCCAGATTGTAAGCATGGGTCAACGAGCTACGCATCCGCTGCAGATCTTTCTGCGCGAGATTTTTCTGGGCCGCGGACAGGCTGGTCTCCAGAGAGTCAAAAATCCAGCTGACCTCGTTAAGACGGCGCTCGCCATGTGCTGCCATTGCGCGTATGTATTCAATGTATTCGTTACGAACCATCGCTAAAATCCTTTGTCGACACAATCAAACTCGGTAGGTCGCAAAGAAACTTTAGGATTTTTTTACAAACTTTCTAATAACGCCTTATAAACACGTCGCAAATTCGGTTTCTAAGCAGTTTTTCATTACCGTCGTGGCCTCGTCCTCTTGGGCGTCATCAAGTTCGAGGCCTGCGGCAGTTCTTATGGAAGATGCCTTGTCGAAACCGCCTGCCAGAGCAATGCTCGACCACACATAGGCTTTGAAAAAGTCACTTTCTTTGGCTTCGTTGGATTCACCACTCTGAAACAGATAACTCAGCATATATTGAGCCCGAGGATCGCCTTGTCTCGCGGCGTCTTCAAAGTACGGCAACGACTTCCGCGCGTTTTTGAATACGCCCTGACCTTGGTAATACATGACCCCAAGCATGTATGTTGAAGTCGTCAGACCTAGCTCAGAGGCGGCAGTGAACCACTCAATGGATTTTTTGTAGTTCTTGGCGTTGATGTGACCCTGATAGGTCAGCATGGCCAGATTATGGTAAGCCTCTGGCAATTGCTGCGCGGCAGCTTTTTCATACCACTCTTCTGCTAACTCGTAGTCCTGCTTTACCCCAAGGCCGCGCTCGTACAGAAAAGCAACGTTATTTTGCGCCTCAGCTTCGCCCGCTTCCGCAAGTTTCATCCAGGCTCGAAACGCTGTGGGGGCGTGTTCCCGACCTAATGCGGACAGGCCTGCTGTAAAGGGCTTGGCGAGTACACCAAGTGGCGTGATAGTCAGTATTGCGGTGAGTAAAATAATCGATGGCTTCATCATGAAGCACTCTCCAGAAGTTATTATTGTTTTGGTCAATCTGATGCCGGGCTCACAATACTGCGGTAGCGGCTAGATCCTTCTCGACGAGATCGTCGACTTGCTGTAGATAATACGGCTTGGGCTCGAAACGTAAATAGATCCGCAAGCTAAAGTAAGCGGCTACCAAGGCCAGCAGCGCGGTACTCAGTGAGCCGTATAATTCGCCAACTAATACAGCGCAAAATAACGGTGCGCCAGAGATCGTTACCGTTGTTGCTGCCATAGCTGCAATGATTAGAGGCCAGCTAATGGTCTCAGCAGCGCCTAATCCTACAAAAGCCAGACTAACCAGTGCGCCGCCGCAGCCCCCCAAGAGCATAGCGGGTCCTAAAATGCCGCCGAAAAAGCCGCCGCAGATGCAAATGCCGGAGATGAATAGGCAGGCACTAATCATCACCAATAAGTCATAAGTGCTTGCAGCGTTAAGATCAGCGATCCGGTGCTCCCAGCCGAGCAGGCTCGGATCTACGAGGGCTAACAAAACAAAGCAGAGTGATAGAGCGGCTAAAACCCAAATAGCGCGATGATTAATCCAAGACCGATAACGCTGTAGATGCTTTAACCATCGAACTAACGTGAGTCCCAAACCACAACCCGCCAGAGTTACCAGCGCGATTCCCAACAGCGATTGCCAGGGTGGCATGTCGCCCAGCGTTAGCGATTCACGGGGTGTTCCCATCACGCTGTGATTGATCCAGTCGGCTAAAGCAGCGACGCCAACTAATACCCCAACTAGTCGCCAGCCGCGTGTTTGGCTAACCACGAGTAGCGCGAATAACACGGCGCTCGCAGGCGTGTCGAAACCAACAGTGATCGCGGCAACGATCCCTGCAAGTAAAAGCCAATCCTGCCGTTGATCTAATTGCGGTCGAGAGTTGTTGATTGTGAGCTGCGCACAGGTGGCGCCGAGCAGAATGACCGGGCCGTAATACCCGACGGGCAGCCCCAAACAGCAGCTGACAAAAGCCGTTAGACATGAGCCGATGCCTTTGCGGGTGCGCAGGCGTCGTTGTGGGTTTCGAACATGAAAAATACAGTCCGCAGGACCAGGATATAGACTGACGCCAAAAGCCAATCGAATAAAAGCGATTGAGGCCGTGCCTATGCCGAACCAGCTTAGGATTTTGATTAAATGGTCGCTTTCAGTAAGCCCGATAAGAAGGAGGTCATCCCGAATCGAGGTCATCCACTGTAATCCAAATGTAAAACCATAAGCCGCAAAGCTCGCAGCGATGGCGATCACAAACACCAGAAATAAATTAATTAAAACTCGCAACAACAGACCTCCAGAGGGGAGGCGTCCACTTTAACGTGTTTGGCGAGGGTTTGGCTGAGGCGAAGGCTGGATTTTGGGCTGAGATTTGGGGCTGAACGATAAGCAATCGTGTCCATCGGCTTTTTGGACTTCGATGCAGGGCAGCATCTGGCTCTTGAAGTTAAGCGCTCGACATAGGTAGGGCATTTTTGGATCCCAGCTGATCTTAAAGAACTTGCACCGCCAGCAGTTAGCTTTTTCAGTGTTAGACAAGCGGTTCATCTGATCATTGACCAACCATAATGTCGATACGTCGATTTTGCGCGCGGCCGTCCGCCGTATCGTTGTCCGTGACGGGCTGCGTATCGGCAAATCCATAGACTCGAACGTTGTTTGGGTTGAGCTTATTTTGGCTCAAAACAAAGTCTGCGACGGAGGCGGCGCGAGCGGAGGATAAATCCCAGTTGGAAATAAAACGGTCGCTAAAGGCAATTGGCACGTTGTCGGTGTGACCAGAGATGGTGATTCGATCCTGGGATCCAGCTAAGGAATCGACGACGCGTTGTATGAGCGGCCGGGCCGAGGATCGAAGCTCTGCGAAGCCTGATTCAAACGCGTCCTCAGACGCGAGCCGAATGTAGATACGGTCTTCAATTTTTTCTATCGAAGCCATGCCGTCCGCAATATCAGACTGCAGGTTTGCCTTCAGTTCTTGAAACTGATTTTCTATGCGCTCGGCGTAGTCGGGATCATCGCGTAATACCGATCGCCGCATGTCAACATGCTCGACCTGGATTTCCGTTTCGACTATTGCTTGAACATCAGCAATTTTAGCGTAAAGCTCCATTTGGTCCGTATCGATTTCACCCTGGTCGTTATTGTCATCATCGTCGGATTCTTTGTCGTCATCATATTCGTCTTCAACTGTGACGACAATTTTGCCTGAGTCGGCTCGCATTGAGATTTGACCGGCTGCTACCTCTTTGGCGAAGGTTTTCTTTAAGGATTCGATATCGGAAAAGGTGTCGTAAGTGCCTGCTAGTTCAGAAATGGCTCGCGCGGCATCAGGTGGCAGCTGATCGGTGGTTTGCTCCATAACGCGTTCTGAGACCGTCTTCTCGGTCACAGTTGTGCGAAAGTTCTTGGCAATTAAGCTCTCTGCCTGTGGCGCAGCGTCCCCATTAGAGTTGGTAACCAGCCCAAATTTCTGTTGGAAGATGTTCTGTATTTCTTTCCACTCATCTGGTTCGGCGATGCGGGTTTGAGAAATAATCAGAACAAAAAAGGCCATGAGCAGTGTCGCTAAATCGGCAAAGGTCGACATCCAGGCTGGCGCGACTGTTGGGCATTGTTGGTCTTCTTCTAAAACGCTCATAGCTCACCGTTCATCTGCTATGGATCCTTACTTAAGTTGGCAGGTTATTCGTCCAAATAAATTTCTATCCTGCGGTTCTGTGCTCGCCCCTCAGGTGTATCGTTAGAGGTGATTGGCTTTGTGTCTGCTAAACCGCTAATGGTAATTCTTCCATTCTCGATTGCGGTATTTGCTGTCAAAAAGTCCGCAACCGCAGCCGAACGGGCAGCCGATAAATCAAAGTTTGATCGAAACCGCTCGCTAAAGGCGACGACCTGGTCGTCCGTATGCCCTTCTACCCTAATGGTACCGATGGTATCGCCGAGCGAGTCGCCAACCCTTTGTAAAATGGTCTCAAAGCTGCGGGACAAGGTAGCGCTTCCAGACTCAAAGCTATCAGCCTGAGTTAGTCGAATCAGGACGCTGTCGCCGACTTGCTCAACCTCCGCGATGCCATCTTCGATTTCTTTTTGCATCGCGTCGGAAATCTCCTCCAGACTGCTGAGCGAAGTGACTTCTCTGGCTTTTGCTTCCCAGTTGTCTTCGCGTTTCATTTCCACAATGGACTGATCCATGCCTGCCATATCGAACAGTTTTTTAGCTACTTCAATGGTTTCTTGCGAAACGCCCCCTTGGCTGCGTCCTTTCTTACCCGATGCTCCGGTTTCGCCTTCCGTCATTTGGACAATGACTTTTTCGCCTTCGATTGCAACGTTGACTTGTCCTTGTTCGATTTCATACTCGAGCTCTTCTACCACTTCTTTGAACTGAGCCTGGACCAATGAAGCCGCGGTTCCGGTTTCTGTCATCGCCTTTATATAGTCTTTGGAGGTGTCATCGGAGTCTTGAGTGGGATCCACGATCAAAGTGTCTTGGGCGTCAGAAGGCGTAAAATCCAACTCAAGCAGCGTTTCACCCATCGGAATTTCAATTTTTGGAATGATCCTTTCAACGCCAAAAGCCTTCGCAACGGAACCCATTACTTGTTCCATCTTGGGAGAATCGATAACCGAGCGGGAAAGAATCAGAACAAAGAACGCCATGAGTAGCGTTGCTAAGTCAGCAAAGGTGGCCATCCATGTGGGAGAACCGCTCGGGCAGACTACCTCTTCTTTGATTGCTGTCTTTTTCTTACGTGCCTTGCGGGGAGGCGCCGCAGGTGCTTCCGGTTCGCCAGCATCG
>DJYW01000028.1:0-3170 GCA_002450255.1 Gammaproteobacteria bacterium UBA6968
TCGTGCCGGTACTTTTTTTCTAGCACACTTTGATATTGCTCATGCGGGATTTCCAAACGTCTCGAACGATGATCGTTTCATGCTCAAGTTTGTTTTCGCGAGAACTAGCCAACCGACGAAGCCGACATGGAGCAGCGAAAGGGATTACTGGAGTTTACCTAGTGAAGATTTAGTAGATGCTGGCCTCTATGAACCTGCGGCCTCTTTCATTTGGAATCGAATGCGTGGGACGGCAAACAACGAACAAGGAACGGAAAGTCATAAATCTAGGTTATCAAAAAGTGAAATTCCTCAAGAGCGGCGCTTACGATTGATTTATGGTGGGGTGGAGGGCCTGTCCGTTCAGGATTGCGTCGCAGCTTTCAATAGCGTTCAAGGAGAAAAGAAGCACGAGAGGCTACACAAAAACTTACGGGATTCCACGCGCGGTCATCCTGTTCGTTGGAATGAGAGGGCCGTTGTTATGGAGACGGCTGCTTATCGACTTTCTTTTCTTGGGCAGGAAAGCGCGGACACCATCTGTTCGCTAATCAAATCTAACGACCCTTGGCTACAGGTAAACGCCGCGTTTGCTGCGGGCGAAATTGGCGTGAGCGATGATGAGTTCGCCTCCAATCTTTTTGATTTATTGCAATCTCCTTATCACCAAGTAGTGCGACAAGCGATCGATGCCATCACTTTCATGAAAGTACATAACCATCGAAGAATTTTGCGCCACTTAAAGGATCTCGTCCTGCACAAACGACCAGGTTGGCAAACCCCCTTAGTTAAGAGAGGTTGGAGTGCTTCCGATCAAATCGATATGAATGTAGCCATGTTTCTGTTGGCGAATTGCATGCAACTTGAAGCGCAGGACCTAATCGACATATCCAGCATTATGCTTCAAAAATCTAACGATTATTCTTTGTTAGTTATCGCAGAGGCTCTTGTTAGATCAGGCGATCCTATCGCGCAAAATCATGCGATTGACTACTTGAAAAACCGCGCATGGAATACGTCACTTCTTGGCGCAGACAGAGCTTACTGAACGGTCGACAAAGCAGTTCTGGTGCAAGTAAAAGTGCATCAAGTGCGGATGCCGCCGGCGTATCGCCTTTTAGAATTTCTTTCCGAAGGCCCTCAAACATCGAGTGAATTGCATGAAAAGATAAATAACGAACTCTCTAACACCATTTCTGTGTCCAATTTGAGCAACCAACTGAAGCTACTTATGGAAAATGAACTGGTGAGCAAAGAAAACCAGCGCGGAGGACGCTATTCGCTTGCTAAGAACAAAAGTTATTCATGAACTCATCTATTCATTCCGTTTTTGAGCCTTTGTTTTCCCTCCTAAAAATAGACATGGGCGGAAATTTTGAGAGCTTTGGAGCAGGGAGGTCACATTAATTTGAGAACCTCTCTGGTGATCATAGCGACCAAGCATGCACTGGAAGTCGCGAAGAAAGAAACCCTAAGAGTTACATTGTTTACAGTCACCTGGGTGATCGTGTGAAGCATGCGTAAGCCAACGTAAGCCCAAGCTAAACCGACGTTCAGCGCATCAGTTTGAGCTGCCATATAGATATAAGCGCAGGTGGCGAAAAATAAAGTTGGTTGTTCGAAAACGTGGTTGTAGTTTTCAGTGATCAAGCGGAGCGGTCTGGGTAGTTGCGGCCGCAGATTCTCCGAATGCTCAGCAAACTGCAAGTCCCCCCAGTATTTGATGATAGGCGGAAGTCGAGACGCAAGAAGAACTAAGATCAAGAAGCCAGATAACGCGATCATCCCTAGCATTGGATACAAGATATCCATTAATTTCTCCTAAATTTTATGCGTTAGAAGCCTTAAGCAAAGATGACAAGCGTAGCAAAGTGGAGAGACACCGAGGAGGCAGGTGGACATATCCCCTTAGACACTTAGATATAGGCATAGGCGGATATTTTGAGGGGTGTGGAGGGTGTCTGCGTACCCAGGTGCAACACTATTCTCTGGGTTTTTTCAGCAGTCACACCAATCGGCTAACTTTTCTCACGCAACTCGTTAAGTGCGTTAATCGATTCTGAACCGATACTCAGATGGCCGTGTTGCGGAAAGGTCTTTAGCTCCGAATTTCCAACGATGCTCGCAGTGTGATGCGCGTGAGCAACGGGTACCACCCAATCTTGCTCGCCATGAATCACGATAACAGGGCAAATAACACCAGCAACATCGAAGCTCGACCAGCCGTTAGCTGGGCCATCGGCGATACGATCGTCGGCATAACCAACGACGCCTTGTTTGAATGGAGTGTTGTCCGGATCTAAATTCAGATACGCAGGATCGCGCACCACCTCAATATCTGGGGGGCTCAATCTAAAAGGCGCGTCTGGATTGGGGATGAATCTTTTTTCACCGTGTTGGCCAAATTGTTCGATAGCAACGGCAATCGCGGCGTCTCTATCTGCTGACTGCCAAATTGCCAAAGCACCCTCCATACGAGCCTCTGCAACTTCGTTCGCCCACGACATATCAGTCATTCCGCAGCAAACGAGTACTCCAAGAACTCGGTCCGGTGCCGCAGACGCAGTCGCCAAAGAGTAGCTTCCGCCCGTAGAGGTGCCTTCCACGAAAAAATTCTTCAGCTCTAGGTAATCGGCAACGGCCAACGCATCGTTGGTCCAATCTGCGATGCTTCTACCGGGTAAGGGCGATGACTCCCCATAACCCGGTCGATCAATACCGATCAGCCTAAAGCCTGCTGCGGCTGCCTCTTTAGCATTGCGTTTCGGCGACAGCCGAGAGCCCGGTCCACCATGACAAGTGATTACAGGTGTGCCAGACGGGTCTCCAAATTCAGCGAAGCCCACCACTCGATGGTCATCGGTGTTCAGTTGATAGTTCAAGCGGCTTGCTCCTCAATATTTTGTTGTTTTTTTGCTACAGCCTAAAAATCCATACTAATTTTTCTTTATTCGTTTTAGTCCGGTCAAAGGAAAAATCCCTACCAATGCTGTCGTGATTGCCCCAAAATCCTGGTTAGGGAAGGGGAAATCCAAAGGAAAAACAATGAAAAAAATAGCGTTAATTTTGCTTTCAATGGTACTAAGCAACTTTGCACTTGCAGATGGCCATGGGCACGGAAATGAGTTTCCATTCAAATATTTTCTGCATAACGACATTACAACCGATGACGCCCAAGCAACGCTCGCTGG
>DJYW01000028.1:3501-4779 GCA_002450255.1 Gammaproteobacteria bacterium UBA6968
GCTGGCACGCGCACCTTCGTTGAATCCGGCGTCTTTAAGGATCGTGGTGTTGCCGTTGGCGTCTATGCATACAACGCAGGTGGCGGACTCGGAGCGTCTCATATGACCATGTTCGCTTATCCGAGCGCAGATTCTTTGCCGGGCGCCGACCTTTTCCAGGCTTCTGAAGCGCATATTGCTTACCAAGCCGCGATGCAAGGCGCAGGAAACAAAACGGTGCACAGCACACTGTACAAGTCAGTAAAGGAATACGTACCAGCGGACGCAGGCGGAAAATATAAGGTTTTCTTGAATATGTTTTTGTCAGTCAGCGACCCAGCTACCTATGCCTCGACTTGGCTAAAGTTGATGGAAGATACTGGCGTATCGGATGCATATGGCATGCGTGAGGTTGTTGCTGGCGATACAGAAGGAGTAACCCATTACCTTTGGATTGGTTTCGAATCCATGGCCGATTTAGCAAAAGGCATGGATCAAATGTCCGCCTCAGAAGAGGTAGCGGAAACAAGAGAGACGTTTGCAGGCATTCGTGAAATTAAGCGCACTGCAATTCTAACCGCTGGCTACGAGAGCATCACAGAAACGATGGAGTAGCTCTGACGCTACTCGTGGATCGCATCGCAACTAACGCGGTGCGGTCCGATCGGGCGTTATCTCGATAGTTCCCAGTCTCGAGGACAAAGCCTAAAAAACCTCCTAGATATCGACTTGTCTGAAGTGGTGAGTTCCTAATCGTAGGGTAGTAAGCTTTGCCCCAGCATCGAGAGCAGGACGTAGTCCTCGCCAACCTGCTTACCCAAGCAAGGTGGTTTAGTTATGTGGCCTTTAGCGGCAAACAAATGGGTTTCCTGCTTTTTGATGCTCCTGATTTATCTGACCTAGGAGCTGCCAATGCACAGTAACGTTGTTTGTTTTACTACTCACCGTCTTACTCATTCCACGAACCGTATAACTGGTTTGGGCAAGCCAATGGTTGTTCAGCGGATAAATCATTTGCATAACCTTAGGCTTCAATATGACCGACACAAACGAGTAAAAGGAATTCCCAAACGCTCCTATTACCTTCATGCGCCAAAGTATGCGGGTGGCTTAGACAGGCGCGGTAGAACGCCGACCACGATTAATCGCCTCGTAGATATGCTTAGAGAAGAAGCTAGTCCTGCGAAGGTATTAGAGCTAACAGCCGTTGTGAGAGTGGCAGAATCGACCGTATTATGAGGGACAGCGAGCGAGCTCTAAAGGAACTCAAAGGGCAGCAAAAGGACTAAAGGCTCGCGC
>DJYW01000006.1 GCA_002450255.1 Gammaproteobacteria bacterium UBA6968
AGACCGCCAGGATCGACGCTGTTGGTTACCGCGGTCCAACCAAACAGCGGCGGCGCAGCCCCGAACAATCCACCAATAACGATATTTTGAGGCGTCGCTCTTTTCAGGTAGAGCGTGTAGATGAGCCCATAGCCAATCCAAGAGGCCAGGTTTAACAGCGCCGTAAGCGGATTCACACCGAACCAAAGCACTAGGAAGCCGATGCTGCCGGTCACCGCAGCAAACACTCCAGCGCGGAAAGTCGACAACCTGCCAGAAACGACTGGTCGTTCTTGAGTTCGCGCCATTTGAGCATCAATGCGCGCGTCGGCGATGTGGTTAACCGCCGCCGCTGAGCCAGCGACTAAAGCTATGCCCACGCTCGCCATGACAATTGTTGCTACGCTAACTGACCCGGCGGCAGCTAAATACATACCCACCCAAGCACACAGCAGCATCAGTAACACTACTCGTGGTTTGCAGATTTCGAGGTAATCTCGCCAAGAGGCAGAGGTGATCGTCTGAGTGGTCATGATAGCGGGACGCCTGTGGTTATTTCACACTTCCGGCCTACGCGGCAGATAGTGTCGTTTTTTGTGGCGCGAAGTTTACGGTAACTACCGCTAAAAGTAACAGTGCACCAAATGTATTATGAAGCGTCGCTGTTGAAAGTGGTAATACCCAAACCACGTTGAGTATGCCAAGCAAAATTTGCACGCCAAGCGTCGTCGCCAGTAAAGAGGCAAGAATTCGTTCGGTCTGCATCAAACGCAACGCCAATGAACCAATGACGAGCAGTGCGATAATGGCTCCTATGCGATGTACCCAGTGAATGGCGACGCGAGCCTCACTATCGAGTAAGCCCCCCAAATAGTTTGGACCAACGCCTTGTAGGAAATTGAACCCTGAGGCGAGATCCATAGTTGGCGAGTAACTGCCGTCGCAGCTTGGAAAGTCATAGCAAGCCAGTGCTGCATAATTCGAAGAAACCCAGCCGCCAAGCGCGATCTGGGCGATAACTACCGCCAACGCGACTTTGGCGTGGGTGGCAAAGCGGCTTTCCGGCCGCCGCAGCATCGGTAATCCGCCTTGCCGGAGGAACAGCACCCATATCAAGCTAAGCGTTGTAAAACCGCCAAGCAAGTGCGCCGTTACGACTTGCGGCCAGAGCTTAAGCGTCACAGTCCAAGCCCCAAACGCTGCTTGGCACAAAATGAGTATGCTCAGCGCGGTTACCAGCTTTACCGGCGTGTCTTGTGCACGGTTACGCCACGCCAGGAACGCTAATCCACCTACAAGTAACAACAAGGACCCAGCCAGATAGCGATGAAACATTTCCCAAAACGCTTTGGCATATTCATAGGGTGCCTCGGGGAATCGTGCTTCCGCTTGCTGAATGGCAGCGTCGCTTTCGGGTATTCCTAAAAACCCGTAACAACCTGGCCAATCCGGGCAGCCAAGGCCTGCATCAACTAAGCGCGTATATGCGCCAACCGACACCACGATTAACGCTAGGAAGATACCAACGCCGGCCCATACGCGAATTCTACTGTTAACCAATTTGAGACACCTTTAGTAATCGTTTTAAGTCTTTGAGCACGAGTTCTGGGTCGGTCGTTATGGCATAGCGAAATACCAAGTTGCCGAGTGGATCGATAATATAAATACCTTCGCCGGGCATACCTGCTGCCCAAGCGATAGATACTAGATTAGGTTGATTGGCGGGCATGGCGGCTGCCAGCTCCGTAGTGAGCGCACGTTGAACTCGCTCCATTTCTCTGTTCATTAAAATATGGGTAGCTTGAAGGTTTTTCAACGCCTCCGCGCAAACTTCACGGCATTGCTCGGCGCGAACCCATAACCACCACATTTGTGGCTTAACCTTTTCCGTCGCGTCAGTGGGTTGCCAACCGAAATCGGTAACATTCACCGCAGGAATCACAAACTCTCCGTTGTTCGTGGTCCCCCAACCAGAGCCACCTTTAGCCACAAAAAACATCAAGTAGGAACCACCCAATGAAAGCACCGATATCAGAACAATCGCGATCAGCTGTAATCGACCCGACATATTAATTATCTCCAGTTACCGGTGAGACCGGCGTTAGCGTCGCCTGTTGTCGATGATTGCCACGCATCGCAAGCCGGATGAAAGCGATTAGCAAGGTGGCAGCGAGACCGAACCAGGTCAAGGCATAGCCATTATGCTTGTCGTCCGATAGCCGCGCGGCGAATGGCGCTGGCTGCAACACGCTGGGTTGCCCGGCTTCCAACCGAAGTTGCGCAGGAAACGCCGTGGTCGCTGCTGCGAATCGTGTGACATCTAGGCGTTGCTCCCGGCGAGGCCAACCGCTCTCGGGAAGTGGGGTTGACCATTCAGGGATTAAGCCCAAATCCGGCCAAACCGTCGCTACAATGCTTACCTCATCGGTAACAACCGGCACGACAGGGAATTCGCTGCGCACCGCTGGCGCCGCCAAAAAGCCACGATTAACAAGTACCTTCACGCCACTTTTCGCGACAAAAGCTTGTACCACCCAATACCCGACCACACCACCACGCACTTGGTTATCGACTAAGTATGTCTCGTCAGTATAACGGCCGTGCAGTGCGACCCTCGCAAAAGGCAACGTCAAATTGGTAAGCGTTGGTGCAACCGGCAATTTGGTAAGCTGTTCCAGATATTTTGACTCTAACGACCTCTTTTCAGCCGCGCGATTGAGCTGCCACGTTCCCAGCCCGACTAATAGCGGAAAAAACGCTACAAAGAACACCATCATTTTTGTTCCTACACGACGCGTTAACATGGTTTGCCCTAAGTTGTCGGATTACTCATCAGTCTCGCTCCACCTAGAGAGAATTTAAGTGTTAAAGATCATCATAGTTTTGCTTTTAGCAGGGGTCATAGCGAGCCTGTCGAGTGGCTTGTTTTTTTTATTTAAGGATACCGAACAGCCAGGGTCGAAACGAACCTGGTTAGCGCTTGGCGTGAGGATTATCTTAGCTTCACTGCTTTTGGGAACCATCTACTACGGTCTAGCAACTGGCCAGCTGCGTATGGGGGCAAATGCACCGTGGCATGATCCAACTGGCGCGACAACGGCCCCTTAGGTGCACAATCCGCGGCTTCGAATAAAGGATCCAATGTTAGGTGCTTAAGTTCGTTTAGATTTGCTTCGCCTTAGCTGCCTTAAATAATGGGCTTTGGATCACTTGCATTCAAACCACATGCTTACAAGATGACTGCATATTACCCGCAAGCTGCTGTAATTTGAGCTTTCCGACCACCTATAAAATAAAGCTCAGACGCTAGCATGCCTAGAACAAAACGCGGCACTACCTGTGCCGCGAGTCTTAAATGCGTTTAAAAAATATAGACGAAGATAAACAAACCGACCCAGACGACGTCAACGAAGTGCCAGTACCAACTCGCTGCTTCGAATCCAAAGCAGTCGTTCGCCGTAAAGTGGCCTTTAATGGCCCTAAACAATTGCACTATGAGAATAAACGTCCCCATGGTGACGTGAAACCCGTGGAAACCCGTCAGCAAAAAGAATGTTGACCCATAAATACCGCTGTTTAATGTCAGCCCTAAATCTCGATAAGCATGGACATACTCTAGCCCCTGCAAAAATACAAACAGCACACCCAGCGCGCAGGTAATCGACAACCACATAATGAGCTTAAAGCGGTCAGCATGTTTGATCGCGTGGTGAGCCCAATGCACAGTAAAGCTGGACGACAACAAGATCACTGTATTCCAGAACGGCAAATAAGCGCCCCAGTTAGACATAGCGGCCACGCTAACTTCCGGAGCGGCCATACTTTGTCCCGGGTTAGAAAATATCGCTGCATCGGGATTGGTCACCACCGGCCAGGCGGCCTGAAACTCTGGCCACAGATAATCCCCGGTTATACCCTTAGCACCATCTCCCCCTAGCCATGGAACAACCAAGGCTCGTACATAAAATAGAGCGCCAAAAAATGCAGCAAAGAACATCACTTCCGAGAAAATGAACCATCCCATGCCCCATACGTAGCTCTTATTGAGCATAGCGTTGTTGAGACCCTGAGCATTTTCGGCAACCACCTTCGCAAACCAGGAATAGAGGACGGCGATAACGATTATTGTTCCAACGATGGTCTGAGACCAATCGGTCGCGCCGCCAGTCTTGTTCACATTAAGCCAAGAGGCCAGTCCTGTGACTGTAACCATTAATCCGAAAGCTAGAAATACTGGGTACCAGCCGCTTGCTGGCACGTAATAAACGGAATGTTCCGTTTGTGATGAACTGGCCATGTTGCTCCTCCGCTATCTTAGAAAATCAGACCACCCCGCCTGATTTAACCGCTCTTATTCCATCCATTCGTTCACCAGTCCTGAGGTAAAACGCTTCTGCGATTTCTGCTCCTCAGGTTCTGTTCACTTTTTTTCTGTTCGACATCGACTATTAACGGTCGACTGTCGACAACTACACACCGCCCTTATCGCAGCGGCTTCAATGCTGCATATTGTTTTGCCACGCCTCGCAAAAAACCCACTAGTTAGCGGCTACGGCCTCCGATAAATCCACCCGCTCTGTTACATCAAATAGCGCGTAGCTAAGATTGATGGACTGAACATTTTGGGGTACTTCATGGCCCACTATAAATCGCATTGGCATCTCTAGCACCTCACCGGGCTGCAACAATTGCTGGTTAAAACAGAAACACTCTGTTTTATGAAAGAAGGACGCAGCAGAAGAGGGCATTACTGATGGAATTGCCTGCCCAACCATCGGCCGGTTAGTCGGATTCTTTACATAAAAATTTACTGTTTTTATTTGGCCTGGATGAACTCTGACTGAGCTTTTCTGCGACCAAAAATCCCAAACCATGCCAGCATTAGTGTTAGTTATAAAATTAACCTTGATTAATCTCGAGGTGTCTGGATCTGCCTGGGCTTCGTCAAACGTATATTGCCCGCCAGTTTTACCGTTCAGCCCTGTAATCTCGCAGAGCAGATCATAAAGTGGCACGAGAGCGACGACAAATAGGCCCATCCCGACCACCATTAAGCAAAGACGCTTAACTGTGGCCGAGATACCTTTTGAACGGGTGTCAGCGTTAGTCATTGATGTACCTTTCGCCAATTTCTAGCGTGCGTCCGCTTCGGTCACTTCAGGTGGATACGTGAAACTGTGATAAGGCGCTGGCGATGGAAGAGTCCACTCCAACCCTTTAACACCTTCCCAGGATCGTCCTTCCGCAGGCGTACCACTGCGAATGCTCTTGATGATCACGTACAAGAAGAATAACTGTGAAAAACCGAAGATGAATGCGCCAACGCTTGAAATCATATTGAAATCGGCAAACTGCAGCGCGTAGTCAGGAATACGTCGAGGCATACCCGCCAGACCGGAGAAATGCTGCGGGAAGAACGTCACATTTACGCCAATAAAAGACAACCAAAAATGTATCTTGCCGAGGGTTTCGTCGTACATTTTGCCAGTCCACTTCGGGAACCAAAAGTAAACCGCAGCAATGATTGAGAACAATGCGCCTGGGACTAGCACGTAATGGAAATGGGCCACAACAAAGTAAGTGTCATGGTATTGGTAGTCTGCAGGCGTAATCGCAAGCATCAATCCAGAAAACCCGCCCATAGTAAACAAGACGACAAAGGCGATCGCAAACAACATCGGCGTTTCGAACGTCATTGAACCGCGCCACATCGTAGCGATCCAGTTAAAGACCTTCACACCAGTTGGCACGGCTATCAGCATTGTTGAATACATAAAGAACAATTGACCGGCAAGAGGCATACCTACCGTGAACATGTGGTGTGCCCATACAATGAAGGATAAGAACGCAATTGAAGCAACCGCATAAACCATTGAGTCGTAGCCAAAGAGTTGCTTGCGTGCAAACGTTGGGATGATGTGCGAAACGATTCCAAACGCGGGCAGAATCATGATGTACACCTCTGGATGACCGAAGAACCAGAAGATGTGTTGGAACATCACGGGATCGCCACCGCCAGCGGCATTAAAGAAGCTGGTGTCAAAATGAATATCGAACAGCATCATGGTCACCGCACCAGCGAGCACCGGCATAACGGCGATAAGCAGATAGGCAGTGATCAGCCAGGTCCATACGAACATTGGCATCTTCATTAAGGTCATACCAGGTGCACGCATGTTTAAGATGGTCGCGATGATGTTGATGCTGCCCATAATGGATGACGCACCCATTAAGTGAACCGCAAAAATAAAGTAGGTAACAGATGGCGGTGCGTAAGTTGTCGACAGTGGTGCGTAGAAAGTCCAACCGAAGTTAGGGCCGCCACCTTCCATAAATAGGGTGGAAATCATCATGCCGAATGCGAACGGTAAAATCCAAAAGGACAGATTGTTCATTCGTGGTAGTGCCATATCCGGAGCACCGACCTGCATAGGAATCAGCCAGTTAGCCAAACCAACAAAGGCTGGCATGATGGCACCGAATACCATAATCAGACCGTGATTAGTCGTCATCTGGTTAAAGAATTCTGGCTGAATAAACTGCAGGCCAGGCTGGAACAATTCGGTACGAATCACCAGCGCCAATAAACCACCAACCAGCAACATCGCGAAACTGAACCACAGGTAAAGTGTGCCAATGTCTTTATGGTTAGTGGTGAAAAGCCAGCGAGTTAAACCCTTGGCTGGACCGTGATCATGATCATCGTGATGGCCTGCGTGTATTACTTCACTCATAGCTGTTCCTTACTGACCGTTAGATAAGTTGATGACGTCTTCTGGTTGGGTGAGATCCCCAACATTGTTGCCAAATGCGTGGCGTTGATAATGCACAACTGCTGCGAGCTGTGCTGGATCGAGTTGCTTGCCAAACGCAGCCATAGCTGAGCCGGGTACGCCGTTGACCACCAAGTCGAGATGGTCGTTCTTTGAACCTAATGCCACCGTTGAGCCAGCAATCGCTGGGAATACGGGGGGTACGCCTTGGCCGTTTGCCATATGACAAGCCACGCAGTAGGTTCCATAAACTGTCTCGCCTTCCGACATCAGCTCGTCATGCGTAAACGTTTTTGCGAATACCGCCTCTCGCTCGGTTCGGCCGGTGATTTGGGTCGCGTACCAAGCATCGAATTCTGCTTCTGGCAATACCTCAACCACAACCGGCATGAAGCCATGATCCTTTCCGCAGAGTTCTGTGCATTGACCGCGGTAGATGCCCGGCTCTGGTACGTTCGTCCATAGCTCGTTGAGCATCCCGGGTACGGCATCGCGTTTGATACCGAAATCTGGTACCCACCAAGCGTGGATTACATCCTCTGAAGTGATCAAAAAACGTACTTTGCGGTTAGCCGGTATTCGCAGTGGCCGATCCACTTCAAGCAGGTAGGTGTCGTCTTTGACAGCGCGGTTAGTAATTTGGTCCCGTGTAGTAGAAAGATTCGAGAAGAAAGAAAAGCTATCGTTG
>DJYW01000074.1:0-11699 GCA_002450255.1 Gammaproteobacteria bacterium UBA6968
TTACCCGGCTCCGCGAAGATCTGCACGCTTGGGGTTATTGTCTAATCGATGAGGCACTCTCGGCTAAACAATGCGCGGCCATGCAACATCGTGTACGTGAGCAGGCGGCCGGCGAACGTCTTGCCGGCATCGCCGCGTGGACAGGCACACCCGCACCGCCCGGTGAAGCACTGCCAAAAACGCAATTTGTGCACTGCTTAATCAACAAAGGCCAACAGTTTATCGATTGCGTCGAACACGACCCTAAAGGTGTTCAAGCCGCCGCGGTAATTGAACAGCTAATCGGCGAAAGTATTGGCGATGACTTTCTCATGTCGTCTTTCATTGCAATCATCGCCAATCAAAACAACCTGCCGCAAACCTTGCATCAGGACCAGGCTATCGCCCCATTCCAAGATCCGGCGGCACCTTTTACCTGCAATACCATGTTTATTCTGGACGACATGGATGCGGCAAACGGCGGCACGCTCGTGGTGCCAGGATCCCATAAACTTCTATCTGAACCGGCTTCCGGTGAGCCACTACATCATCCGTTACCACCCGCCATCAATCTTTCTGCCCCGGCAGGCACCATCATGATCTTTGAAGGTCGCCTGCTGCATGGCACCGGCGTCAATCGAACCACTAACTCGCGCACCATTTTGGTCATGAACAGCATTAAGCCGTTCATGCGCCAACAAGAGTTACACCTGTTGTCGGCAAACCCGGAAGTTTTGCGTAGCGCTTCGCCGAAGCTTTTGTACCGTCTGGGCGCACAACCGAAAGGTTTAGGTGGTGTTGAGGGTGCGTGGAACGGAGATATTTTACGCGACCAACGGTTAGCGTTAGAGGCTGGTGAATACATCAGAGTCGGTCAGTTAAGCTCCGCAAGCCCAACCGAAGATCTAGCCAAACCGTATGGTTATCGCCAAAGCGACAGTGCTAAGAAACAAGCCGCCCATCAACCGGAAGCCATAGCAGAAGTGCGAGCAACCGACGGGTGAGCGCACCTCTGCTTGGTCCGCTCACTGACACGCCGCATCCAAAGCAAAGCCAAATTATCCTGTCCGCTTAATTTAGGCGCAGCATGCCAGCTGCCGGGTTCCAAAGTTAGCGAAACCAGTGCAGTCGAATGCCTATCGAAACAGAAGGTGTTGAGCTATGCGGTGGTTTAGGCCGAGCCTTTCTTTAGAAATTGTGCCAACTGGCGGTCATGCCGGCTGGCGGCGGAGCGGCGACCCGGACGCACCCAGGAATCCCATCGAGGCGCCTCGGTAGCGGCTACTCCTTGGACGATGTCGCCCATAATAGTGACCCGCTGGATCACTCGTTCGCCATCAAAGTCGTTCAACACAAAATGTTGCGTGCAACGATTATCCCAAAACGCTAGCGTGCCAGCATGCCAGCGATAACGCACTGTGAAGCGCGGATTTTTGACCCAATTGGTCAGAAAATCCAATATCGGCCGGCTTTCATATTCGTTCATTTCCACTAGGCGACGAGTGAAGTGCTCGTTCACATACAGCGTTTTGTGGCCGGTTTCCGGATGCACACGAACCACCGGATGAATAGCCATCTTATCGGTACGATTATGCGGGTGAGCATCGTGCAAAGCGGTAAGCCCTTCGAGCATCGACTGCATCGGAGCAGACAGTTCATCGAAAGCCTGATTCAAATTTGTCCACATGGTGTCGCCACCTACTTGCGGGCACTTCACCATGTGCAAAATGGACATGACCGAAGGCTGCTCTTGAAAAGTGATGTCCGTGTGCCATTCATCGGCAACGCCACCCTGAGTGGCTGCCAGTTCGAAGATCTCATTATGATCGGTGAACGGATTCTTTAAATTCGGATGGCCTTCCAACTCGCCGAAGTGGCGGCCTAAGGCGACGTGTTCGTCGACACTGACATGCTGATCAGGAAAAAATAAAACCTTGTGCGTCAGCATTAGCGCCTTAATGCGATCAATGTCCGCCTCACTTGGGTCCGCCAGATTCGGCCCGGTGACCTCTGCCCCCAAAGCGGGCGCCAATCGCGTTACCTTCCAATCCTGCATGTCTTTCTCCCCTATCAATACCTGCTCGTCATTATGCGATTAGCCGGCCTGTTTCTGAATAATCACGTCATCGGAAACATCACGTTCGAATAGCGCTTCTATGCCCAAGCGTTCGGCATCCGCCCGCAGCGCTTCATCCGATGGCGCTTCCACCGGCGCGGCCATCGCCTCTAGCAGTGGCAGCAGGAGCGTGGCGTCGCTGCTCGTATTTAGGAACAGGTTAGGCCGGCTCAGAACAAAATCCACCGCTCGCTTCATTGGCTCGGGCTCGCGAATGGGACGATACCAGCTAAATTTTTTATCGGTATCCGAATCCTGCCAACGCCGCAGAGCGATGCTCTTAATGGTTTGCATCGCCACGCCTCGAGCGGCGCACAGCTCGTACAGCTGTTCAAAGTCCGCCGCATACGCAGGCTGACTCATCATCGAAAAGTTGTACGGCACAAGAATTGAATCAAAATCGAATGTTTCTAAACTCCGCACATGCATCGCGGGCGCATAAGTACCGTGCCCGGTCACCCCTATAAAGCGAACCAGGCCCTCATCACGAGCCTGAATGAGTGCTTCGAGCGCACCACCCGGACCCATCGCCACCTGCCATTCCTCGTCTTTGGTGAGATTGTGCATTTGGATCATGTCGATCTGATCAACGCCCATCCGTTCCAACGAGGCGCGTAACTGTGCTCCAGCCCCAGCGCCTGTGCGATATTCGGTTTTGGTCGCCAGAAAAACTTCGCTGCGATGCGTCGCCAGCCATGGCCGTAACCGCAGTTCGGCGTCGCCATAGCTGGCCGCCACATCGATATGATTGAGACCAAATCGGGGTAGCTCGGCCAACACCTTATCGGCACGCTCCTGCGACATAGCCCCCAACGCGGCAGCACCAAAAATAGCGCGACTCGATTCGTGGCCAGTGCGGCCGAATGGTATTTTCGTAATCATGAGATTCTCCTATAGCGCGCCAATCATGATGCCAAACTTTAAACAAAGCTTGATCGAAATTTAGAGATCGAAACAGACGCTCCCCACGTCAATGAGTCCGCAGTGTAACCGACCGCTGCATAGCCCCCAACTCCAGCGGGCAACCCCGCTCCGCTCGCTCTTGAGCATGTATTGGCAACGGGCCGAGTCACGATTAACCTACTAAGTGAGGAATGGACAAGGGAAAGTTCAATGCACACCCCAATGCGAAACCTAGCCTGTTGGCAGTGCGGCAGCGACCTCAGCGAACTGCCTATACCGCTGTCCCGTCACGACCAATGCCCGCAGTGCTTTAATGATCTGCACACCTGCCGCGCCTGCAGACACTTTGACGCGACCAAAGTCACCGAGTGTTTTGAAGATCGCGCCGACCCACCTGTAGAAAAAGAAAACGCCAACTTTTGTGACTTTTTTGCACCCAAGGTCGATGCCTATCAACCTCGCAATACCTCCAAAAGCGACGCGGCCAAGGCCAAACTCGATGCACTTTTTGGCGCGTCGGAGGCCGGCGCTCAAGCGGCGGGCAATGAGGTAAGCGACGCGAATGCCAGGTTAGAAAAAGCAGCGGAGCAAACTGCAGAACGCGCGTCGCAAGACTCGAAAAATTCGGAATCTCAGCCTGCCAAAGCGGAGCAAGCGAAGCAAATCCTGCAGGACTTGTTTCAGTCTTAGTGAACCTGCTACTTAAAGCCTTTCAAACAAGCCCTGCCAAGCAACCCAGGCGCAAACCCGGGACGCATATTTCAGCTCAGGGTAAGAACTAGATCGTTGATCCTGCGTGTCGCTGGAATTGCACGAGCACCTCATACGCTGAGCGGCACGTCTCAACTGCAATTGCACTCACTTCGGCGCTAGGGGGAATTTGATCCGGTATATGGAATACCCGCAAACCGGCGCGGTGCGCTGCGAGTACGCCGATATTGGAATCTTCTAATGCCCAACCTTTTTGCGGGGCAATCTCGATATGCGCAGCGGCACGTAGGTACGGATCAGGGTAGGGCTTATGGCGCTCGGTGTCACCGGAGCAAACCAAGGCTTCGAAGTACGTTAGCAAGTCACAACGGCTGAGATTTTCTTCGACATGATCGCGGTAATTCGAAGTCGCAACAGCCATAGGGATCTGTTGTGCCTTCAACTGTGCCAACAATTCTCGAATGCCCGGCTTTGGTTGTAGTGGGCGCTGCTGAATTTCCTCAAAGAACGCGTCGCTCCACTGGCCACGCAACTCGTCTAACAGAAGCGCGCTGCCATAATGGGCCGTCAGTATTTGGTCGGTTTGTGCGTGCGAAGTGCCGATGCAGTTGAGATAAACCGTCTCGCTATAGACTAGCCCAATGCGATTGATCGCTACCTCAAAGGCTTTGCGGGCGCGGCTTTCGGTGTCCAGCAAGGTGCCGTCCACATCGAAGACGACCCCTGCTGGTTGGTCCGAATATTCGCTTTGCATCGAGGGCCTAAGCGGCCTCTCTTACCAGATTGTTCAACACGTACTGAAGGATCCCGCCACATTGGAAGTAGGCGATCTCGTTCTCGGTGTCGACTCGGCTGGTCACCACGATCTGGCGTTCGGCGCCGTCGGCAGACTTGATGGTCACTGCGATGTCTTGGCGCGGTGCAATATCAGCAACCCCGGCTGGCAGCGCAATATCGATGATCTCATCCCCAGCCAGACCCAACGAGGCGCGTCCGTCACCTGCTTTGAACTGCAGCGGCAAAATGCCCATACCGATCAGATTAGAACGGTGAATTCGCTCAAAACTTTCTGCTATCACAGCTTTCACGCCAAGTAAGCGAGTGCCTTTTGCCGCCCAGTCGCGGCTCGAGCCTGTTCCATATTCTTGACCAGCAACAACCACTAACGGAGTCCCTTCCCCCGCATAACGCATGGCCGCATCGTAAATGCTGAGCTGCTCGCCGCTTGGAACGTGCTTGGTATAGCCGCCTTCGATATCGGGCACCATTTCATTGCGGATACGGATGTTCGCAAACGTGCCGCGCATCATGACTTCGTGGTTGCCTCGACGCGAGCCATAGGAATTGAAGTCGTCGACGTTTACGCCCGCTTGCTGAAGGTAATGACCAGCCGGACTGTCAGGCTGGATAGCGCCTGCCGGAGAGATGTGGTCGGTGGTCACCGAATCACCCAACAAAGCCAGTATGCGAGCGCCGTTGATCGTCACGTCCTGATTCAGGTCGCCGCCTACCGTGAAGAATGGCGGTTGCTTGATGTAGGTCGAGTTTTCCCAGGCATAGGTGCCGCCGCTGTCAATTTCGATAGCCTGCCACGCTTCCGGGCCGGTGAAGACGTCATCGTATTGGTTGCCGAACATTTCTGCCGAAACCTGGTTCACCACATCGCGGATTTCCTGATTCGATGGCCAAATGTCCGCCAGCATCACATCGTTACCATCTGCATCCTGGCCGATTGGATCTTTATCCAGGTTGATTTGGGTCGTACCCGCAATAGCGTAAGCGACGACTAACGGGGGTGAGGCGAGCCAGTTAGTGCGAACTTCCTGATGCACTCGGCCTTCGAAGTTGCGATTGCCGCTGAGCACAGAAGCAACAACCAAATCGCCGTCATTGATGGCAGATGAAATGGCTTCAGGCAAAGGTCCGGAGTTGCCAATACAAGTGGTGCAGCCGTAGCCGACCAGGTTAAAGCCTAAGGCATCTAACGAGTCCTGCAGGTGCGTCGCTTCCAGGTATTCGGTGACCACTTTTGATCCCGGTGCCAACGAGGTTTTTACCCAAGGTTTGACGGTCAGACCTTTCGCCAATGCTTTCTTCGCAACCAAACCTGCGCCCATCATTACTGCGGGGTTAGAGGTATTGGTACACGATGTAATTGCTGCAATAACCACATCGCCATGGGTCAGCGAATAATCGGTGCCAGGCACTGACACTTTGGTTACCGAGCCATCTGATCCTTGCAGCGCTAACGCTTCGTTAAAGGCTTCTTTCATGCCGCTCATTGGAACGCGATCTTGGGGTCGCTTTGGACCTGCTAGGTTTGGTACCACGCTAGACAGATCAAGCTCTAACGTGTCGGTAAAGACCGCATCGGCACTTGAAGCGTCACGCCACATGCCTTGGGCTTTTGCATAGGCTTCAACCAGCGCTACTGTTTCGGCATCACGGTTAGTTAGCTCCAAATAATCAATGGTGGCTTGGTCGATTGGGAAGAATCCGCAAGTCGCGCCATATTCCGGCGCCATATTCGCGATGGTGGCCTGATCCGCCAAGGTGAGGTTATCAACGCCCGGGCCATAAAATTCAACGAACTTGCCCACCACACCTTTGGCACGAAGCATTTCCACTACCAGCAGCACCACATCGGTAGCGGTAATGCCGTCTTGGACTTCACCAGTCAGCTTGAAGCCGATAACTTCAGGAATCAGCATGCTGATCGGCTGACCCAGCATTGCGGCTTCCGCTTCGATACCGCCGACACCCCAGCCGAGCACACCCAAACCATTAATCATGGTGGTGTGGCTGTCGGTACCGACCAATGTATCCGGATAAGCAACGGTGCGGCCATCAACTTCTTTCGTCCACACCGCTTTTGCCAAGTACTCCAAATTGACTTGGTGGCAGATGCCTGTCCCGGGCGGCACAACACGAAAGTTTTCAAATGCAGTCTGGCCCCAGCGCAGGAATCGGTAGCGCTCGGTGTTGCGATTCATCTCAATGGCGACATTTTCTTCAAACGCCGCCTCGTCGCCGAACTTGTCAACCATTACAGAGTGGTCGATCACCAAGTCGACAGGCGATAGCGGATTGATAATGGAAGGATCCAAGCCGGCGTCGACTACCGCGGAACGCATGGCGGCAAGGTCGGCGACACCAGGAACGCCGGTGAAGTCCTGCATCAGCACGCGCGCTGGGCGATAGGCGATTTCTTCGGAAGAAGCACCCGCAGCGGCCCACTGGCCGAGGGTTTTGATATCTGCTGCAGTGACGGTGTTGTTGTCTTCAAAGCGCAGGAGGTTTTCTAGCAGGATCTTAAGGGTGACAGGCAGCTTGCTGACATCGCCGATCCCTTCGGCCGCTGGCAAACTGTAGTAGTCGTATTCTTTGTCTCCAACCAGCAAGGTTTGTTTGGCATTAAAACTGTTCAGGGTCATGTTTCTTTTTCCCGCTGTTTTTCGGTCGCGCATTATGCCCGAAATAAGACCGTTCGCCCATCACAAAGCCGATAGAGTGATATTAAAACCATGCTAAGACGCCTCTAAAATTAGGCAGAGTGAAAGCAATGCAGGATGGCGATTCCCCAAATTGAGTTTTGGTCAAATGCTTAGACACGTGCTTGGGCAAATACTTAGCAATGGGCCTCGTTGCCAGCATAGGCTAGAAAGAGACTTGTTCCGCCTGAAGGTCGTCGGTGTCAGCCCTTGGAGGTGAGATCCCCTCTCTCGCCCGGTTCGCTCTCGGGGTCGCGGCGCGGGTACAGAGACGCGCCACACCGCCAGCAATAAGAAGCTTCGCGAATATGTCCTTCTACGGCACAACTGCTGCACGTTTTGGTATTTGCTTGACGCCGCGTGGCCTCGTTCAATTCGATGGTGACGATGCCCGTGGGCACCGCGATGATGCCGTAGCCCATGATCATGATGAATGCCGCCAGCGCCTGGCCAATCGCGCTGGTCGGTGTAACGTCACCATAGCCGACGGTGGTCATGGTGGTAATCGCCCAATAAATGCTTTTCGGTATGCTGGAAAACTGTGGATTATTGCCAGATTCCAAGAGATACATCAGCGACCCAAACACCACCATTAATGCCAGCACTGTGCATATAAAAACGGTAATTTTGCGCCGACTAGCAGCCAGCGCTTGGGTGATCAGTTCGGCCTCGCCCACATAACGCACCAAGCGCAGCACGCGGAATACCCGCAACACTCGCAAAATACGTACCGCTATCAACAGCTGCGCACCGGGGAAAAACACGCTCAAAAGGGTCGGTAAAATGCCGAACAGATCGACAATGCCGTAGAAACTGCGCGCGTAGGCAGCACTGTTTTGAATGCACCACAGTCGCAGCCCGTATTCGATTGCGAACAGTCCAGTAAACACGCACTCGGCAATGAACAGTTGCTCGCCAAAACGAGCATGAATGTTGGGAACTGAATCCAGCATCACTGCCGCGACGCTCATCAGGATAAATATGATCAGCGCGACATCAAAAGCCCGCCCGGCGCGGGTATCCGCTTCAAAAATAACCGTGCGAACAGTGTCTTTATGCCAAGTCATAAGTTCCTAAGCCGTTTGCATCTGAATCAAATGCAGCCTGGTTCAGAGCGGCTGGGTGACGCGCCACTGAACCCATTATCATTTGCAGTCGCGCTATTCCGGTGCAGCTGCGCCACCTCGATTACGCGGATCTGGCATGGCAAAAATCCCTTCTTCGGTGGACATAATGGTGTTCGCATCGCCTATGCCGCGGCCGTAGTAAGTCGGTATTTGCTGCAATTGATCGTGACCCATAGCTTCCAATCGCGCACGCGTGTCGGGCGACAGCGCAAAGCGCTCATAAATTACTCGCTCCGGAAGCCATTGATGATGGAAGCGTGGACTGGCGACTGCATCGGATACATCCATGTCATGATCTATCACATTTAACACGACCTGCAGTGTAGTAGTAATGATCGTACTGCCACCTGGCGAACCCGTCACCAAAAGTGGCTTGCCATTTTTGCGCACAATCGTTGGCGTCATCGAACTCAACATGCGCTTGCCAGGCTCAATCGAATTGGCTGCGCGTCCGATCAAACCAAAGAAGTTAGGGCTGTTTTCCTTTGCAGAAAAATCGTCCATTTCGTTATTCAACAGTACGCCAGTGCCAGCGGCGACCATCTTGGCGCCATAAGATAAATTCAGGGTGGTCGTATAGGCCACGGCGTTGCCTGCTGCGTCCATTACCGAAGCATGGGTTGTCTCCAAGCTTTCTGCAGCAATTTCGCCGGCGCCGATATCCTCGCTGCGGCTGGCCTGCTTCGGGTCAAAGTCAGCAAAGCGTTGCTTTGCGTAAGCCTTGCTGATGAGTTCATCAATCGGCACCGGAAAAAAGTCGCTATCGCCAAGGTGTTCGGCACGATCCGCGTAGGCGCGGCGTTCTGCCTCAATCATGGTATGAATGGTGTCAGCACTGCCAAAACCCATTTTTTTAAGATCATAGGGCTCCATCATATTCAGCATTTGCACAAGTAAAATGCCGCCGGACGAAGGCGGCGGCATGGAAAAGATTTCGTGACCGCGGTATGTACCGCGAATCGGTTCGCGCCAAACGGAGCGATATCCCTGCAAATCTTGATGACTGATCAAGCCTCCATTCTGCTCCATCTCAGCGACCAACAAATCTGCGGTTTTACCGGCATAAAAACCATCCCGGCCCTGTTTTTGAATTCTCTTTAGGGTCTCGGCGAGATCTTTCTGCACAAACAGATCGCCAGCCTGGTAAGGCTCGCCGTCCTTGGAAAAAATCGCCGTACTGGCAGGGTACGGCGCAAAGTCGGTTTGCCGTCGAGCGAATTGTCCCGCCAAATCGCGATCGAGAATGAAACCCTTCTCGGCCAGATCAATCGCCGGTTGCAGCACTTTAGCGCGTGGCAGCGTGCCGTATTTTTCCAATACATCAAGCAAGCCCTGCACCGAACCAGGTACGCCAACCGCAAGATGCGAAGCGGTCGATAAGCCTTTAACCAAGTCGCCATTTGCGTCGAGAAACATATCGCGCGTGGCTTTTAACGGCGCTCGTTCACGATGATCGTTGGTCACCACGCGACCGTCGGCAAGGTGAATCACCATAAAGCCGCCACCACCTAAGTTACCAGCAGAGGGATAAGTTACCGCCAGGGCGAAGCCAACGGCGACAGCTGCGTCCACTGCGGTACCACCCGCAGCAAGAATATCGGCACCCGCCTGGGAAGCCGGCACGGAGCGCGAGGCCACGGCACCTTTCTCACCGTACAATGCGGCAGGTGCAACCGCTCGCACTTGCACGCTAGATAATGTTAAGGCCAAGGTCAGGCAACTAAATATAGCCGCACGATAAAACCCGCGACGTTGGCTCGACAAAATAGCAAACTGCATAGACCTTCTCACTGTGCTAAATGGAGAGCCACAATTGTGGACAAAAGGACACCAAACGACCAGTAGCGAATACATTGATGGATATACACAGCAAAACAGCCAAAGTACCGGATAAACCACTAAACCAAAGCGAAGTGCATAAAATCCGGCGCCTCATTCTAGACCGACAAGGTCTGTTGCGACGCCAGCCTTTCGGCGTCGGCACTAGCGGCCTGCTGGCTACGATCCAGCGCTTAGGTTACATACAAATCGACACCATCTCGGTGGTAGCGCGGGCACATCACCACACCTGGGCCAGCCGGGTGCCCAATTACACTCCCGCCCAATGCGATAGCTTGCTGGCACAAGGCCAGACCTTCGAATATTGGTCGCATGCCGCAGCCTTTCTACCCATGCAGGATTTTCGCTATTCGCTGCGCGAGAAAGCAGCGGTTGCAGCAGGCATCTCACGATTCAAACGGCAGCGCGACAAACCGCTGATGAACAGACTCCTTCAACAAATTCGAGCTGATGGGCCTCTCTCCGCAAAAGACCTAGAGGACACCCGCGAGCAGAAGTCCGCCAGCGGCTGGTGGAATTGGAAACCGGCAAAAAAAGCGTTGGAAATGCTGTGGCTACAGGGTGATGTCATGGTCAGCGAACGGCGCGGCTTTCAGAAGCACTATGATTTAACTGAAAGAATTTTGCCCGGTCATGTTGGTACGACGATGCCGAGTCTGACCGAACAGGCCAACTTTATGCTCGATCAGGCTTTGCTCAATCAGGTCATCGTCACTCCCAAAAGCATCGCTTACGAGCGTCACGATGCGGCGCTGACGCAAGCTGTCGCGGACGCAATCGAATCTCGGGTGGCGGATGGGTCGTTGCTCACAGTACGCTGGCCAAAGCCGCAGCAAACTGCTGCGCATCCCAAAGCCCCTGGAAACGCCCTTGAAAAAGCGCCTCAAAAAGCCTTAAGCGGCGCGCGATCCGCAAATAAACCCGCCGCAAATCGAACAGAAGAACTCTGGTTTACGCAGCCGGAGACATTGCAGAGCGCTATGCCGAAGACCAACCCGCGCCTCCGAATCCTGTCACCTTTTGATAACGTATTGATTCAGCGGCGACGGCTACTGACCCTGTTTGATTTCGATTACCAGATTGAATGCTATGTGCCAGAACGAAAACGACGCTTTGGCTATTTTGCCTTGCCGTTGCTATGGCGGGATCAATTCATCGGTCGTCTCGATTGCAAGGCGCACCGCCACCGTCGCGTGCTGGAGCTGAAGCTCACCACATTCGAAATCGACGCATCACAGCTGGCAGATGCCGCACACGCGTTGGCCCAAGCACTGCCAGAATTCTGCGTTTTTCAAGGTTGTGACCAGGCGCAAATTGGCGAGGTGCGGCCACCTAGGGCTAAAGGGCCGCTCCAACGGGCCGTGCGAGCGGTAGGTCTTACTTAAAGGCACCAGTGGCATCGCTGTAACAGGTCGATCGCGATTAAGACATGATCAGATAGCTGGTAAGCCTCGGTTTGCTTTGAGCAATGCAGTTGGTTTCTCTAGAGCTGCTACTCGGTCAGGCGGCACGACAAACGCTCTCTGCCTGTAT
>DJYW01000074.1:12092-12959 GCA_002450255.1 Gammaproteobacteria bacterium UBA6968
TTTTTGGTTTGCCTTTGTCTTCCGATAACCGCTTTGACTATTTCGGCTACTGCGAATTGCCTTTGCCCGTCCCGGCATACCCGCGCAGCAGCGTGTCCGTCACGTCCACTTCAGCACCGTGATGGCTGCGCAGACGGATGTGTTCGCCATCTCGATACAGCAGTAGCCCATCAAGAAACTCCACGCGATGATCGTGAGCCGCTTCCAGACCGCATGCCTGCCGCACCAAATAAATCGTCATATCGTGAGACACACATAGATCCAAATGGCCATCTCTATCGCCTGCTTCAGCGCTGTTTAGACGACCAAGCAACACCTGCAGAATCATTGCCATTGCCAGCTGCGGCGGCATCATAATCTCCGCGGGGATAGCGCCACTAAACCAGCTGTGCATGTAATTCTGCAGTCCGTTCGAGCTATTCAAACCCTTCCACATCCGGCTTTGATCGAGCGCATAAAAAACGCCCAACGCCTCCATCGGTCTGGGCAAAGCAGCGGTATCGGGACGCGCGGCACCGTGTCCATGGTGCCCTTGGAGCACCAGTTCAGCGGTTTCGACACAACGATGCGGTGGACTTGCAAAGCCACGCAACGTCAGCTGCTGGGGTAGTTGCCGCCCGAAGGCCTGTGCCAGCTCGCGACCATGATCTGTTAACGGATTCTCCAAGTCATGGATGTCGCGACGATATTCGCGGGCCGAATGACGCATGAGCAACACACCCTGCAAGCCGGTATCCGGCGCAGTCTCGGCCAGCTTGGCCTGCACCGTCCGAACCATTGCTGCCGTCTCCTGGCCAAAATCATCACGGGTCTGGTCTGTGGGCACCGTCGCTCCCTTTGTTTATTGCTGGCGGGATAGCTTGCTAA
>DJYW01000074.1:13338-16954 GCA_002450255.1 Gammaproteobacteria bacterium UBA6968
TTATTGAAGCGTTGTTTTGGTTTTAGCTCGCGAGCTAAAACCGTATTGCTGTCAACACGTCCTGTTCTATCGCTAGTCCACCTGTATTTACGGCCTTACCGCGCCGCTGTTTCACTGTCTCTGCTTTAGGCACTTTGTTATCGCTGATTGCGCGAAAACACAATGCTGCAAGCCAACTCAGCACCGGTCAAGTAAACCTTAAGGCGATGGCATCATTACGCCAGACATTTTCGTTCGCCTCAGCGGCTCTTCGCCGCTGGACGCTGCCGGGCCAGCTATGGCTAGCCGCCAAGAGACCAGGTCTGCTATGTTTGCATCAGCGCGGATGGAGAGAGGGCGCATTCATTCACTTTGGCAAACGAGCCGTTTGCCTCATGGGTTTGCAACAGGGGAAACAATATGCAAAGACTTGCAGACAAAGTCGCCGTCGTAACCGGCGCTGGACGTGGCATCGGTCGCGAAATCGCATTGTTAATGGCCGCACAAGGCGCGAAGGTAGTTGTCAATGACCTGGGTGGTAACACCGACGGCACCGGCACCGGCAAGATCGCTGATGATGTAGTGGCAGAGATCCGCGCTCTGGGCGGCGAAGCTGCATCCAATACCGAGTCCGTCGCAAGCGTGGCTGGGGGCGAAAGCCTGCTACAAACTGCCTTGGATAACTTTGGCGGCATGGACATTCTGGTCAATAACGCGGGCATTTTGCGAGACAAAACGCTTTTTAATATGAATGAGTCGGACTGGGATGCGGTCATTGACGTCCATCTTAAAGGCCACTATTGCTGCTCGCGCCCGTTCGCAGCCTATATTCGCAAAGAGAGTCGTACCGGTTGCAGAATCATCAATTTCTCTAGCGTGTCAGGCTTATTCGGCAATTTCGGGCAAGCCAACTACGGTGCAGCCAAAGCCGGAATCGCCGGATTTTCCCGGGTTCTCGCATTAGAACTCGCGAAATACGGCTGCACGGTCAACACCATATCTCCTGGCGCACTAACCCGAATGACCATTCCACTGCGCGAAAATCGCGGCGAGAAGGTCGAAGAGGAAGCTATGGAGGCTGGCGGACCACAACACATCGCACCGATCTGCGCATGGTTAGCCGGACCGGAAGCGGCGTCTATCACCAGCGAAATTTTCCACACGGGTAGAGGTGCTATTGCGATCATGCAGCAACCGGCAATCATTAAACGCTTCGTCAAACCTGACGGATTGTGGAGCCTCAACGAGTTAGATCAGGTGGTGCCGGAACTCATAGAGGCAAGAAAAGCGAATATTGCTGCAGCTGCAACAACTGCTGGCGACGCCGCCGGTTGAGCGACTGTTTGATCTTCGAGCCGGTGGGTATTGCCGCTATTTGCTATTAACATGGCGGCAATGCCAACACGTGACGACAATCGCCTCTATCTCCAACGTCAGGTGGTTCAAGCTGCCACTTCCTTGTGCGCCAGCAAACCCCTCAGCGTCATCAGTGCGCGAGACCTGGCAGAGCTGCTTGGCGTTAGTCACCAAACACTTTATAACCAATTCGGTTCCATCGGTCGCATCTATGCTCTCGTATTGGCGGACCACTGCCTAGCCTGGCAGGCCGAATTTGATAACGTGACCCGGTTTTATGAGGGCGACTTGATGCATTCCATCGGACTTCTGCTAGAGCGTCAGTTGGATTGTTATGTGAGCCAGGATCCGGAAGCCTGGCAGCGCGTCATCAGCGACGCGGCACTTACTCCCGGTGTTTACCAGTCACCACTGACTTTGATTGATGGCCGAGCGCAGGAACGCCTGAACGCGCTGTTGAGCCTGGCTCGTGGCACCGGCCAGGTTTCCGCAAGCCTCGATTTACAGCTTATGGCTCACACCTTGTTTTGCTTAAGCGACCGCTGTCTGATGCAGCTCACGCTGGATGGAGAAGCTACGCCCGTAGCGGTTCAGCGTGTTTACAACGAGCAATGCCGAATGCTGTTCGCGTGATTGCCTTGGTAGCTAAAGCGCGCTAACGGCGTAACGAAACCACGTTGTCAGATCTAACAATTTGCCGCACCGGTTGCAGCAAAATTTCCCAGGTCCAGATTTTTTTATCTAATTCGTGTGCGAAGCCGCGAAAACCGAGCCCTTCTGCCGACGCGAACAAGGTGCTGGTAGCAACAATTTCCGAATTTTCCGTTGCGATCATGGCCAGGTTAGGTTGGCTTTCTAGCTTGGCTGCTCCTTCCAATGAGTGGCCGCCGACTTTCGCAACAATGCGGTAGGTGCCAACCTCATCTGCGGCGATAACCAGATTAATTTCATACGCGGAGTCGGACGCGCCCTCTATCACCGCAAGACCCTGCACTATCCACGTCGGGCCTTCGTGGCGAATGTTAATATCCGTCACCAGTCTTTCACCCGAAACCTGGCCCGTGAGTCGAATCGACCCGCGACCTTGCCAGTCACCCGTATCGATCAGCATTATGCCTCTCCTCGGCGTCAATATTGGTCATAGTCTAACCTGTTAGTTTTCGCTCTTCGCCTATCGGTTGCAAGCACCTCGGACCCTTCTGACGCGCGTTGTTGACATAAGTCGAAACCGGCCGCAGGTTTAAGCCATGCGGCAGGCGGCTGGCCAGCAGCGGTTGCAACGACTCAGTAGTGATATTTGGCGTCAGCCATTGCTGCGCCTCGTGCTCGGTTAGAAAGACCGGTTGGCGATGGTGAATACGGGCCATACTCGGGTGCGCCGCGGTGGTGAGCAGCGTGCAAGATAACAGCGGTTGCAGTAGATCGGACTGCTGCTGGTGCTCCGATTGCGCCTCACTGACATCACTCCATAACTCACTTTGCCGCGGCGTCTGCGTTACGCCTGGCGGCATCGGTTGGGTTTCATCTAACGGCCGATCCGCACCGGCAGTCTGTCGCCGACGCTCCTGCATGTTCGTTGTTTTATCGCTGCAAGCGGCTTGGATAGCCGCGCTCCCGGCCGCAGTTGATTGCGCTTTGCCGCTGCTGTCTCGCGAACCCGCTACCGCATTGCCTGACGAAGCGCTCCAAGCATCCCAGAGGCCGGCCAAAAACAATGCGGGGCGGTCGGCGTGATAAATATAAAAGGGTTGCTTGCCATTATCGTCGCGCTGCCATTCGTAATAACCGCTTACCGGAATCACACAGCGCTGACGCCGATAAGGCCTACGAAACGCTGGGCTGGTCGCAGCTGTTTCTGCTTTGGCGTTAAACATGCTGTATTCAGTAGTCGGTGCCTTGGCCCAATGCGGCGTGAGCCACCAACGCATCTCTGCGGCGCTAATTTGCCCGTCAGCACCACCTCGCAGCACTGCTAGACTCTGTGTCGGTGAGAGGTTCGCATCGTCCGCAACCGCTAGCTCGCAGGCAAACAAATCGGTCAAATAATCCGTTAGCCTTCGTGCATCAATATTTATTCGCCCACACATCTCTTCGCCTGCAATACCGTGTTGTTCTACCAAATCGATTCATCTCAGTAGCGCCTCCAACCAAAGACCTGCGACCCTAGACTGGAAACCGAAAAACCGAAAAATCCAAGGCAGCCGGAACCTCGCCGATTAGTAAACGACGCTTCAGCCAGCTGCTGTTACCCAACCAACCGTTAACGCACCGGAGCGTCGTT
>DJYW01000074.1:17271-20308 GCA_002450255.1 Gammaproteobacteria bacterium UBA6968
GGAGCGTCGTCGCCTGCCGCAACCCCAACGTGCTTGCCTCCCTGCCACCCAAACGCCTGCAGGTGCGCCTCAGCAAACTGTAACGGCATGGCTTCCAACGGGGTTGCGAGGGTGTCGTTCCAGCGATTTAAAAATCCAAATGTCGCCATCATCGCGACCATTTGCGCCACCTGAGCTTCGTTAAAATGTGCCTGCAGTGCATTAAAGTGATCCGCTGTAGCTGCGTTTGGCTGTTCGGTCGAAGCGAAGACCAAATCCAGAACGGCCCGCTCAGCGTCGCTGTAGCAATCCGCTTGTTGATAGTTTAATACCTGATCAAATTTAGCCTGATCCGGGCTGGATGAGGCTCGCTCAAGACTGTGGCTCGTGTGCGCCTGACAATACAGGCAGCCGCTACGCAAGCTCGTCGCGAATGAAATCAGATGCAGTAGCTCGGGATTGAGATTATCTGTAGCAGCCGCAGCATCCGGCAGCAGGGGCTGCCAGTGTGCCAGCAGTGCCTTCAGATCAACACCCATCACGGTGGCGTAGAGAAGGCTAAACGCGACCGCGAGCTGCGGCCGGTTGGCCATTGCTTTGGTGCTGTTGGGAACAAAGCCCATGCTGGCCTCGGCAGCTGCTAAAAAAGGTGCCAAAGTCACTAGCTTCGTCTCGTCCGCTGGCGGTAAATGAGACATTAATCTCTCCTCTGTAAGGTTGTCTTGATGCACGCTTTCGGGTGACTGGCGTGATCATGCGGGGTTGCCCAAGTCTTTGTATTGACGACGTGTTCATTGCTAACCATGGATCGTCGTAAACAGCGCAACTGGATGGGGTGTTTATACCTGATTTAGTTTGCCAGAGTCGTTTACTCTACGCATTTAGTCTCAGCAGGATCATGCATCAATGTCGACCCGCCTCAACCACCTGGCGCCCCCAATCGCGGCCCGCAAACCGACCTCGCAAACGGTTCACGGTGTCACCCTAGATGACCCCTACGCGTGGTTGCAAGACCCCAATTATCCAGCTGTGAGTAGCCCCGAAATCCTGCAACATCTGGAAGCAGAAAATCGCTACTTTGCAGACTACATGGCACCGCTACAGGCCACTATCGATACATTGGTAAGCGAAATGAAAGGCCGGCAAGTAGAGGAAGACGCTAGTGTCCCCTACACAAAAAACGGTTTCCTGTACCAGTGGCGCTTTCACGCGGGCCAGCAATATCGCAGTTGGTACCGCGCGGCAGTCACGCAAAACCCGACTGACGAACCCGACTGGCATCTGCTGCTAGATGAAAACGACCTGGCTTCTGGCCACGATTACTTTCGTTTAGGCAATATGGCGATCAGTCCTTGCGGCAAACAACTCGCGTATAGCACCGACACCAACGGCAGCGAACGCTACACGCTTTACATCGTCGAATTAGCGAGCGGCGCTGAAATCAGTCCGCCCGTCGAGAATACGGTTGGCACCGTGGTATGGCATGCAAATAGCGACGCACTGTTATATTTGGTCGCCAACGAGAGCTGGCGTCCGGACAAAGTATTCTGCCGTTCGCTGGCTGAGCCGACTGACGACCCTCTCGTCTACCACGAGACAGACGAGGCTTTTTTTGTGAGCCTAGATCTGAGCCAGTCTGAACGGTATGTATTTATCCAGCGCGGAGATCACGTCACCAGCGAAGTGGCAATGCTGCCACGAAACGATTTCAGCGCGCGGGAAGTGCTGATCAGCGCACGCAGTGCTGGACATGAATACTCGGTCGAACACCAAGGTGATCGCTTGTTAATTCTCAGCAATCGCCGCCACGCAAATTTTGACTTATTCGCGTGTCCGCTGAACGACCTCGAGCAAGCAAACTGGCAACCATTAATTCATGGTGACGAGCAGCATTATCTTACCGGATGCATGGCGCTAGCCGATCACGTGATCATCACCGAGCGCAGCAGCGGCTTGGAACAAATCCGCATTCTCGACAGCCACAACAATACCAGCTACATCACCCTGCCCGAGGCCGCCTATACGGTTGGCCTGGGTGTGAACCCGAACTATGAAACGAAAAGCATTCGTTTGCACTATGCCTCGATGACTACCCCAGATACCGTTTACGACTATGACCTAAAGACCAGTGCATTGACGACATTAAAGATGCGCCAAATTCCCAGCGGCTATGACGCCAAGCGGTTTATCACTGAGCGTCTAAGCATTACCGCGAGAGACGGTGTCCAGGTGCCACTGAGCCTGGTGCGATTGAAAGACACCGCCGTCGATGCGCAAGCCCCGCTTTTTTTATACGGTTACGGCGCCTACGGTCACGCCATCGAGCCCGCGTTCTCCAGCAACATCATCTCGCTGCTGGAACGCGGTTTTATATTCGCAATTGCGCACATCCGAGGCGGCGATGACCTGGGCTACCACTGGTATACCAGCGGCAAACTTGAGCAGCGGGAAAATACCTTTAACGATTTCGTGGATTGTGCCCGACACTTAGTCAACGCCGGCTACACGCAAGCCGACCGGCTAATGATTGGCGGAGGCAGCGCCGGCGGTGAACTGGTCGGCGCAGCGGTCAATCAGGCCCCGAATTTGTTTGCCGCCGTTGTCGCACACGTCCCCTTTGTCGATGTGCTGAACACCATGCTCAATCCCGCGCTCCCGCTGACCCCAATGGAATGGCCCGAATGGGGCAACCCAATCGAGAATGCTGATGCTTTTGCAACCATCCGTAATTACTCGCCCTATGATCAAGTGGCTCAGACAGCCTACCCACCCATGCTAGTGACCGCTGGTTTAAACGATCCCAGAGTGACCTATTGGGAGCCAGCTAAGTGGGTCGCCAAGCTGCGCTACTGTAAAACCGATACAAATCCCATCGTTCTAAAAATCAATATGGGAGCAGGACATGGTGGCCAGTCGGGGCGTTTTTCTGCCTTGAGAGAGATCGCGGAAGAATATGCATTCATGCTGCGGATCGCAGAAAGCGTCACAAACAAAGCAGATTAATATATATGTTAGAGATATGTACCGAGGTTGAGTCGTCACTCGCTCCGCGCAAGAC
>DJYW01000074.1:20679-22926 GCA_002450255.1 Gammaproteobacteria bacterium UBA6968
TAAGTGCACGACCAAATAAGTACGAGGCTTCACGAGTAACACCTCTTCAACGGACTATGCTAGAGACTCAGAATTTTTCGTTGTTCTGCACGTAGCTCGTCGCGAAATTTCGGTGCCGCTATCTTAATAAGTGCTTCCGCTCGCGCTTTAATCGGCAGATCTTTTATGTTAGCTACGCCATGTTCGGTTACCACAATATCCACGTCTGTACGCAGAGCTGTCACCATTTGTACCTTTGGCACGATTCGCGAAACTGCACCACGTTGCGTAGTTGCAGGCATTGCAATGATTGAGCGACCGCCCGGACTCACCCTGGCTGCACGCATAAAGTCCACTGAACCACCAGTGCCAGAAACCTGCTCTCCGGCAACCATTTCCGCGTTCACTTGACCAAACAAGTCGACTTCTACAGCGGAATTTATGGAAACGAAGTTTGGAATTCGCGAAATGACATTTACTTCATGGGTATAGTCTGCACCGCGAAAAACAATGCTCGGCATATACGGTAGGCGCCGATACAAGTTATTGCTGCCTATCGCCATCCCGACGATATGTTGAGAGGTATCGACCGGTTTACGCGAGCCATTAATATTGCCGCGTTCTATCAGGTGCAGACATGCGTCATCCACAAGCCCACTGTGCAAACCTAGGTCGTTCTTCGTTTCCAAATGCCTCAATACGGCGGCAGGCATCGCGCCAATGCCGGTCTGAATACAATCGCCGTCATTAATCAGACTGGCGACCCGGCGCCCAATCTCTAACGACACGCTGTCTAATTCTTTCGTTACTAAGGTTGGTAGGTGATGGTTCGTGGTGATCAGGTGATCGATGCGTTGCCGACTGATCGGCGGACTACCTGAAGGCGCCGTAATGGCTTCGTTAAGTTCTGCAATCACCGTTGCCGAAACGCTGAGGGCTGCATCACTAAAATCTACATTAGGGCCCATGCGCAGATTGCCATCGACATCTCGTGCAACTTGTATCAAAGCAACATCTAATCCTGTGCTCAGGTATTCATATATCGACCGCATTTGCATCGGTAAAAAGTTTACTCGACTGGGATCATAGGCCGCGCGCAAAGCCGGCGTCATAAAAAAAGTGGTGAGATGACATGTCGCATTCCATGTCGTGAAATCGACTTGATTCAGGCCAGGCAACGGAAATTGAATAAACTCTAAATCCTCAGCCAACTGACACTGACGCAGCATTTCCAGGAGGCCACGGGGTTCATTACTGCTGCCGCTGACAAACACCCGCTGTCGTGCGCTGATCCAATCGTCGACGTTCAAATCTCAATCCTTAGTTGCTGTCTGTGTATGCTCGAAAGGTCTCCGCAAACCCGCATCGCAACGCTCATATTCACAATTAGTTTTGATGTAATCGATCGCTTCACAAGCTATCTCGGCTTGTTGATTCGCATCCGTTTTATTTTTGGTGTTCCAGATTTTTATTTATGCTGATAGGTGACATTTACAGGTTGTTAACCGATCGCTTTATTCAACCTTTTTATCAAATCGTTGTATCCAATCATCCAAAATCTCTTTCGAACGACTCGACATAAGTGCGCGACCCGGTCAGCAGCCATCTTAAAGGGCGGGCGAGACTCCAAGAAAGCAATCTTCTCGCAGCGATTCGCAATACCCCTGATCCCCAAATACAGGCCTAAGTGAGAGGTCAAATGATGGATAAGATTGTTGCCCAAGGTTTTTCGGTTTTGTACAAATCATCCACGTCTAAAGGGTTTTTGGCTATCGAGGTATTTGCGGTTGCCTTTTTACGAACATGCAACGCAGGCTCTCACATTAGCTAAAGCTATGTGCGCACCAGCGGTCTTGGACCAACCTCTTTTTAAAGCAGTGCTTTCGTGTCCATGTTGTTTCTCGCAACACCAGCCAACTGTTCGATTAGCGCAAACTAGAACAGACAACGCGGTGCCAGCAAATTAGGGCTCTCGCACTAATCTGCGCTGCGACTGTTCCTTTTCACTCCTAAAAATCTTAAGTAGTTTCCACCAAATGCTGCCCAGTTAGAAAACCGCTTATCGACTAAAATCTAACATGAACAAACCGTTTGTCGATTGATACGGTCTTCAACTGTTAAGATTTTGCTTGATCCAGCTAACCATTTTAAGAATTGCTGAGGTTTTGTTTATAAGGCTTTGCAAAGACTTCATTACTTATCGCTGCTCAGTCGGAACTGAATCCCGCGCTCCAATTTAGCCTCCTGTTTTGACCTTCTGTTTTGACC
>DJYW01000146.1:0-4928 GCA_002450255.1 Gammaproteobacteria bacterium UBA6968
ACCCGGAGCAGCACCCGGAGCAGGCACGAGACCTGATGCAAGACCGGCAGGCAAGACTCCTCACTCAGCGCAGAATCAATGCAGCCGCAAACCAAATGCAAACCAGCCAAAAAACGCACGCTGATCGAGGCAGCACTTGTTCGCCTTACGCTGGAATGAATTGGGGGAAATCGGCTTTGCTCGGCCTTTCGTTTACGAACAACAAGAGGCTCAATCAATTATTGAACAGTTGGGGGGAATTGCTGTTGAGCCCAGAGCAATGGGATAGCCCTAACCGTAGCGTGATTCCCCAGCGTGAAAAGAAGACGCTTAATTTATTGGAGTTCACTGCATGTCGATAACCCTCGGCATAGACCTTGGCACCCAGAGCGTGAAGGTCGTTTGTTATGACACCGAGGCGCGTCAGTACAGCGCCATCGCGAGTGCTCCACTGCCGCTCCATCAAACCGCTGACGGTGTTGCCGAACAGGAAGCCGACTGGTGGATAGGCGGCCTGCGAGCGGCGCTACAACAGGTCGGCCCGGACATCCGTCAAAGCGTCACCGCCATAGGCGTGTCCGGGCAACAGCACGGCTTTGTACCCATAGACCGCGCTGGGCGACCGCTCATACCCGTTAAGCTCTGGTGTGATACCTCAACCGGTGCAGAATGCGACAGACTCACCGAGCAGTTTGGCGGCGCAAGTGCCTGCCTAACTGAACTTGGCAACCCGATTTTACCCGGCTATACCGCTTCCAAAGTGCTTTGGTTTCGCAACCAACATCCCGAACGCTATGCGCAAATGGACTGCATTCTGCTGCCCCATGACTACCTCAATTTTTATCTGACTGGCGTCAAAACCATGGAAGCCGGGGACGCTTCAGGCACCGGGTTTTTGGATATCCGCGAGCGGCAGTGGTCGGAAAAAATGCTCAGAATCATCGATCCCGAACAAGATTTGCGCGAGCGCCTACCGCGCGTCGAAACATCGCCTACCGTAATCGGCAGCTTATTACCTGATATTGCCCGCGAATTGGGCATGCCTGCGGGAACACCGGTAGCTAGCGGCGGCGGCGACAATATGATGAGCGCCGTCGGCACCAGCAACGTCGAAGCAGGTGTGATCACTATGAGTCTGGGTACTTCAGGCACGATCTATAGCTATGCTGACGCACCAATCATCGATCCCAATGGCAACATCGCCGCGTTTTGTTCCTCCACCGGCGGCTGGCTGCCATTGATCTGCACGATGAACTGCACCGTTGGCACCGAACTGATGCGCGAGCTTTTCAACCACGACATCGCTGCGTTTGAGGCCAGCCTCAACGCATCGGCTCCCGGCGCAGCGGGTATTCTGGCGGTACCGTTCTTTAACGGTGAGAGAACCCCCAATCTGCCAAATGCAAAAGCCTGTCTGTTCGGCCTGGACAGCCTCAATATGCGTCCGGAACACTTTCTGAGATCTGCGGTTGAAGGCGTAACGTTCGGACTGCGTGCAGGACTTGATCAGTTACGCGAACAGGGCATTGCGGCCAAGGAAATCGTATTAACCGGTGGTGGTGCCAACAGCCCGGTATGGCGCCAGACGGTTGCAGACATTTGCAATGCACCGGTTACCGTTCTCAAACAGACGGAAGCCGCCGCGCTGGGCGCAGCCTTACAGGCGACGGCCTGCGTCACCAGCGCAGACCTGGCAAGCTTGACCCGGGCGCAGCTTGAACGCGATGCGGCCGCATGCTGCGAACCACAGCAGGCCGCCGTCGATTTCTACGCCGATCATTATCATAGGTATCATCACGCAGCGACTCATGTCGCAGAAATCTATCGTTAGGCCAGGCTGCTATGACTATTGCAATCCTTGGCGAGGCCATAATTGATTTCATTCCCAACACTGCTGGCACCTATCGAGCGTGCCTTGGTGGGTCGCCCTACAACGTAACGCTGGGGCTGGCGCGGCAAGGTGAAAGCGTTAGCTATCTATCACCTTTCTCCGATGACAGCTTGGGAGAGCGTCTGCATGCAAGCCTTCGTGAAGCGGGCGCGCAGACACCGCTAGCCCGACGTTCGCGCTATCCGACTTCCATCGCCCTAATCGCAACGGATGCGAACGGTGAACCGACATATCGACTGTATCGGGATGGTATTGCTGACGACGACATCTCTTTTGCTGAGATTAAAGCCCATCTGCCCTCGGACCTAACCCTGTTGCATACCGGTTCGCTGGCCCTCACCCCTAACCAACTGCCCAAAGTACGTGAGCTGTTGCAGCTTATGAACGATCGGTCAATCCCGGTAAGCCTGGACCTCAATATTCGTCTGTGCGCGACACTAGATACCACTGCTTATTTGCACGGCGTGCGTGCGCTGTTGCCTTTTGCCGACATAGTCAAAGCGAGCAATACAGACTTGGTACCGCTGCAACTCGCGGCTGATGCCGAGCAGGCCGCGCAGGTTGCATTGCAAGAGATGGGCTCGGGTATGTTGATACTCACGCAAGGCAAAAAAGAGACGGTTTTGCTTGCTGCCGGCTGTAGCATCAAGCAAGCCACTGCCCATGTCGCTAAAGTTCAGGACACCGTTGGCGCTGGGGATTCGTTCTATGCGGCATTCCTGGCCTACCTTAGCCGCAATCAGCTGTGCCGCTTAGCCGTTATCCGCGACCCGATCGGAGCAGCTGGTCCGGCAACCGTGCAAGCCGCTTTGGCATTCGCTAACGCCGCGGCAGCCATCAACGTTTCTCGCGTCGGCTGCTCACCAGCCACTCGCGAAGAAGTGGAGCAATTTATGGCGCGACAAACCGGCGCATGACTTTGCGCTGCATATTCTGAGCTTATTGCATTGCCTGCATAGCAGGCTTACGGAGCGTTGATCGGCAATCGCTAATAAGGATTAGACGGTGAGATATGCCAGGCCTCTAAAACCGTTACATTGGCACCGCCCCCTTTAGCAAACAGACTGACGCCTAAGCTATCTGTTCGCGCTGGGTAAATGCGCCGTGCCACCGCCTGCCGATCATTGGCAAACACTTCGACAACGGATTTATCAACAAATACCCGCAATCGCAGAGATTCGTTGTCATCTAAAGAAAAGGGGCCGATTTCCACTGCCTTGGGTGAATCCGCAGGGCCAGACTGACGGGTATCGATTTTTAGCCCACCCGCGACAGGGTCATAGGCAATGATTGTTTGCTCCGCACCGTCCGGCGACATACACACTTTCACCCCAAACTCGGTGGCGTCGGGGCCGTCCATGTCGATCGCCAGTTCCAGGCTATCGCCGCTGACCGCCTCAAGCAGCACCTCGGTATCAGCTTCGATGGCGATATTTTCCGCCTTAAAATGCCGATAACGAAGGGCTTCGATTTCCGCTGGCACCTCAATACGCAGATGGCCCTCTGCGCCTCTATCGTTGCTTAGAGAAATAACCCGCGGCAGGCTCATCGTTCCCGACCAACCGCGCTCGAAACTGGCTCCCAAATCGCGAAAATCCAGCAGCCATGACCACATGATCCTGCGACCCTGCTCATCCTCAAGGCTCTCCGGCGCAAAGAAAATGTTGTCAACCCAACTCATTTGCGCGTGGGTCGCGGGATAAAATTGTTCGTTTTTCCAATCGCCGACGTAGTAGCGGCAGCCCATACGATGGCTAATGCACAACAGGACCTCTCTATCACCAAGCCGAAAGAGCTCTGCACATGAAACATCCTCATCTAACAAGACCCCCTCAACACCGTGGGCAAACAGATCTGCCACATAACGCCAGTCGCCGCCCATGTCGGGCGACTTCGCAATGGCCGGATGTTCACCACCGAAGATCGCGTAATAATAGCCGTTTTCGTACCAGGCAAATGGATCCCAGGACCGATATTTATCGTGGCTATGTTCACCTGCATTAGGTGACGGCGTGATCGGATTGGATGTTAGTTTTTCCCATTCGTCGAGGTTGTCATCCACGGCAACGGCGAGCGCATTGCCGAGTCCGACCTGGTGGTAGCAAATGGTCGGCACACCATCTGCGTTGAGGAAGCAATTGCCGCTGTACATGCCATCCAACAATCCTGTGGGATGGTGACGCCAATGGAATAAATCGGTGCTAGAAACATGGCCCCAGTGATCTTCCTTTTTGCCCGACCGCTTATCCTGAAATATGTAAAAAAGGTGGTAACGGCCTTTCCAATAAATGGCGCCGTTGGGATCAAACGGCATCGCAACGCCTTCGGGCACAACGAAGTGATAACCCGGCCGCCAACGGTCTTTGAGCAATTGTTCGCGGTGCTCGCGCACCAGCATGGCGGTGGAGTCGATGGCGTCCTTCTGCTGCTGGATCGCATCATCCATCGGCACCGGTTCCCAATCGACGGTTTCCGTATGCACCAGGCGCCACATCCCGTCCGCTTCTTTTTGTAACCGGTGCCGGTGAGAAACCCTGCCCTTTGCAGAATCCGTGCGAACAGGACTGAGGGTCGCTGTGTTGCCCTCTACGCTAATATCTACGGTACGCAGATCAATGGTGATCTCAAGTTTTGCGCCACCAACCGTGGCGACGAGATGCCAGTCCTTCAGAGTTTGCTTGGTGTACCCCTTGCTGTCCGTCCACGCGTCAGAATACGACTCGAATGCCGCGGCCCTATCCTCGCTCATTCTTGCCGCCACGTGGGCCTGCATCGCTGCTAACACTTCGCTCTCAACACTCACGTTATGCACTCCTGCCACTGATCACTTGGACACTAATGGGGTGGTTTAGAAGTCTCAAGTGAGCACACCCACATCCCACCCAGAAACCGAAATACAGCGCATTTTAAGGAAGGGACAAGCATCGACATAAATGGGGGAATTGCTAAAGTAGACGCTACTTCCTGCTGATCCGATAAGCTATCGTGATCGCCCGCCAGCAGGGCAATCATCGGGGCTGACGAACTGGGAAACACGAACGGGGCAAAACGAACGGGG
>DJYW01000146.1:5264-49385 GCA_002450255.1 Gammaproteobacteria bacterium UBA6968
GGGGAAAAACGATGTCTATCACCTACGAGGAAATACGCTACGCAATAGAAGACGGCGTAGCGACCATTACCATCAACCGACCAGACCAACTCAACGCATTGACCGACCTGACTCAAGCGGAGATTCGTCACGCGCTGGGACAATCCGAAAGTAATCAGGACGTTGTGGGTACTGTACTCACTGGCGCGGGGCGAGGCTTTTGCTCTGGCGTGGACATGAATGCACTAGGTGGCATGAGCGAAGCCGGTAAAAGACTGGGCAACAGCTATGATCATCTCAAAGCGGATCCGGGTAATCCGGACGACGACCCAAACTACAAGTCTTCACCGACTTACTTCCTTGGCCTGCGTAAGCCGCTGATTGCTGCAATCAATGGCGCTGCTGCTGGCTTAGGTTTCAGCTATGCAACGTTTTGCGATATGCGTTTCATGGATAAAAGCGCAAAAATCGTGACCTCTTTCGCACCGCGAGGCCTGATCGCCGAACACGGCACCTGCTGGATGTTGCCCAAATTAGTCGGTCCATCCAACGCTCTGGATATGAACTGGAGCTCACGCAAAATTCTGGGCGAAGAGGCGTTCCGTCTCGGCTACGCGAACCGGCTCTGTGAGGACGGCGAGTGCGTCACAGAAGCGCAAAACTATCTTAAGGAAATCGCGCAAACCTCAGCGCCGATGTCCATCATGATGATGAAACGCCAGATTTATAAGCATCTCAGCAAAGAGCTTGGAGAAGCCATGAGCGAATCCACTGTCTGGATGGACGAAAGCCTGGCAAGAAATGACTTTAAGGAGGGCGTCGCGTCATTTGTGGAGCGAAGACCGCCAAACTTTCAGAAAATCAATCTCTCTGAATAACCCGGAGCGCGCAGCCCGACGGAGACCTGTCTATGACCTACAGCACGATCAACGTGACGACGACTGATTTCGTTACGACCATTACGCTGCAACGGCCAGAACGGTTAAACGCGTTAACGCTGGACATGGCTGATGAGTTGCATGCCGCGCTGCATCAACACGATCAGGATGACGCCACTCGAGTTTTCGTCATTACCGGTGCTGGCAGAGCTTTCTCTGCTGGTGCCGACTTGGCGGACTCCGGTAACGGCCAGAGCCAATCGTCAAACAGCCCGACGCTTGCGGAGCGCCTCTACAAAGCTTTCGTAGACATAGAAAAGCCAATCATCGCAGCGATCAATGGCGTCGCCGTTGGTGGCGGGTGCACCATCACTTTGCTTTGTGACATACGCCTAGCTGGTGATAGCGCCAGGTTTAGATTGCCTTTTACTGCGCTTGGCATTTCCGCTGAAATCGGCTCGACCTACACCCTGCCCAAACTGGTGGGTTTTGGCAAAGCGATGGAACTGGTGTTGACTTCAAAAATGGTCGAGTCAGCTGAAGCGCTGCAGATAGGTTTGATCAATCAGCGCGTAGCTGATGCCGAACTGCTTGCCGCGGCCACCGAGATGGCGACGACGATCGCAAGTTATCCACCGCTGTCCGTGCGGATGAATAAAGCTACGTTGCGGCAAGATGCCGATATCGACACGCAGTTTCGCTCAGAAAATCGAGCGCTGGCGTTACTCAAACAAACCGAAGACGCAAAAGAAGCCACAGCCGCTTTCCGTGACAAGCGACCGCCGGTTTTTACCGGTCGCTGAGGTACGGCAGATAACCGCTGACTCTCTGAGAGCCGATTATACTAAGTGTCGCGTTAGCGCCGTCATGAAGTGGTAGCGAGTAAAGGGTGATTCATCTATGCATGAAGACGAGCAATATCTGTTTGATCTCCGCGGCTTTATCGTTGTACGCAACGTCCTGCAGCAGCCTCAGATCGACGACTTGTCCGCTCGACTGGAGGCGCATCGAGCTGAAAACGCCAGTCCGATATTGGGTTCAGATCGAACCATGTTCCGCGACGAAAACGATACAGCCTGGTCAGCAGCTTCGCTGCTGGAACTCGGCGGCACGTACATCGATCTGATCGATTTACCCGCCCTCACCCCTTATCTAACGACATTGCTCGGCGAACATTTTCGCCTCGATCATGACTACGCAAAGATCGATAGTAAAATGCCGGAACGGGAAAAAACACTCTACCTGCATGGCGGCGGTCAGGGTGCCGGCGGCCCTGCCGACTTGGTCGGCCCAAGTGATGGCGGCCAATGTTTTTACCGGTATAGCAACGGCAGATTTTTTAACGGCTTGATAGCCGTTGCGTTTGAGCTGGATGACGTCAACGCCAGCGACGGCGGCTTTGCCTGCATCCCTGGCAGCCATAAATCGAATCTTGGCTTGCCCTCTGCCTGGCGCCACAGCAAAACCCAAGCCGAGGTGCCTGACTTTGTAGAACGAGTCGCTGTATGCGCAGGCGACGCAATTATTTTTACCGAAGCCTGCGCCCACGGAACCGTGCCCTGGGAAGGCCGGCCCGGCAGTGAACGCCGCACGCTTTTTTACAAATATTGCCCCCACGCAGTAGCCTGGAGTCCGTGTTATTACAACGCGGACAACTATCCCGGCCTAACCGCTAAACAGCGCCAAATGCTGCTGCCACCCAGCGCCTACGGCCCGCACAAGGTCACAGAAAAAATTTGGCAAAAGGCACAAGACGAACAGCGAGAACTCCGGCAATTACGTGCCGAACTCGCAAAAATAAAAGGGTCGAGTGAATAAGCCGTACCTGGCGATGGCGTAAATACTCGGCAAATGCAACGCGACACAACTGAGTCAGCAGCAGTAGGCGAACACAATGCAAAGCGAACCGTATCTCCCGGCAAAAATCTTTAATGCGCAAAATGTAACAACCCCAAGAGTGATGGTTGCACCGCAGCGCTACATCCAGGGTCCTGGCGTACTAAACCAAATCCATCGCTACCTTTCGGTAATCGACGTGGGTCGCGTCGGTATCCTCGCGTCGCGTCGAGGCATGGCCGCCGAGGGCAACCGCATCATTGCAACCCTAAAAAGCAGTCATATCGACTCTGTTGAAGCCATCTTTGACGGCGAATGCTCGCTGGTGGAAATCGAAAAACACGTCGCCGCGCTTGGCAACGAAAAGCTCGATTGCTTAATCGCTGTCGGCGGCGGCAAACCCGTCGACGCTGGCAAAAGCATCGCCTACCGCCTCGACGTCCCGGTAGTCATTGTGCCAACTCTGGCTTCGAATGATGCACCCTGCTCCGCGCTCTCGGTGCTTTACACACCTGAAGGCGCCAACGATGCTGTGGAATTTTATCCCAACAATCCGGCTATGGTTGTTGTGGATACAGAAATCATTGCGGCCGCAGGCGAGCGTTATCTGGTCGCAGGCATGGGCGATGCTTTGGCAACCTGGTATGAAGCCCGTGTTTGTTTGAATAACAGCAAAGCGTTGACCCCAATCGGCGCTCGACCGACCCTCGCCTCCTGCGCGATCGCCGAAGTTTGCGCACGCACCTTATTTGAATATGGACAAGCCGCGGCCCAAGCGGTTATCGCCAATGTTTGTGACGATGCCCTGGAGCGCGTGGTAGAGGCAAACACCCTCTTGAGCGGCATTGGTTTTGAAAGCGGAGGCCTTGCCCTAGCACACCCGATGGCGTTAGCTTTTACCCAAATCGATGCAATACATCATGACTATTTGCATGGCGAGATGGTGGCGATGGGAACGCTTATTCAACTGGCGTTGGAAGATGCTGCAGAGGCAGCGGAAGTCGCGCATTTCTTTGCGCGCATCGGCCTTCCCATTCATCTGGCGCAATTGTCTTTATCGCCTACCGACACTACCGCTATGGATACGATTATTGAATCGGCGCTTAAGAATAGAAACGCGCACCATATGCCCATGTCAGTTACAGCCGATAAATTGCGCGCAGCCATGCTCGACGCGAACGCCCTCGGCCTGCAAGTTGCTGCTGAGGCCGGGGATGCAGCATACCGGCGAGTGCACTCACGCTGATCGCCCCGGCCGCTGCAAAGAACAGAGCGAAAGGCTAGCGGGATAGCCTGTAGTGATGCGCGCGAGACAGAAGCGGGAGACAGAAGCAGGACATAGAAGCAAAGTATCTGCTTCAGCTAAAGCACAACTTCCCTAAAAAATTCGCCGATCGCATTGATTGCTGCGCGTGCCTCAGGGATCTGGGTAAAAACCTGAAAGTCGTGAAAGGCGTTGTCAAAAATTTCGAGACGGCTATCTACTCCAGCCGCGAGCGCCCGCGCCTGCAATGCAGTCGTGTCGTCGCCCATCGGCTCGTCGCGGGCGACTTGCAACAACAGCGGCGGCAACCCCTCGTGATCGCCAAACAGAGGCGATAAGCCAACAGTATCGATGGCATAACCACCTGCATATTGCCGCATCGCATCCTGAAATTCGGCGCGCCGATCAGCATAGCTGGCACCGCTCGCCGTGCCATCTAGCCAAGCCGACAGAAGTGCCGCAGCGCCGCTGCCCGGCAAGCCTCGTTCCTGCAGGACCAACAAGCTGGCCAACGCTAACCCGCCACCGGCGGAATCCCCAACGAGCATAATTCGTTGCGGCGCAATCGTTTCGCTGAGCTCAATAAAGGCAGCGACACCATCGTTCAGCGCAGCGGGATAGGTGTGTTCCGGCGCGAGACGATAGTCCAGACCATAAACCGGCGCCTCACAGGCAACCGCAAGATGCGACATAAAGGACTTGTAGCCATCCAGAGAACCTACCCGATACCCCCCGCCGTGGAAGGTTAAGACCGCGCGGTCCAGTTTGGCTTGCGGCGGCACATGTTTTCTTGCGGGTCGGTCGGCCAGGACGAGATCCTCAAAGACAACGCCATCGGCAATTTTGAGGGGGGCCATGAACGCGTCGAGATTGGCACGCTCCTCGGCAACGGTCGCTTTGATTTTTTTAGCACCTTGGGCTTTGAAGCCCTCAAGAAACCCGCGCATTTCTTCACTGATCATCGGCGTTCCCAAGTTTGCGGTCTAGTGCCAAAGTTTACCGCCTAGGATACAGCGGCCTCGGGATCCGGCAGCAAATAAGTTCGGTGCAGCTGTCCGTCATGAGGGCTTTGCGCAAAGGTTTCATCAATCGGCAATTCATCCCCCCTCACGGAAACCTCGTGGCCTATGACTGCCTCCAATAACGTCATAAGCAGTTGCAGCCGGTTATAGCTGAGCACTCGGAAGTTTTCCGGATTGAATCTATCCCGAAGCCCGCGATGCATCGCTATCACGTCCTGAGTCGAAAGAAAGGAATCTACGAGTCCCATAAGAGCCTTACGCGAACGTAAATCGGTATGAGTTGTCAGAAACGGCGTCGCCTGTTCTTCCAATATGGAACTCTTAGTTTTCAACACAATAAAGTTCACTGACCGCCCAGATAGCGGCACTTTTACTGCGGCACAGCCAGCGTGCACAAACAGATCGAGATCCGTTTGCGACGCGCCAAGAATCCCGACAGGCACCAGTTTGTACAAAATCTTGCCGTAGCGGGTATCGACTCGATCCAACATTTCATTAATTGAAAAATCATCATTGCGAACGCGCACCGGCAAGTCCCGATCGTCCACCATGATCATATAATTGATCTTGCGGTCGGCCAAAATCAGTTTGCAGGTTTCTTCTGGCACACTGCGATTATCCACATAAATCACGCCCTGGTTAGCAGTAGCCGCTAACACTTTATTTATGGAATTAAACACTTCCTCGGCATCACTAGTGAAACCCGGCACCTCATCAGACCAAACATGGGTCAAAAGTGGAAAATAGGTTTTGGAGTCCGGCTCGCTGGCGATGATTTCGCACACCTTGAACCCCGCGCTGGAAACACCCTCAGACGTCGGCAAGAACTCTATTTTGCGAGCAAACTTCTTCTGCAATTCAGAGAGGTGGACGATCAACCGGGTCTCCGGCCCAACCCGCTTACTGCCAATCTTGAGCAATCTGTCTGACAGGTTTTTAACCAGATCGACGTCGTAAAGATTACGCGAAAGCCGCTTGTGCGTTGCATGTAAGCTGATGTTTTCACCAAGCCCTTTGGCAATTTCAGTGAGATTAACCGAGCGGGATACGCTGATGCCTTGCAGCATGCTGTGCACAAACTTTCGCTCTACTTTGCCTAACGGTTGTCCGAGCGAATCCGCACAAAGTTCTTCGGAAAATTCGCTGAGGCTTAAACTTTGAGGAATATGAGTCACAACTGGGCCACTCCAATTAGTCGCTGTTATTAGTCTTGTTGCCGATTGCTGCTATCTACCCCTCTGGTCTGTTGTTGCAATTCTGCGTCCTGAAGCGAGTTTTCGAATCAGGACCCGGCATTGCCGCCTGAGGCGGCATTCAGCACTTCACAAACAACAAACCGCAGACACGGATAGCGTTTAATAAGGAACAAACTTCACCCAAATCTAACTCTGGTTGAGTCCGCACAAACTGATGAGATCCTGTTTCTGTGCGTCGCTCATCGCAGAAAAATCGGGTACGCCAAGCTCGGTTGTCGGCCATTCCGCAAACTCAGGCGACGGTGCCTGCAAGCTGGCCGCAATATTATGTAATCCGCCGCCGGTTTCGACGCCGTAGCTGAGCGCAACGACAATGGGCTTCGGCCAAACTGGTGCAGGCACGCCACCCATATCTGGCTTATAGCCTAGATAAGATTCCATCTCCGCTACCAGTTGCGCCTCATCAGCGCCGCGCTGCTTTTGTCCAGCGCTGCCGTACAAAGACCGTGATTGGTTGCAAAGATAAGCCCAACGCAATTTTGCGTGAAAGCCAGGAATAGCAAGGCACTCTTCCGGGACGCCATCGCCGCCAGATATGACACCGTTGTGAACCATGAAGAAATAGCCGGCAATCGGCCGTTCCGCACTGATCAGGCGCTCCGGTGCGTGGGTATAGGTCTCGCTAAATCCCCATGACAAATCGTCCGGAAGGTCGGCGGATTCAAGAATTTTCACCCCAAAATCAGCACACGCTTCACCCCAGGCTTGCGAACCAAACTCGCCGACCGGTTGCAGCGTACTTACATCTATATCAAACATATGAATTCTCCCCTGCCCTTATAATCATCTGCACGACCCACTGTTACAAGCCGATAATCTCCAATATTCCCCCAAATTTTTACTGAATTTAAACATCGAAATCGGATTGCACTGAACCACACACACCTTTGGAGCGTTCCCCGGCCAACCGCAAAAGAATTGAAAGCTCGATAACTTACGCTTTTTGGGTGAAGTAAATGCCATCTAGGTTGACCCTCCCTACCGGCATTTCTAGTCTTAGTTGCCGACTTACTTTCGCCAACCGAGACTCGGTCTATGCATTCGTTAGAAAAGAAATTAATTAAGACAGAGCTTAAGCAACGGGGTGAGGAGGGCTGTGACATTACTGAGATCTCCGCACGCGTCGCCGACGCGATCGAAGCGAACGCATCAGATGAAAACTTCCGCAACCTCTACGACGAACTTCTGGCGCTGCCAGTAGCAACCACGTTCCCCTATACCGAACCTTCAGCGCTGGCAGATATTCAAGCCGATCGCCCCGCAGCAACTGATCCTGCAATACACTGGGACGATGCGCGGATCGCCGAGCAAATTTATGGCGGCTGGTTGGGCAGAGCCGCGGGTTGCTGCCTTGGTAAACCCGTCGAAGGCTGGAAAAAAGCGCGAATCGAAGATTACCTCGCGGGCATCGACGCCTTGCCGCTCGATAACTACATTCCGTTCTCGGAGAAAATGATCTCTAAAACGCTGAAACCCAGCACATTGGGCAATATTCAGTGTATGGATCGCGATGACGACATGGACTTTACTGTGCTGGGCCTGTTGGCGTTAGAACGCAAGGGTGCGGCAACAACGCCGCGCAGCATTGCCAATACCTGGGTTTCGCAAATGCCTTTCGGCCTCACGTATACAGCCGAAGGCGTCGCCTACCGCAACTTCGCGTTAAGCATTTGGCCACCTTACTCGGCAATGTTTCGCAATCCTTTTAGAGAATGGATCGGCGCTCAAATCCGCGCCGATGTATTTGGCTACGTCATGCCCGGGCGTCCGCAACAAGCAGCGGATTTGGCGTTCCGCGACGCTTGCATTTCCCACGACAAAAACGGGATTTACGGCGAGATGTTTGTCGCCGCAATGGTCGCAGCCGCTTTCGTCACAACCGATGCCGAGGGTATTGTAACCGCCGGATTAAACGCGATCCCCTCCAAGAGTCGACTTGCCGAAGCCATCCGCGATACCCAAGTTTGGTGTGCCGAAGAACTCACTGGCAGCGCTACAGACTGGACAAATGTTTGGTCGAAGATTAACGACCGCTACGGGCACTATCACGGCGTCCACACCATCAACAACGCCGCCCTCGTGGTTTTGGGGATTTATTTCGGCTGCGACGACTTCGAGCAAGGCATCGTGGTGACCACCCTCGCCGGCTGGGACACAGACTGTAACGCCGCCACTGTCGGTTCGATTCTGGGCGTTAAGTGCGGCGCAAAAGCGCTGCCCGAAAAATGGACCGGCGTACTCAATGACCGCCTACTTTCTGCAGTTCGCGGCGAAAATGACAATAAACTGTCGGATCTCGCTGGACGCACGCTGGCCGTCGCGCAGACCATATTGCATTCGTCAGCAGAAGAAAAAGCATCCGCAACGCTGACCGGCGAAGCTTCCGGAATTTGGGAACTGGAAACGGGTTGGGGTTCGCATCTGCTGAAACTCAGTGAAGGCACCGTTTATTTAATGGATGACCAGCTTGGTCCATTTGCTATCAATTCTAGCTCGCTGACAGATGGGGAGTTGAAATTCAGCTTCGGTATCGACAAAGGCGACTGGGACTTTTTAGTCGACTTTGAAGGCCGCCTGGACGGTGACACGATTGAAGGCTCTTATTATCCCGGCACTGTACCGGTCAAGGGCCGGCGGATGTCACACTCATAACGTTAGATTACGGAACGAAAAGCATCGACCAGCAACAGCTGTAAAACAGCAGCCGCTTTGCATTAGCAAGCGAAATGCGGATAACGAGACACGGCATAGAAGTGGCTACAGCGGCGATAAGTATGCCAATCGCGGCAACCGGATAACCCGTTTTAAAATCGTCTTAACAAGACTTAGCAAAGGAGTTTGCGATGAAGATTACTGACGTCAAAGTCACGGTATGGGCATGGAATGACATACCGCCAACTCGATACACCCTAAATGTAAAAAGCTCTGGCACTCGTTCCACCCATATGGCGCTGGTAAAAATCATCACCGATGAAGGTATCGAAGGGCACGCCTTTCTCGGCAACGCTCTTAGCTCTCTGGGTAATGACGCGCAACTGATCGTCGACCGGTTCAAGCCAATGCTGGTCGGACAGGATCCGTTCGCGAGAGAAAAGATTTACCAACGCATGTCGACCTGGGCTATGGGACCTGTTCTGCGGGTCGTCGGCGCAATCGACGTAGCGCTATGGGATCTGGCCGGCAAAGCTGCAGGCATTCCCATTCATAAATTAATGGGTTCCTATCGCAGCAGCGTACCGGCATACGCCAGCTCCGCCGTATTCGAAAACACCGAAGAATATGCCGAGGAAGCGGTGCGCTACAAAGAAGCAGGCTGGACCGCCTATAAAATTCATCCCCCGGCCATTGCGGCTTGGGACATTAAAATCTGCGAAGCCGTTCGGCGCGCGGTGGGTGATGACTACCGCATCATGTTGGATTCCACTTGGTCTTACGACTATCCGGATGCGTTGCGCGTTGGTCGGGCAGCTGAAGCACTCAACTTTTACTGGTATGAAGACCCGCTCGCCTACGACGATTTGTACGGCTATATGAAGCTTAAGCAGGATCTGCGTATTCCCATCATGGCGACAGAAATGCCAAATACCGGCCCCACTGCCTACGCGCCCTGGATCATGCAGAAAGCCACCGACTATCTGCGCGGTGACGTCGCGATTAAAGGCGGCCTGACCTCGTGCCTAAAGACCGCCCATACCGCGGAAACCTTTCAAATGAACTATGAAGTTCATCATGGCGGCAATTCACTCAACAACGTTGCCAATCTGCACTTAATCATGGCAGTTAAGAACTGCGAGTACTTCGAAGTTCTGCTGCCCGATGAAGTGCAAAAGCATGGCTTGGTACAGGATATCGAAGTAGATAAAAATGGCATGGTACACGCTCACCAGGGACCTGGCTTGGGTGCGGAAATCGACTTCGATCTGATCGAACACAACAAAGTAGCGGATCTATAATTTAAGAATAACGATGCAAGACTTTAACGAACAAACCGTTTTTATCACCGGTGGCGGTAGCGGAGTCGGCTTGGGTATAGCGAAAGCATTTGCCAAAGAAGGCGCAAACATTGTCATAGCCGATATTCAAACGGACCGCCTGCAAGATGCAGAACAACAGCTACGCAAGCTTACCGATGCCGTGCTAGCGATTGAGGTCGACACCACTGATATGGCTGCATTAAAGCTCGCCGCAGCGCAAATTGAAGCCACTTTCAGCCCGGTCAGCGTGCTGTGTAACAATGCCGGCATAGGCGGCGGCGGCAAAGTGCTGGAAACGCCGGAGGAAAAATGGCGGCGTGTGACCGAGGTTAACTTGTGGGGGCCTCTGAACGGCGTGCGGGTTTTTATGCCCGGAATGCTCGAGCGCGACACACCGGGACATATCGTTAATACGGCATCGTTCAGCGGCATTCAAGGCCATCATTCCCAAGGTGCTTATGGCACGAGCAAATTCGCTGCGGTGGGCTTTACAGAATTTCTCCGCAACGATCTTGAAGGCACCAACCTATCGGCTTCTGTGCTGTGCCCGCACGTCGTGGATACGCCGATTTTTTATCCGGACTTAAAACCAACTGAAACCCGCGAGATTCAGGCGCGCCGCGAGAAAATGCCTTGGCTGAAAGAAATTGCGGTCTCACCGGACACCGTTGGCGAGCAAGTAGTAGCCGGCATTCGCAATGATGAGTTGTATATTTTCTGCGACGGCACAGATTCTAGAGTTATGTTGGAAACTCGGTGCAACGACCTAACTGCGGCAATGAATCGACAATTTCCAAAGTAATTAAGAGACAAAACTCGCTTTATTGGGAGAATAACCATGCACGACGCAACGCATACATTTAACTGGCAGCAGCTTCCAGATATGCCTGCCGCAAAGTGGGAACCCGCAAGCCTTCTCATCGACGGTTGTCTCTACGTACTCGGCGGCTACGAAAACTACATCATGTCGAGCAGAAGACTAGACGTCTTTGATCCAGAGAACGGGACCTGGACACAGCTGCAGGATTTACCTAGCGCGCTGTCGCACGTCAATCTGGTTGCTGGTGAATCCGGATTTTGGTTCGCCGGCGGCATGAAAGACAAGGTGCACCCCGGCAAAGATCATATTATCGCTGAGGTTTGGCACTACAACATCGAACTCGACCGCTACACTGCTGCGCCATTATTACCCGGGCCGCGCGCTGGTGGCGGTCTGGCACGGCTTGGTGACAACCTGCATTACGTTTCCGGATTGATGGCAGATCGGGACACCGATTCGCCAGACCACTGGATTCTGGATCTCGCAGCATGGCGGGAAGGCAAGCGAGTCGATTGGGTTGCGGTAGCGCCCCTGCCGATCGCTCGCAATCAGCTTTCAGTTGCCGTGCTAAACGACGAGATTTACGTCATCGGTGGGCAGTTCAATCACGACTCGCAACAACTCGATCAAACTAACGTTGATATCTACAGCCCAACAACTGATTCATGGCGCACAGGACCATCATTGCCGTATGGTCATTCACACTCGGAAGGCGCCACCTTTGTCCACAACGATCAAATCTGGATGATCGGCGGGCACCACACGCCCGCGGGTGAAAAGAAAAGTTTTTGCGGCGATGTCTTAACGCTAAAAGCCGGCGGTGCATGGGAGCTTCAGAGTAAATTACCTAAACCCATTTCTTCTCCTGCTGCGTCAATCGTCAATAACCACCTCTACGTAGCGGGTGGCTGGGATGGGCGTCGCGAAAGCGAAACAGAAAAATGGCTGTCGTCGCCCGAAGTCTGGGTGGCTGACATCGAAGCTCACTGTGACTAAGCGACCCAGGCAAATACCGCAGACAAACCGCGCCGCGTGACAATAGCGATCATCCTAGCTGCTGCTAACGCCGCCGGCGTCTCAACACCGTGCCGTAACGGCAGGTGAATCGGTCTGGGTGGCCAGGAAAACGAAGTATGCAGCGCTACCTCAAAATTGCCGGTCTTACGCTGGGCGGCATTCTCATCGTCAGCACCGTAGCCTATCAGTTGTATTGGTACTGGGTTATGGAAAAGTATGGCCAGCATCTGCCTCGCATCGACATCACCGTCGCGACTGTCGATCGCGAGTACTACCTGTTCACGCCCAGCGAAAACACTGATAAAACCATGCCCCTCGTCTTTTTGCTCAATGGCGGAGACGCCGGTCATTGGCGATTTCCGGAGCAATTTGCATGGGAAGAACTGGCCGCAGAAGCCGGCATAATCATCGCAGTGCCAGTCGGCAAACGGGCACCCAACAACGAAGGTGCCTGGCAACTCGACACCACTGCAAACGCCTACCAGGACATTCGGTATCTGACTCACATCATCGAAGATATTTCCGCTCGACACAGTGTAGATCCCCACCGGCTATATGCCGTCGGTTACTCGCTAGGCTCTATGTTTACCTACGAGATAGCCTGCCAACTAAGCCATCGTTTCGCCGCTATCGCCTCATACGCCGGGACCATGCCAGTACAGCCAAAAGCCTGCGATCCCCAGCACCATGTCCCAATCATGCACGTTCATGGGGCCAACGACGCCATCATCGCCTACACCAAGCAGTGGGATTGGAAAAACTGGCCGACCGTAGGCACCATGCGCGACATACCAAGCTTGATAGAATTCTGGCGCAAGCGATATCGGTGCAAGGCCGCCTCTACCGCCGCATCAGCTAACGAGATACATTCGACCTATACTGCGTGTGACCAGGATGCGACAGTTGAACACTATCGACTTGCAGAAGGGACGCATGAATGGCCAGCAACCCTTGGTGGCCAGCCAACTTACCAAACCATTTGGGCTTTTCTCGCCAGGCATAGCTCGCCAGCGCCAACACACACCTATTAAACCCGCCTTAAAATACGCCTGGCGCGGCCTGCAACTGAGACTCATCTTCCCGCAAAAGGCTGCGCAAATAGAGTGGATCTTCACTCATTGCTATCGTTTCCGCAGAGATTTGCCCTTTAAAATCCTGGAACGGCAACATGTAGGGTCGGCAGTGCTGGCCAATCATCGTCACCCTTAAACCAGGCGTAGTTTTACGATATGAACCGTGCCATAACGCACCGTTAAATATCATTAACGACCCTTTAGGCGCCTCAACCGGAATCGCAAGCGGCAACGCTTCCCCCAACTCGGGCAAGCGTTCTTCGCGATGACTGCCGGGCACATAAGCCAGCGCCCCGTCGTCGCGAGAGTAATCCGTTAGCGCCCAATTCATATTCGCGATATGCGGCAAGTGCCAGTTCCAAGGTGCAGGCACCGCACTCTGATCTGCATGAAAACCGGTGGTTTCCTCGCTCGGCCAAGCAGCTGGGGTTTGCCACTTAATCCATCCATCGCTCACCGCAACGCGATGCCCAACACCCAGCAAATGCGTCATTAAGGCCTTTTTTACTGGATGGGTCAGAACGTCTATAAATGCCTGATCCTCATAAATCAGATGGGAAAAAATCATATGGCCGATTTCGCTGGGCCGGCCAGTAAATGCCTTGGTCGGATTTTTGTCGAGTTCGAATTTAGTGTCAGCGCGGGCCTCAGCAACTCGCAAAATCGCGTCTCGCAGCCTATCGACCCAGGCATCCGATAGCCTAAGGGTTTCCTGGCTGACAACAGTCAAACCGACCTCATCGAGCTCCTCGAGATGCTGGGCCAAACCGTATTCGGCAACCACTTCACTGATATCTACTGGATCTTCAACAACCATAGTCTGCCTTATCCGTTCTGTAATTCTACGAATCTTCGATATGCACTCGACGGGTCCGCCATGAGGGTTGCATGGTTACCCACATCGCGAATTCGCCCTTGCTCTAAAAAGATAATGCGGTCCGCTTCACGAATCGTCGATAGACGGTGAGCAATCACGACCACAAGGCGGCCCTTCGCGGCATTACGCAGCGCGTCTACCAAAGCATTCTCAGTTTTGGGGTCAAGCGCAGCGGTTGGCTCATCGAGTACCAAAATCGGGGTTTGGCGCACAATGCCTCGCGCGATAGAAAGACGCTGTTTTTGCCCTACTGACAACGTATCGCCGCCTTTGCCAATAACGGTATCAATACCGTCCGGCAGCTGTTCGATGAAATCCATGGCACCAGCAACTCGACAGGCTTCCAACATTTGCGCCGTCGTCGCTTCGGGGTTTGCCAGCAACAGATTATCGCGAATGCTTTCCGACAGAAGCATGTGCTCTTGAAAAACATAGGTAACTTGCTTACGAATTTCATCAACGCCAACATCTGCCAAATCTATGTCATCGAAACTGATTCGCCCCGTCTCGGGCTTGATATATCCCGGCAAAAGGTAAGCAAGCGTCGTCTTGCCCGCACCGGTGGGACCGACAATCGCGACAAGTTCACCCAACGGCAGAGACAGGCTGACGTTGTTAAGCACCTGCCTGCCATCTGGATATGCATAGCTAACATCTGCCAGCTCGACGCTGTTCTTAATAGGCGGCAAAGGTGCCGATTGGCTGTCCAGCTCTGAGGTGTAGTCAATAAAGAAAAACACCCGGCGTACCGCTGCAACGTTGCGCTGCAAGTCAATCCAATACTTACCCGCTAGTCGCGCATTGGTGCCTAACACAAAGAAAAAGCCTGTTAATACCGCGAAATCTCCGGGGGACAAACTCTCAGCGATGATTTTGTCGGTAGTGAGAATAAACGCCATTCCCAGCGCGATAATGAGCGCAGCGTAGGACAAACCGATGGCGGCCAGATCTACCAGGAAGGTGTAGCGATGTCTTTTAAACGACTCCTCACTCTTGTTGGCGAAGCTATCCGATTCAACCTGGGAGCCGCCTAAAGACTGCACCGCACTGATATTGTCTACACTTTGCTCCATCTGATTCGTCGTAGATGCGCCCGCGGCACGGCTTGCCTGATTCACGCGGCGCGCGATCCCCGACAGCGGTGCGGTCAGGATAAGGGTCATGGGCATTAACCCCGCGGCTAACCAAACGATCTCTGGCGCGATAGCGCCATAACTGTACTGCATCATCCACAGCGACAGAACCGCACTAAAAAGCAACAAAAACGGCGCTACCGTGAGTTTGTAACAGATTTCCGGCAGCATCGGCGCGTCGTACATGACGCGATACACAGAGTCTCCAATACGTTGATCGTCCAAGGTCGTCATCTCCAGCCGAGTTAATCGGCCCATCAAACTGGTACGCAAACTATTAGCCAGTCTTTGCGTCATGCGAATGGTGAGCAGGGTCTCTAACAGTCCCCATATGCCACTTGTCTGGCTGCCGCCCGTGGACAGGGCTTGCTCCGCTTGGGTAGCCGCATCATGCCCTGCGGGTAACCCATCTCTTTCAGTTTGAATGCTGGGCATCGCGCGCATCCCGAAGAACACCAGCAAAGTCAAAAATAAAATCGTTATTGAAACCATGATTTCGGTCGGGGCCATGTCGTCGATCAAATTCATAAAGGGATCGAGAAACGGCGGAAAGCGAACAGCCGAATCAACGGGCTGCTGTAAAATTACCTGGTCCACGACGATCTTCAGCAACCAAGGCAAAATGATAGCTGGCAACACCGCTACCGTTGCGAACACAAATTTGTAGGCGAAGAGTTTTTTGACCTTAGTCAGCAGACCCATAGAGCGACCGATCATAGCTAACGTTTCTCTCAATGTTAGCTCGGTATCGACATCGATCCGGTCATCATAGCGTGTCGACTTACTCACTTTGCTCACCCTGCTGCTTATTGGTACCCAACTCTGCCGCAACAAAACCAGCATAGCAGCCACCTTGATCGAGCAGCTCTTGGTGGGAACCCAACTCCTTCACCACGCCGTCTTCTAAAAAAGCAATTTGATCCGCGTTGCGAATTGTCGAGAGCCGATGGGTAATAATGAATATCACCCGAGAACGACCCCAGTCGCCTAGGTTGTTGATGACCTGACGCTCCGTTTCCGCATCTAGAGAGGCGGTCGGCTCATCGAGAATCAGAATCGGTGTATCTCGCAATATGGCGCGAGCGATGGAAATTCGCTGGCGTTGGCCGGTCGATAACTTACCGCCTCGCTCGCCTAACTCGGTGTCATAACCGTCTGGCATAGCACAGATGAATTCATCTGCACACGCGACTTTAGCCGCTGCAGCCACACTTTCCTGATCAATGTCCGTCATGCCATAGCGAATATTTTCGGCAACACTTGTCGCGAATAACACATTTTGCTGTAGTGCAATGGAAATGTTGGACCTCACGTCCTCGGCGGACATCTGGCTTAGATCAACATCATTGATCAGCACGCTACCTGCATCGGGGTTGTACAAGCGCAACAGCATTGACATAAGCGTTGATTTGCCAGATCCCGTTGTGCCCACGATAGCGGTAACTGTGCTCGCCTTCGCAGCAAGCGTGGCGCCTTTTAATATCATGCGTTCCGGCTGATAACCGAAACAAATGTTCTCCAGACGCACTTCTTGCAGGGTGTCCGGAAACGGCTGTGGGTCCGCTACGTCAACCACTTCAGGCTCCAGATCAAGCAGGAAGAATGCTCGCTTAAGCCCTGCAACTAGGTCCTGCACCGTGCACCAGTAAAACGCCAGCTCCCACACCTGCTGCGAGGCATCCTCGCCGCGGCTGGTCGCCACCTTGAATGCACCTAAATTCCAAACCGCAAAACCAACCAGCGCGATGCTGCCGCCAAAGAAGGTGGGTACCTGGCGCATCGCCCAAGTCGCCATGAAGTAATCGGCGATAAAAACAAAGGTAAGGCCAATAACCGCAACACCGACGGTTAAAAACGCGATGTACTTGCGCATTTCAAACGCGGCATCTAACGCTTTTTGTGAGTCAGCTTGAAAACGATCCATCAAGCGTTTTTCAGCACCGCTGGCTTTCACCACGCGAATGGCCGCAAGTGTCTCCTGAATACGGGAAGTAAGGTTACTGTTGTGCTCCCGAGACAAGGTCGCCGCCGCACTGACTTTAGGGATGTAGTAACGCATGAGTAGAACGGTCGGAATTGCCGCGATGACAACGAGCAAACCCAACACGGGCGAAAACAGCAGCAAAATCACAATGCCAAAAGAAGCCCAGGCGACCACCCGCAATGGTGAAAGCACCATGTACAACAAAACGTTTACCACCGTAGCACTGTCCTGGTAAATGCGATAAATCGCATCGCCAGTCTTGGATTCACTGTGATAACGCAGTGAAAGACGCTCTACCCGCGACAGCATTTCGACACGTAAATCTTGATTAACGCGTTGGAAAATCCAAATCATGTAGTACCAAACGCATACGCTAATGCACAGTATGATCACGGCCAACAAGCCAGCGAGAATCAATACTCGTTCGCGAACCGCTTTGCGCTGATCCGCATCAAGCAGCACCGCATCCGCATCGCCGGAAGAGACAAATCCGTCGCCTAGCAAAAGCATTGAGGCCTGCAACGGCTCTAACTTTTCACCCAGAATGATTTTATTTTCGACGAGGTCGCTGCCGATAACCCCGGCCCCCAAAAGAAAAGCGCCTAAAATCGAATTAATCAGTACGAATAGTGCCAGGTGCTTCGCTTGTGGCCGATAGTAAGGCCAACAGCGCCAAGCAAGCAAAAACGCCTCCTTTAAGGAAGGGGATTGCTTTTTTTCATCCGGCTCAGTCGGTCCTGTCTGAATGGAACGCGCATCAGCGTCGACCATGCTTCCCCTCTCATCGGTCCGTTGTTATGCATATCCCTGACTTGCATATCGCGTCCAGGGCTCCCTCTTGCCTATCCCGTAACCATTTAATAAGCCTTCCGCTAGCCACGACTTAAAGTCCGGAAACGCATGCAATACGTCAATGCGATCCAAAGCAGCTAACCAAGGAGCTGGGTCGTAGCGGACCTGGCGAGCCGCATAGACGCCGTCCTCGAATACCCCGTAACAAGCGTGCAAAACCCCGCAGCGCGGCTGACCCACGCTGCCAGGGTTAACGAACGTGCAGTGACCAATCTTGTGCGTAAATTGAACGTGCGTGTGGCCGAACAAAACGAGTTCCGCGTCAGTGCCGCCGCGCAAAAGATTAAACACCTCAGCAGATGCATCTGGCACTGCGGCCAAGTCTCTGCTGCCCAGATCACCGTGATGAAGATAGGCGGACATTTCCTCTAGTTGGTACAAGCCGGCAGCGGTAAAAGCCTCGATCTTAGGTACGGCCGAAGCGTCTAAATGATCCAATATCCATTCGTTCAGCGCCACCCACTCAGCCGGCCAGCTGCGAAACGTACTCGGGTCAAGCACCTCATCATCGTGATTACCGCGAATCGCTATAGCCGGCTTTAATCTATCCAACAGTTCAAGGGTTTCGTTGGCTTGCGGACCAGAGAGCAACGCATCACCGAGGAATATCGTGGCATCCGCGTCCGGCTCGGCCTCCATAACTGCTCGCAACGCTTCGGCATTGCCGTGAATGTCGCTTATAAGGAGTGTTTTCATTGGATTAGCTTATTGATCGGTCGGGTTGATTGAAACTCTAAAATGAAAAAGCTCCCCCATTTTTCGGTTTGGCGTCAGGGTGCCGCACCTTGCGCAAACTGCCACGGGCCGCCGCTGCGTTCTGGCAAACTTTCGCGCGCGTCGAACGCGGTCTTTTTTTCATCGGGTTTCGCAGCAACAGTCGTGATCCGGTGCGCTAGATGAAAACTGACTTTAATTCGAAAAGTTCAAAATGATCCAATATCTGGACATCGCCCGATCCATAGAAGATCACCGGATCAACATAGCCATCCGGTAAATAGCAAAAGGACGCAGAGACCTCACCTTCGTTAATAAAAATCTCAAAAGACGTCACATCCACAACAATCCGGAACGTGAGCGAACCGGCATCAGAAGTCGAGCGCGGCAACGTAACCGATTCCTGGGCACGACCCAGCTTGTGCGGTCTGCCGTAGACCAGCTTCAATTGCTCGGTTAGCCAATTGATTTCCAGTATTTGCCCTCGCAACATCAAATAGAGGGCTTTGCTTGTTTGTCTGGATACTGTAAAGGAAAGATCGAAGAGCTTTGCTTGCGTAGCGGGGATAAAGGGCGTGCCAACGGCGATGGTTTGATTAATCGCCGTGATGGCTCGCTCGCGTAACGCCGCAAGTTCTACAACTGGCTGCCGGGTTAGTTTTACCTCAGCCCCACTGCCTTTAAGTTTGAGTTCCATAGGAATCGACATTTGCTGATTAAACGGCATTTCCGGATACAAGCCGCCCGCCATCCAGGCTATCTGTACGCACCGGCCGTCCGGTGCATTGCTCCAAGTCTGCGCGGCATAACCGTTATGACCTTGCTCACAGACCTGCACGGCCGTTTCTGGCACGAAGGTCTTACCATCGAATCCGCCTACCAGATAGCGACCACTAGCGCCCCAAAACACCCAGCGTTCAGCACCAGACTCGTCCGGCAGAGGGAAAAGGTCAGGACACTCCGTATCGTTATCCAGCACCAAAGTCTGAATGACTTCCCACTGCAGCGCATCGCTCGATGCCAACAGAGCATAGCGATCATCAGCCAGATATAGGGCCATAATCCAACGTCCGCCCGCCTCATGCCAGATGACTTTCGGATCACGATTATCACCTTCGATCCAATCAACCACAGGGTTAGCCGGGAGCTTCGTCCATTGCTCACCATTATCCAGACTATAGGCCAGACATTGCGTAAACGGCTTCACCGGGTCGGCCTCTGAACCTGCCGCAGTATAAAAAGCGAGTAAAGCGCCTGGCCCGAACCCAGCAGAGTTGTGATGATCGACCACTGCCGAGCCAGAAAACATAGTGCCCATCTCATCCGGGTGCAGCGCATGTTCTAACTGCTGCCAATGCATTAAATCTTGGCTAATAGCATGCCCCCAAGTCATGTTGCCCCAAACAGGCGCCTCCGGATTATGCTGAAAAAACAAATGCCAAACGCCATTGCAGTAAACCAATCCATTTGGATCATTGAGCCAATTCTCTTTAGCGGTGAAATGGAACTGTGGCCGGTGCAGCTCGGTATACAATTCGTTCTTTTTCAATTCGCTCTGTTCTACTTTATTCACGGTTCCCCTCTAAGTATTGAATCGTTTCTATTGACCCGTAGCTGTTCACTAGACTCACGATAAGCGACCCCGACGATCGCACTTGTAAATACATCGCCATGGTCATGCATTGCCATTACCTCGGTCTTACATTTTGGAATTTACAGGCATTTTTATCCAGCCGAGCACACGCAGACCCTGCCTGTGCTAAAGCAACCTCTCGCCCCATTCTGCGCCGAGCTCGCACGCCTCGCCCACTTCTTTCTGCACCGATATGGCATGCCCACCTAACATCGGGATAGACACCGAATCGAGCTTGCAGACCGAATTTGCGGCTCGGCAAGCTGATCTCCGCTAGATGTAACTCGTTATTTAGTTGACCAGAATCTTAGTAATTATAGGCGTTAAATGGGTGATCTTCCCTGACACCATGGTTTCTAGAGCAGGCAGCAAAAGCGATAATCATGTTTTAACGCCAACCAGTCGGAGTCCCGTTGCATGTTCACCACACCGCTCGAAACAAACCAAGATGCTCTGGAACGGGTGGGTGGCAAAGGTCGATCGCTATCAAAGATGGTGCGCGAAGGTTTCAATGTTCCCGACGGGTTTATCGTGACGACCGACGCCTACCGAACATTTATCGCGGACAACGCTTTACAGACTGAGATAATAGCCAGCGCAAAACCGGCGTTAAAAGACGGTTACCCGGCCTTCGACCAATGCGCCAAAACCATTGGCGATCTGATCCTAAAATCTCCAATGAACGACGCATTGATCGCAGAGGTCAAGACTGCGTACAGCAATTTGCAAGCAAGTAATGGAAGCGCTGAAGAAATCCCGGTTGCCGTTCGATCATCTGCCAATGCAGAGGATTTACCGGGTTTATCCTTCGCCGGCCAGCAAGAAACCTATCTTAATGTCCGCGGCGAAAATGCTGTTGTTGCAGCAGTTAAAAACTGTTGGGCTTCGCTGTGGACCGCACAAGCCATTAGCTACCGCCACCAAAATGGGATTGATCAGGCCAGCGTCGCAATGGGGGTCGTCGTCCAAATGATGGTGCCCTCAGAGGTATCAGGTATTTTATTTACCGCTAACCCAGCTACCGGCGAACGTTCAGAAATCATCATCAACGGCAGTTTTGGACTTGGCGAAGCGGTAGTAAGCGGCCAAGTCACACCAGATACTTACATCATCAGCCGCGAAGACTTTAGCGTCCAACAAGAAGTGATAGGCCCAAAAGAGCAGCAGATTGTTTCTGACGGCGACGACGGAGTTCGCATGGAAGCGGTATCAGAAGAGGACCGCGCCAAGTCCTCTATCAGCGCTAGTCAGCGCCAAGAGCTATGCACGACGGCCGTGAGAATTGAGACTTTGTATGGCGGCTTACCCCAAGATATTGAATGGGCCTTCTGTGATGGCAAGTTGCATCTACTGCAGTCGCGACCCATCACAAACCTGCTAGCACAACCAATCGATCTCGAATGGGTACCGACGGCCCCAGCTCGTTTTGTCAGCCGACGGCAGATCGTTGAGAACATGCCAGAACCGATATCGCCGCTGTTCGAAGAACTTTACCTAACGCGCGGTCTCGAATCACCGCGACCGAAAAGTCTGATGGTTGGCGGCGGCCCTATGTTCGTCACCGTCAACGGCTACGCGTATCAGCGTTTTGACTGGCCGCAAATCATTGCGGAAGCAGATAAACGCAAGCAACAGAAACAGGAAACGCGGGCAATCTCTGAAGAGGAGATCGAGGCTGCGGAATACAGCGCTTTTGCAGAGCAAATCGCAAAGAGCAAAGCGGCTGCACAAGATGCTGCCATCTCGGATCTCGCGCCGTTCCGCGAACAATTGAGTGAGGCGGACCGCGCGGCCTATGACGCTTGGCATGCCGAGCAGAACCAAGAGGGGCTCGATGCGCTGCTTGTTTTGCCAGAAAGCAATAACCCAACCTACATTGCCTTCAATAACACGACCATCAACGACGGCCAGCTTAAGTCATGGTACGAAGGCACCTTGCCTCGACTCGAAGGTGTGGCCGAGAAGTGGCGGACGACAAATGTACAGGATGCAGATGATGAAATGCTGCTGGCCGCTATCGTCGAGATGGGAATCGAAGAAGGCCGTTACTGGTCTGCCGATTCTAGTCACACCTTTGGTGTCGCCAAGTCAACGGACGACCAGCTGCAGTGTTTTTTGCGGGAGGCGTTACCAGAACATAATTTCATTAGCGGCCAGTTCCTCACGGGCATTGAATCTAAGGCAATGCAGGCTAACGCCGACCTTTTCGAGATCGCAAAACTCGTTCGAGCGAACGACGATTTGAGTTACACGGTGCTTACTGTCCCCTCGCCGTTTTTGATGCAGGCACTTCGCGACGATACCCAAGCCGATGAAGTCGTTGCAGCCATAGACGCCTACTTGAAGGCTTACGGGCACCAAGGCTATAGCATGGATTTTATTGAACCTACGCAGATTGAAGATCCTTCCGCGCTATTCGCTACGCTCAAAGGTATGGTTAGAGATCATAATTATGATCCGAAAAATCAAGCACGAAAGACTGCGGAGATTCGCGAGAAAAAACTCGCCGAGATCTCAGCACTGTTAACCGGGCTGAGCTACTGGCAGTTTCGGTTTCGGTTATGGCTGGCGCTAAAGTACAACTTCATCCGCGAGGAAGTGGCGTTTCGCTTTGGCTATACCTGGTCTATTTTGCGCCCCATGGTCAGCGAATTGGGACAAAGATTGGTAGCCAGCGGTACGCTCAAAGAAGCGGAGCATGCTTACTTCCTTGTGAGCGACGAATTAGAGCAAGCCATTGCTGCTCGCAAAAAAGGCAAGTCCCTACCGGAACTCGGCAACCTTGCAAACGACCGCCGCCTGTTAAGAGAGGCCCGTAAACTTCACCATCCACCTGGAACCCTGCCGGCAGAAGCCAGCGAGATGCAGTCTATTTCGTTCAAAGAAACGCAGATAAAGAACGACGAAGACAGTAATGTCATGCGCGGTTTCCCGGTGAGTTCAGGCACGATTACTGCCAAGGCCAGCGTGATTCTTGGCCCGGCAGAATTCGACAAAATGATCGCAGGCAGTATTCTCGTTAGTCCGTTGACCACACCGGCCTGGACGCAACTGTTTGCCAATGCGGTGGGACTGGTGACCGATGTCGGCAGTATCCTTGCGCACGGTTCTATCGTCGCAAGAGAGTACGGAATACCAGCTGTTCTCGGGGTAGGCGATGGCACCAAGCGAATTAAGCACGGCCAAACCATCACTGTTGAAGGCGATACCGGCGTTGTCATTATTCATGAGGACGACTAGCTCGCGCCTCGCGCGACAGCAGACAGCAGGGTAAGCAAGCGACAGCGCGGCAGTAGGGCCGCGACAAGGCCATTGGCTAAGCCGAAATTAGGCGTAGGGGCTCGCGGTCTACCTACCAGCGAACCTGAGGACTGGCTAGCTAAGCCTGATCCTCAATTGCAATGGCGCGCACCCAAGTACCCTCCATCGACTCAACATTCAGCGGCAAACTCAGGAAAAAAACGCGTTCCTGAGTTAACGTTTGCAGATTATCAAGCGGATACACGATCGGAATATTGTTCCCGGTCATAGCCCGGTGGGTAGGGCTGTTGTTTGGCTCCGGCGCATCCGTATTGGTTTCCCAACTGATACCCGGCACACCGACACCCAACATTTTTATCTTCTTTTCTTCCGCCAGCCAAAAAGCTGTATCGCCCTCAATCCAAGGTTGGTCATCACCACTCCACTTGCTGCCCAGCAGGACGATGTCGCCTTCCCTAACATTATCGAGATGCTCCGGCAAAATGGGCTGCCCTTTTAAGTGATCCAGCATACAAACCACGGCTTCGCCAAAATAGGTCTGCAACGGCACATCCCAAATCCCGAGCATGCCGTCCGGTAGCTCGGTCCAATTATCATTATGTCCCACGCCAAGCTGAATATGGCTGCCCATGTGTCCACTAAGGCCACCGATAGGCCATTCTGCAACGGTGCCAGCATTGGTGCCAACAAGGTGCTCAATGGTGCCATCTCGTTCGTTAACCGTTTCTTCAACGATCCATGGCATGTTGTAAACGTCTCGCGTGCCAGCTTCAATCGAGCCATCTAGTCGCGTCAGCCGCGACACCAATTCCACGGTCAAATCAACGATCTTTGCATTCTCTAAACTATCCAACATCGTCTTCATCATGCGCTATCTCTTGTCTCTATCGGGTTCGTAAACCCGGTCTCTCTCGCTTTGTTGTCAAACTGAACGGGCTCTTTGCCGCGACGGCTATTGATCAGGTGCTTCAAACGCAATTGCGCGAATAAAACTGGCTTCAAGCTTGGGCGTATTTAGCGGTAAGCCAAAATAAAACACGCGATCTTGCGTCAGTGCATCAATATTGACGAGGGGATGAGCTATCGGCACGTTGGCGCCCAACAGCATACGTCTGACTGGCGAATTTTCTGGCGCCGCGACCTTTAACGCGTACTGCCATTGCACGCCTGATGCTTGTAACCCGAGCATACGGATTTGCCGATCTTCAATAAGCCACTGCACGGTTTGTTCGGACAACCAGGGTTGCTCAAGACCTGTATAACGACTGGTCATCAAAACGATATCGCGCTGTTGAATATGCGCCAGATGCTCCGGCAATATTTCCTGACCGCGCAAATCGCCTTTCTGACTTTTCATCTTAAAGCCTTCACCTAGGGGATAGCGCTCGGAATCATCGTTTGCCATCGGTTCAAGGTGGTCAAGATTCACCACCGAGGCCGGACCAACAAATGTTTCTAGCGGCATTTCCCAAAGACCCTGCATGTCCGCGGGCATACCAGGCCAATGATCGATATGCCCCTTACCACCCTGCACGTGAGCGCCGTGGTGGGAAGTCATGCGTTCCTGGTGCCAAACCGCGTCGTCTGGCGGCGCTGAGTATAAAGTGAACAGCGAGTTGTCTCCGGGGAAACGTCCTTCTTGCATCACCCATGGCCTGCCATAAGGGTCGTTCGTGCCCTCTTCGATGGTGCCATCAACGCGATGCACCCGCGCCTTGATCCGAGGACTCAGATCAACAACTCGATAATCGTTAAATGAAATCATGGTAGAGCTCGCCTAAATATCCGCGACCAGAGTACGCATTCGAATTTACCCGGCAACTTCTGCCCGCGGGTATTCACCCAATAAACCTCAGCCTGAGTTTGCCGCCTGAACCACACCGTTTCAGAAAATGGCAAGTTGTCTTAGATAAACGATCCATAACTGACTTTTTCAACGCGATCAAAAAACTCTCGCCATTCTGCTTTGGTCAGCAAGTACGGCTCGCCTAATTGGCAGGCGAGTAGATACTGGCGACACATGATTTCCAAGCGATGGGCGAGCGAGACAGCGCTGGGCAAGTCGCGGCCTCGGCAAATCATGCCATGTGCGCCTAATAAGCAAGCAGACCGCTTCTGCAGCGCCGCTGCGGCATCCTCCGCGAGCTGCTCGGTACCGAAAGTCGAGTACGGCACACAAGGGACATCGGAGCCGCCAAACGAGCCAACCAAATAATGGAAACCGGGCAGACCACGTCCCTGGCAAGCCAGCGCGACGCAATGGTCAGAGTGCGTATGCACCACAGCCTGGGCTTTAGTATTTTTATAAATGGCAGCGTGCATGCGCCACTCACTGGACGGCTTGCGGTCGCCCTGCCACTCCCCATCCAGAGTAACCTCAACAACTTGCTCAGACGAAATATTAGAGCCGGTTGCCCCGGAGGGTGAAATCAGCATGTTATCGCCAAAGCGGCAGCTCACATTACCGGAAGACAATTCGTTTAGACCAATCGATTCCAGATGCTTATATTGCTCCGCCAGCTGTGCGCGTAGCTTCGCTTCATCGTATTGTTGCGCCATCATTTCCCCCTAAATTTAGTTTTGTTCCGCCAGACGCATTCTTTCTAAGGCGCGGAAAAAGAAATCTTCTTTGCCAAGCGCCCCGGCTTTCAACACAAAAGAGACCGGTTCAGGTAAGACCTGGTGGCAATAGCCGCCGCCCAACTCATCAAAAGCAGAGACTTCGACCTGGGCGATACCGAGAGAGTTAATCACTTGACCCGATGTCTCGCCACCAGCGACAACGAACTTTCTAAAACCCTTTGCAAATAAACCCTGTGCCACCCGACCGATAATGTTATCGGCTAGGGACGCGGCGCCGTCTCTACCCAACACGTCCTGACTTTGCGCTACACCGGCGACGTCAGCAGATGTCGCTATCGCAACAGGCTGATCTGCCGGCTGCGCCTCCACCCAGTCCATTATTTGCGCAGCATACGCGTCCGCGTCGTCTACTTTGAGCAGATCCACGTGAAACACCGGGTGCTGTGCCGCAAAACATTCTATCTGGCGTAATGTAGGCCCGGCGCAGCTGCCGGCAATAACCGCTTCCCGTCCGGGTGACGGCGCCAACACTGTCTTTTGCGCAGCATCGCTGACAACCCCATTACGACGTCGCCACGCACGGGAGAGAAACACCGGCAACGCATCCGCGCCGGTGGTCAACGGCCAATCCAACGCAAACTCACAAATGCGTTCGAGATCCATATCGTCTGCCGAATCCACTATAAAAAATCTGGGCGCGCCGTCTTTTGCCAATAGTTCATTGACCGCAGGAACACCACTAACAAGTACATTGTGTGGTATCAAACCCACCTTTTCGGCGGTCTGCGGTTGAAGCACTTCCAGCAGGTTTGAATTCAACATGGGCGTGACCGGATCGTGTTTTTTAAAGGAGTCTCCTAACGGCGTAGCACCGATGAACATCCGGCCTTGGAATACAGTGACCGTATGACGAGGAAATGCCGGGCAAAACAACGTCCGCGATGCACCGGCGGCTTCCAGCATGGCCAGCGAGACGGGACCGATATTGCCACGATCAGTACAATCAAAGGTTGCGCAGTATTTGTAGTAAAAACGCTGGATGCCAAGCTGCTGCATACCGGCCACAACTTGCTTTGCTTCAGCTATAGCTAACTCGGGATCAATCAAGCGAATTTTGCGGGCCACCACCACTGCCTCTGCAGTGGTGGGATCGATATTCGCTAAGGCCTCAACGGAGCTCACCAATGGGCAACGAATGCCTTCGGCTTCCAGCAGGCTTGCTGCCATCATCCCGCCGGTTAAATCGTCGGCAAGTATACCCAGTTCTAACACGCCTCTTCCTCGTCACCCATGTTCATTTCCATCCTAAGCCATTCTCCGATGCCAGGCCTCGCACCAACTGCCAAAAGTCACCCATATTTGCACTGGGTGATCCACTTTCTGCTGAGAACATTCGCATCAAAGCTTGCTGCCCAATCAGCCGAAAATGCTGCAGAGTCAGCGCCGTAGAACGACTCGAGCCGTTATAAATTGGGGGAAAATACGTCGTAGGACGTGTGTAAAATCCGAGGCGCGCGTATAGAGTCTCATGCAAAGCATTTGCGAAGACGCAACAGGAAACGAGCGAGACGCCCTAATGTTGGAAGCAGAAATTCAATCTCTAAAAGAGTCTTTCCAAAAAGATGGCTACGCGATTGCCCGTGCTTTTTTCGCGCCCGAAGTGGTCGAAGAAATTTGTTGGCGAGCAGAAAAAGTCCTGAGTAACCAAACCAATTTCTCAGAGACGTACACCAACGTTACCAAGGGGCTTGAAAAAGCCGATGTTTTTTTCGATGACTTACTCAAATGTGGCCCGCAAGTTGGGCTGTTGCAAAAACTGCTCGGCGTACCGCCGATACCTACAACCGCTAGCTTTTTTACGAAAAACAAAAACCATGAAGAGGTTTATCCACACATTGACGCGATTTTCGGCGGCGTGATTTGGGTTGCCATCGACGACACCAATCGCGACAACGGCTGCATTCACTTCCTCAAGGGCTCGCATCAACGAGAAGCAGAGTTCGCCTACCTTCGCCCCAACCAACCAAACGATTTATCCGACCATCCCGATCTGGTCGAAGCAGCCATGAGTTCTGGCGATATGCTGTTGTTCCAGTCTAGAACGGTGCATTGGTCAGGGACAAATCACAATGGATCAAAACGCCGCGGATTTAACTGTTTTTACACTGGCAAACCAAACTAGGCCACCCGGTAAGTCACCGGCGAGGCAGTCGGCTACATAGCTTACTTACTCAGTAATGAATCCACGCTCTTAGCCAACATTTATCATCCTGCTGATCAAACGCTCAGCGTCATCAATATGAACCAATTCACAAAACAAACCACGGCAGAGGATGTAACAGAAAACCTGGATTTATCGGGACAGACTATGCTTGTCACAGGTGCCACCGCAGGCATTGGACGCGAGACCATGCGTGTGCTCGCTCTCCGCGGCGCACACGTCTTAGCGACGGGACGAACGAAGGCAAAAGTCACCGCAGCCAGCAGCGATATGCCGGGGACCATTACACCGGTCGCATTGGAACTGACGGATCTGAATTCAGTTGATCACTGCACCAGAACCATTCTCGAAGCCGGACTCATACCAGACGCCGTTATTTGCAACGCGGGGATTTATCCCTTTGGCAAGCTCGAGTTAGTCAGCGGGGTTGAGCAGGTATTCTTCGCTAATTTTCTCGGGCACTTTGTGTTGATCAACAATCTGTTGCCGGCGATGCAGCAGCGCGGAACCGGCAAACTTGTTCACGTCAGCAGTGATTCAGCCTATAAACAGGTGCCTGCATGCGGCATCGATTTTGACAATCTGTGCGGCGAGGGCGCGTTTCATGCGGGCGAAGCGTACGGCAGATCGAAACTGGCGAACGCGCTGTTTTCCTTGGCACTGGCCGAGCGTCTTAAGGGTACAAACCTGACATCAAACGCACTGCACCCTGGCAGCATCATGACAAACATCAGTCATTCAGCGCCGTTGTGGATTAAGGCCAGTTTATTACTCGGGCGGTTTTTTGTCCGCTCGGTTGCCGAAGGTGCAGCGACTCAGGTCTATGTGGCGACACACCCTGATGTGGAACAAGTGTCCGGTCGTTTCTTCGACACCTGCATGCCTGCCGATCAAGTGGAACAGCAGCTATTTGCCCAGAAGGCATTGGCGCAGGAGCTATGGGACGTTGCCGAGGCCATGACAGAGCGCGTGCGCAAGGTCGCGATTGCCTAACCCGGTGCACAGCTCGTGGCAGCGCAGAGCTTATCCCAGCGGTTACCGTTTTAGTCTAATAACATTGCGGACTGCTTGTCCCGGGGTGCTTGAGGCGTGGCTAATTTTAAGCAGCAACGCACAACTCGGGCGCTAACTTCTACGATTTTGGGGTAATTTGTCGCCGCACCTCAGATGCATTTTTGCTCGTGGTAAATGCCCTGTGGGATAGTAATCAGTCACATTACCGAGCCTTTCATGTCAAAACCAAACATCGTTTTTATCTTTAGCGATCAACAGCGGGCAGACACCATGGGTTACGCCGGCGACCCTGTCGCCATTACGCCCCACCTAGATCAGCTTGCCGCCCAGGGCACCGTGTTCAGGCATTGCTGCACCAGCTCCCCGGTGTGCATGCCAGCTCGCGCCAGCATGATGACTGGCCACCCGGTTCACCAGCACGGTGTATGGGCTTTCGCTAATCCGGAGCTTCGGCACGGGCAAAGCCATGTCCGCAATATACGCGACGCGGGTTATCGCACTGGTGTGGTGGGTAAGACGCATCTGTGGCGGCACGGCGAAGGACATGCCAGTGCACATATTGAGGAAATGCGCGACTGGGGATTTGTTGATGCCAGAGAAACCACTGGCCCGTCTGAGTCACTGGTAACAGACTCGCTGTATACCGACCACTTAAGAGATAAGGGTTTACTAGAAAAACACCGCCAGTATTTCGACATGTATTTACGTGGAGAGCGGCCATTCCCGTGGGAGCTACCACCGACAAAACTGCCCACTGAGGACCACCTGGACGTATTTATTGGCGGCCTTGCGGAACAATGGATCGAGGATTGTCAGGCGGACGAACCATTCTACTTACAAGTGAACTTTGGCGGCCCGCACGACCCCTGGGATGCCCCGCCTGAATATCGTGCACGATATAACCCCGATGAAATGCCGCTGTCCCTTCGCGAAGCAGGCACCGGGCCAAAGTCACCCCACGTGGAATTACTGCTGAAATATGCGCCAAACAAGCTAGACCAAATGGGCACCGCCCAAAATCAACTTATGAAAGCCAACTATTATAGTAAGGTGACGCTGATCGATGATTGCATTGGCGGTATTGTACGTAAGCTAGAAGAGCGCAATTTGCTGAATAATACTTGGATCGTATTTTCGTCGGACCACGGTGAAATGCTTGGCGACCATGGCTTGCTTGCCAAAAAAGTGTTTTACGATGCTGCCGTTAACGTGCCGTGCCTGTTTCGAGCGCCGCACGGACAGGGCCAAGGCATTACCCCAGCGTTAACCTGCCATTTAGATATTGTTGCAACGCTTATTGATATCTCCGGCGCGGCACCTCTCGAAGACACTGACGGTCAATCGGTAATGCCCATCTTAACCGGCGAATCAAATAGGTCTCCTCGCACTGCGGTACTAAGCGAGCTTGGCCTGCCACCGTCAGCCTTTGCTATGCTTCGCACAGCAGATCACAAGCTTTCGGTGGACGCCAAGACTCGTCAACCCATAGAGTTCTATCATCTCAGCGAAGATCCTAACGAATTGCATAACTTGATTAACGAGCCAGGCTACCGCGCAGCACAGGAACAGCTGGTCAGCGAAGTACTAGAGCCAATGCTGAGCGGCTTAGATACCAGCGACTGGTAAGCGAGCAGGCTAGTGACGCAAAAAGCAATCACTCGTTAGATAGTAGAACAAGACTCAAAACCAGGATCAGCAAAGCTTTTATAAAGCGCCACCAACAAGGTGAACAAACTATGTCGAATTTCTCACTAGACGGTAAGACCGTAATCGTAACCGGCGGGGCCGGCGGTCTCGGCAGATCCATGTGCGCCAATTTTGCACAAGCGGGTGCTAACGTAGTAGTAGCGAGCCGCAGCGAAGAAAAAATTGCGGCAGAAGCAGCCAAGATAAGAGAAGAAGGCCACAGCGCGCTGGCAATTACCGTCGACGTTACCGACGAAACACAAGTCCATTCACTGATCGAGCAAACAGTCTCCGCTTTCGGCGCGGTGGATGTGATTGTAAATAATGCGGGCCGTTGGGGACGCAGCTATGAAGCAGAGGATACGCCACTAGGAGAATGGCGAACTGTTGTTGATCAGAATCTAACCGGGGTCTTTTTACCGTGCATGGCCGCTGGTAAACAGATGATCAAACAGCAATCGGGAAAGATCATTAATATTGCCTCCACCGCTGGCAGCAAGGGCAATCCTTACCAGCTGCATTACTCTGCAGCGAAAGCGGGCGTTGTCAGCCTGACCAACAACCTGGCTTTTATGTGGGCCAAACACAATATCAACGTCAACTGCGTTCTCCCAGGACTAATCGCTACCGATGAACTCAAGGGCTACGGCATCATTCCTGCGGATACCGACGCAGAGGGCAACCCAATTCCTCGATTGGAGCTCACACCCAGCCCAGACAACGTGGCTGATCTCACCTTGTTCCTGGCTTCACCCGCCTCAGATGCCTTGACTGGAGAACTTTATCCGATTCGTGCCTGGATGAAGTCAGAGCGATTTTGGCAATGAGACAAGTGCCACCTGCTCGACTAACAAAACTCGAGTATTGATTTTGAAGTCGATACGTGACGGGCCGAAGGCGCCGCAATCGAACATGATCCGTTAGGAGGAATGACATCTGCTAGAAAAACCAACGTTGCGGAACCCCTGCCTTACTGAGGGAAGAACCGGCGGCGCGGACCGATAATATTACTGATACCCGTTTACACACCCAACCGCGCCCCGCTGACGGGCTGCACAACACCCGCAGAATCTAACGATAAATTTCTGCTAACAGGACGACCTCAACAAGCAGCAAAGATCAAACCTTCGATACCCGCTATCTGACACCCAGCCGCCGCAGGAGGCGCTCTGACTAGGATTGCCTAGGTGACTAAGCAAATCGAGTTCGCGGGACAACGCGTTTAACGACGCAGGCGATGGCCGCCATCCACATTCAACACTTCCCCGGTGAAATAGGCACCTGCTCGACTGCATAACATAATCGCAACACCCGCTATATCCTGCATATCGCCATAGCGATGAGCTGGAATGCGTTGTAACTCGGCTTGGTAAGATTCTGCCTCAGGGTCTTGCCACGCGCCTCGGGTCATTTCCGAGTAAAAGCGTCCAGGCGCAATAGCGTTGACTCTGACATGGTCATCCGCAAGGGACAGCGCGATCTGTGGGGTGAGGTGTTCAACCGCTTTTTTACTGGTCGAATAAGCCATGACGTGCCCATAAATTTCGCTGGCAGCCACTGAGCTGATAAAAATAACACTGGAAGGCGCATCAACTGTTGCTCTCTCTTTCAGCAAATCGAGCAGAGCCTGAGTTAAAAACAGCGGCGAGCGAAGGTTGATGTCCATGGTGCGATCCCAATCGTGGGCGCTCATTTGCGCAAAAGGTCCGCCGGTCCCCAGGCCTGCGTTATTGACCAAAACATCAATGTACTGCTCTCTCTCGCGAAGCGCGGCGGACAGCGCAGCCACGCCTTCGAGCGTCGCAAGATCGCCTACCACCGGGACACATTCGCCGCCGGCAATCGCTGACAACTGCGCCGCTTTCGCTTCCAACTTTTCAGCAGATCGAGCGGTGATATAAACCCGGGCGGCACCTGCTTCCAAAAAACCCTGAGCCATATAGCTGCCCAGGCCTGTGGAGCCTCCGGTAATGACACACACTTTACCGCTCATGGAAAACAAGGACTCAATCATCACGATGCCGCTCCTTATGCTTTTCGCAGTGCCCTTAGTACCCTCTTGCTCTACCTTTATCGATAAGCGGGATAGACTTTGGCAATCGTTAACCCGCGTTGGCCACGCGGACTTTATGTGTGGCGCTCCGACCATCCGCAACGACTAATCCAACCGCACCGGTATCAAGGTCGGAATCCTGAGCCGTTAATACAGTCGCACCATTAACCTCGCCTACCAACTCGCCACCAACTACGCGCAATGTCATATCCAAAGTCTCGCCGAGGGACCATTTGAAATCGGCCTCCGCTAACACGCTTTCGTCGTGCACGCATTTGATCAACTGCACCTTCTGCTCTCGCGTTACCATCAATGCATAAAACCGAGTCAATCCCTGGACCCGCGCCGCTACCCCAGCTCGCGAAACAAGGTGCGGCGTTACGTCTGCACTGACTGAGTAGTCCGTCCACTCACGCGTACCTTGTGAAATCATGCCCAAACCTTCGTTTTGCACCAGGCGAAACATTTCCGACCACCCAACTAACTGATCAACGGCATCAACCCAGGCGCGGCGCCACATAAGGCCTTTATGCTTGGGACGCTCGAAGGTCACATCTGGATTACCTTGCCAACCCACATGGTCTAACGCCAAAGTCACATCCGCACTTAGACGCACGCCGATTTCAAAGATTGGGCCGGGCACACTGGGAACCTGCAAAGCGAAGTCGGTTGCGTCAGCTGCGGCACCTTCGAAATCCACATATATGACCTCGTCATCCTCGCCGTAATAAGCGATATAAAGATTCGCTCCCGGCGCGCTTACGCTGGCAAAAACGTGCTGACCCGGAAAAATCCGTGGCGAGGCCATGAGTTTGTAATGGGCTTTTTCAAAATAATCGGCAACTTCTTTCGATGGCGCGAAAACCGGCGTGCCAACGCGAGCCCCCGCTTTACCGGAGATATGTAACGCACCACCAGCTAAATTACTCAGCTCGGCTTCGCCGGACTGAACCTGAAAACCCTGTACGGAACCAGGAAAGCTAAAGTGAAACTGCGCGCCTTGTTTTGGTCGATAGCTCGGCTCGCCAGCGAGGGTATGGCCCATGTTTATGATGTGTGAGGCTTCGCGAACACAATCGCTGATGCAGCGATCACCGTCCGAGGTCGGGCAATACAAACGATCGGCGATCGGCCCACGCCAATCAATGCCTCGAGCGACACTGGCATCAATGCCATCTAACCCGACTAAGATGCCCATCAAACAGCCGACGTTGCCAGAGTTACAGTCCGTATCCCAGCCGCAGGTATTCACGATTTTGAGGGTTTCAGAGAAATCCCCTTCACCGTGCAGCAGCGCATGAATAATCAGGCCGTGGTTAGGCACCATATGGCAATTACCGCCATACTTATCGTAGCCGTAGCTAGCTGCTAACATTTCTCGTGTGGCGCGCCAGTCTTTTTCGACTGCGTACCATGCGCGCAAATCAGCGATCATTCTGGCGATAACCGAATCTTTCGGTATGTAGCTCAAACCGATATCAATCAACTTCTGAATATCCGTTTCTACAAACGCCATGGCTTCCATGGCTGCTAAAACCACAGCACCGTTTACCGCCTCACCATCGTGACTGACTCGGGCCGCCGCCGTAGCAAATTTGACTGCCTGGTCCGGATCACCTGGCGCCACCATAGCCCATCCATCAATGAAGATTTGCGCGCCGATTTGCTCGGCGACGACCTGGCCGTTCATCTCCATCGAGCCACTCATGGGCGCGTCTATGCCGCCGGCAAGACGCAAATAAGCCGTATGCTCAGTGGACTGACCGAGTCCACCCCACCACAAAACGCTGCGGCCCTTTATCAAATAGTTAAGCCAGCTCTCGCCAATTTCTTTGGGGGTGATATCGGGATTGGTCGCGTGATCTTCCAGAGCACGGATAAATGTAAACGTACCGGCAATATCGTCGTCGGTGACAATAAGCGGCACGTTGAGCTTGTCATGGACATAGTATTCGATGTCGCCAAGCTGCTGCTGGATACGCTCGTATGACCAGCCTTCAAACGGCCGGCCCAAATAGACTCCAATGACCTTACCCAAGACGCCCGCATAAACCCGCTCTGCGTAGTCCGGCGTTAACTTAACCATCCCGTGCCTCCCTGGAATTTGATCTCGACAGCGTATGGATTTTAGGGAAGCGAACGCAACGCCAGACCATTAGATTTCCCCCATTTTTCGCTGCTTATAGGGATCTGACAACACCTCCCGCTGGCAATCTTGAATCGATAACCGGTGCGACAAGCACTGGCGTTAATCAATCTGGACGCGGGCAGACGGCGATTCCGCCGGATGTTTATGGGTGAACTAATAAAAGCAAGCGTTGACCGGCTGTAGCGGTGCTTTATACGCTGTTTCGAGTAGCGTTGGGGGGCGTTCATGAGCAATTCTAAACGGGCGAACGCCCTACCCTTTTTCGGCAAGGGGCCCGTGCAGGGCGACCAAGACGAGAGCCCCGTCGCAGCACAGGGCTTTGTCGCTATTGCGATGATTTTTGCTCGAACCTGGCCATTTCTTAAACCCTATATTCTGGGTTATTGGCGCGAGCTGTCCATTACTCGTCCAACCGCTGACGCGGCACCAAACGTGGGCGCCTACACTGCAGTCACAGGCCAGGCTCAGACAGAAACCGAGGCTGAGTCAGAACGGCGGTGGAGTTTTAACCACATACCTCCACTGGCTACGCTTATGGCTGCGCTCGGCCCTATGACCGGGGTGCTGCCAATCAACACAAGCTGGTTGTATGACTTTCTGTTGGTAGCCACGTTTAGCATGGCGGCACTTTCCTGGTGCCTGCTCGTAACCAAACAAAAGCTTTATGTGGCTATTTCCACAAGCCTTTTCGTTATTGGTGCAACCGCGTTTTTATTTGCCGTGTTTGCCGTCGATGGCGTGCTCGATAATGTCTTTGTCGCGCTCATGTGCGGCGTCAGCGCCGGTATTTGGCTGCTTCAATACCGCTTCGATGCCGGCAAGCTGCGCTTTCGAATTCGTCTCGGCAGTCACCTGGTCTACTACTTCATTGGCGTTTGGGCTTCGACCCTACTGCTCATTCTGATTGCCTTGTTCTCAGTGGACGTGGTGAGCCAATCGATCCTGCAAGCCAAACCCCTCACGCCGTTCATCGCGGAACTGATCGCGGAGCCGGAGCTTGCCGGCACGCCGGCTAAAGCGGCGGAAGAAACAGCGGAGGGCGTGGCCGGGGCGCAATCAGCAGATGCAACAAGCGCAACCATTCCGGCAAATGCCAATGTCGAGTTAGCGCCGCTGACAGCAGCGCAGCGCCACAGCCTGAAGTGGGTTTACGCTGTGTTTCTGATCTTCGGCTGGCTCGCACAGCTGCCACTCGGTTTTGCGCTGCCCTACTACTACATATATATCATGCAACGGGTTAATCAGGATTTACGCGTTGCACTGCTTGACCGTTGGCATAAGTTGTCACTTCGCTATCACAGCAACCATCGGGTTGGCGATTCGGTCTACCGGCTATACCAGGATAGCTCCCAGGTCACCGCAGTAATTGGCGAAATTACCCAGGCACTACAGGTCTTGATTACCTATTTCACCGGCATCATCTTTCTTTTTGCGCTGGATCCTATTCTTGGCCTAATGGCATTGGCAATCGTGGTGGGCACGCTTATTTGGGCGCGCTGGTTTTCACCCCGTATGCGCACCAATTCACTAGCGAGCCGGCAAGCCAACTCGAACTTCACTTCGCGGGTACAAGAGACCTTCGCCAGCACCCGCCTTATCAAGGCCTTTGGTGCCGAGGTCAGAGAACAAGAGCGTTTCGAGGCAGATTCAATCAGCGCTTTCAACGCTTCGTACCGGGTTCGATCCCTAATGGCCATCATCGGCATCGTCACCTTCACAATTGCCGCAGGCGCTCTGCTATATGGCCAATTCCTTACCGCGATCTGGGCATTCGGCGAACGTGAGACTTACGCCAGCGTACTCGTGGGTCTCGTCGGCCTGAGCTTTTTGCGCTGGAACCTGTCCGCCTACCAATCCGCACAGGAATATTTAGGTGCTTCAAGCGCGTCGATTCGCGATCTGGTGGAACGCTGGACGCGAGCGCAGGACATTGCCATGGGGCTGAATCGGGTATTCGATATTCTCGATATCGAACCCGACGTCAAATCTAAACCTAACGCGCCGCCGCTCGACGCATTACGCCAAGAGATTCGGTTCGACAACGTCAGCTTTGCTTATGAGCCTGAACGACCCGTGCTGCAAGACGTGAGCTTCAGCGTTTCGCCGGGCACCGTAACCGCCATCGTGGGACCAACCGGGTCGGGAAAGAGCAGCCTTATGAGTCTGATTTCGCGACTGTTCGACCCTGACTCCGGATCCGTCTCCATCGACGGCATAGATATTAGAGACCTGGACTTGGACAGCCTTCGCACCAATGTCTCGGTAGCCCTACAAGAAAACGTGTTATTCGGAATATCACTACGCGACAACATTCGCTATGCCGTGCCGGATGCATCCGATGATCAACTTATGGACGCCGTTAGAGTCGCGTGTGTCGAGGAATACATTGCCGGCCTACCCGAGGGATTAGATACCGTACTCAGCGACCGTGGCGGCAAACTGTCAACAGGCCAGCGACAGCGACTTTCCATCGCCAGAGCGCTGGTGAAAGGCGCGCCCATCTTGATTCTTGACGAGCCCACTGCGGCGCTAGACGCCGCCACAGAACATCGCGTGCTGGAACGCTTAGCGGATTGGGCTGCAAATCGCGCTGTATTTCTAATTACGCATCGCATTTCGACCATTCAGCAAGCCGACACCATTTTGTATATCGATCAGGGCAGGTTGATCGAGCAAGGTTCGCATGCAGAGTTGATGTCGATCCAGGGTGGTCTGTATCGGTCCTTCGTTGAAACCGAGGCAAGGCTCTCGCGGCGATCCACAAGTGAGCCCGCGCGATGAGCAGCACACCTTCCAACGATCAACAACACGAGCAAGAAATCACGTTTCGCCAAACAATGCAGGTGTTTGGCAAGCTGTTGTCATACCTCAGCTTATTCAAGGCGCGCATTTTTACAAAGCTGGGCTTCATGACTTTCGAGCACGTGCTGCGCATTCTACTGCTGCCATGGCCTCTGAAAATCGTTGTGGATCACGTGATTCTAGGCGAACCGATTGCCGCTGATGGCACCGGCTACCCGAGCTATATGGAACCGATCCTGCTCTTCCTCTCAGACAAAACCTCGCAAGAAATCATGTCATGGATTCTCGTGATCGGCATCATGATGGTGATTTTAATCGGCATGACGCCGAATCGCGGCGCGGGCAGGAAGGAAACCGGGCGCTATACCGGCGCTGCGGCCGGCGCGTTAGGCGCGCCCTCCGCCGAATTGGCGCAAGGGCACGACACCGCCACACAAACGGAAAATGCCTCAAACGCTGCACATAGTGAGATGGGCGGGTTGTTCGGTATTCTCGAATTCAATATTCACTTACGTCTGTCCCAGTCTTTGAACCACCTGCTTCGCTCAGAATTGGCAGACCACATTAAATCACTACCCATAACAACCCTAGACGAGCAGCGCATCGGGGACAGTGTTTATCGCGTTATCTACGACACTACGAGTGCTTCCGGAATCTACCAAGCGCTAACGCTGGGGTTATACGGCGGCATCCTGATGATCTGCCTTACCCTTTATGTGATGTTCACCAGCTTCGGCAGCGCGCCGGAAGTGATCGCTGTCGGTATTTTAGTGGGGCCGCTAACATTCTTGTTTGTGATTCCCTTCGCTCGTTTGGCGCGACGCAAGAGCCAAGCCAGCCGCCTTGCCGGATCGGAAACCACTAGCAACATCGAAGAAGGCATGGCTAACGTGCTCGCGGTACAAAGCCTTGGCGGAAACAAACGAGAAAGCGAGCGTTTCGCCGCCGCCAGCAACGAATCGTTCCGCAAGTTCCGCTCTGAAACGTTGGTCAAACTGCTTTTCGGCCACGCCGGCTCCATGGCTTTTTTAACCGGCCAAATCGTTTTCTTTTTGGTGATCGCCGGCTATGTGATCGACGGCACATTCACTGCCGGTGATTACTTTGTGCTTTTTTACTACTTCTTTGTGCTGAGCGCCGTATTTTATTCGTTTGGCTTTCTGTATACGGAACTACAGGTTTTTATCGCCGGCTTAGCTAGGGTATTCGGTTTGCTGGATTTACCCAGCGAAAGGTTTGCAGACGGAATCCAAATTCCGGCAATCCAACAAGGCGTCAAAATGGAACAAGTAGCCTTAACCTACCCGGACGGGCGTGTCGCCTTGCAAAACATAAACCTTGAAGCTCGCTTAGGAGAAATCGTAGCGCTGGTGGGACCGACCGGAGCCGGTAAAACCAGCCTGGCTTATCTGATCCCAAGTTTCCTGCAAGCCTCTGCAGGCAAAGTTTCCATTGATGGTGTCGACGTGAAAGACATCTCGGTACCTAGCTTGAGAGAGCAAGTAGCCTATGTTTTTCAGGAAACTCAGCTATTTTCGGACTCGATCGCAGACAACATCCGTTATGGTAACCCCGCTGCTTCCATGCAAGAGGTGCAAGCGGTGGCACGCACCGCCGGCGCGCATGACTTCATATCCGCTCTGCCAGAGGGATACAAAACCAATCTCGGCACTATAACGAGCAAGCTTTCGGTGGGCCAAAAACAACGTATTTCCATCGCTCGAGGCTTGCTGAAAGAATCTCGCATATTGATTCTTGACGAACCGACTTCCGCACTCGACCCAGAAACTGAATCCTATTTGATCGACGCGCTGCATCACGCCGCCGAAAAAAAATTAGTCGTGATCATAGCCCATAGACTATCGACGATTACGCATGCGGATAGAATTTACTTTCTAGAAAATGGCATGATCAAAGAGTCCGGATCTCACGAAGCATTGATGTCAGCGCAAGACGGGCGGTATCGTAACTATGTAGAACTACAGGCTGGGCGCAACTAACACCGCAACCAAGCGGCTTAGGGTTATCTGTAAGCAACGAAGAAAAATCGGCGACTGCTTACCAGCTGCAGTCTCGCGGAACGATTAACACACAGGGGAACCTATATGAGATTTGGTTTTTGGCCCAATCCACGCAGCGATTACGAAGCGACCAAAACACTGGCTCAGCACGCCGAGGCGACTGGCTGGGACGGTATTTGGCTTGCAGACCATTTTCTGCCGGACGAAGACGAGTTGATACCGGTGCACGAAAGCTGGATCACCATGGCCGCGCTGGCTCGCGACGTGCCTCGCGTGCGTCTTGGTACACTGGTGGCAGGCAACACTTATCGACATCCCGCCGTACTTGCGAACATGGTCGCAACGCTGGACAACTTGGCTGATGGCCGCGTCGTGCTAGGGCTGGGTGCCGGCTGGCAGCAAAATGAACACGAGGCCTATGGCATCGAGTATGGCACCGCAGGATCACGCTTGGATATGCTGGAAGAATCCTGCCAGGTGCTAAAAGGCTTGTTTCATAACGATCATTTCGATTTTGACGGCAAGTACTATCAGCTCAGAAACGCACCCTTAGAACCCAAGCCAAAGCAAGCCAAAATACCGTTGATGATCGGCGGCGGCGGCGAAAAAAGGACGCTAAAAATTACCGCCCAGTATGCCGACGAATGGAATGTCTGGGGCGACGTAGCGATCTTGAAACACAAGATGGCGATTCTCGATCAGCACTGCGAGGCTGTTGGCCGCGATCCAAACGAAATTGAACGATCTGCGGTAGCGCTGCTGTTTTTAAGCGACAACGAAAATTACCTGAAGAGAATACGCTCAGCCGACATGAACATGCCGGCCATCATCGGCACTGTTAACGAAGTCATCGACATTATCGCCAATTTCGAAGAAGCGGGCGTGAAAGAACTGATCGTACCCGACTTTACCCTTGGCACATTGATTGGCGCGGATTCGGTAAAACTGGAGATAATGGAAAAATTCATTACCGAAGTGGCTGGCGCGAGCAAGTAGATGCATCGACCATTAACCTAAAATCTTTTGTTGGATTAACACTATGCAAAATACTCATAAAGACCAAGTCGTCATCGTCACCGGCGGCGCAGGCGGTATCGGTAGCCGCATTGCAAATACATTTGCGGCGCAAGGCGCGAAAGTGGTCATTGCCAGCCGAAATGTGGAAAAGCTCAACCAAGTCGCTGGCGAGATAGAAGGCCAAGGCCTCGTCTGCCTGCCGCTCGCCTGCGATGTCACTGACCCAGAACAGGTCGAAAAGTTGATGGCGGATACCGAAGCAAAGTTTGGCAGTATCAACGTGATGGTAAACAATGCCGGCGGCGCTATGTTCGTCAAACCACCGGAAAAGTTGAGACCCGAACAATGGCAAGCGGCCATCGACCTTAATTTGAACAGTGTTTTTTACTGCAGCGCAGCAGCTGGACAACGCATGATCGAACAAGGCAGCGGTCGCATTATCAATATTTCGTCCGTAGCAGGCGTCAAAAATTCCCCCGCATTTGTGCACTACGGTGCGGCGAAAGCAGGTGTGATCAATCTAACCAAGTCTATGGCCGTTTGCTGGGGCCCACATAACATAAACGTCAACTGTATCGCGCCTGGTCTAACAGCGACCGAAGGCGTGGCGCAATGGCTACCACCCAAAACCCAGGAAGATGGCTCACCCGTACCGCCGCTGGAGTATCCGCCGGATCCACAAAATGTTGCCGACCTCACTTTGTTTCTGGCGTCGCCGGGTAGCGCCAGAATCAGCGGCGAGATTTTCCCAATCCGAGCACTTAACGAGATCGTATAGCGCGGACGCTCCCCGCAATGACCAAAGACGCGTGACTGTGTGGCGCTTGTCTCGTCGTTGCCTGCCAAGTGTTCAGGGCGTGTCTATTGGGGGTTGCTCAAACTGTCGATTTTGCGGCGATTGACTTGTTGTGTAGCAAAACGCGCCTTCTTCGATCAAGTTCGCTCGAGCTCGCTCGCATATCAGAACGCTAGGCTTTTATAGGCGGTCTCGTTATTGTTCTCGAAACCAGACTACTTCCTCTCAACAACAAAGCTTCCGAGGTGATGCCGATCACTTTGTGCGGTTGTACGGCAAGGTCAAATACGGAAGAAACAGATGCGTAACGCTCAATGGTTCCAAAACTATAGCTATCATATTGCGCTGCATGCAGTGGTCTTTATTTGGGGCTTCACTGGCATACTGGGCAAAGTGATAGAGATCCCGTACTACGCAATCGTATGGTACCGCATGTTCTTCGCCGCCCTGGGACTGCTCGCTTACTTTGTCCTGTCCGCAAACGCAGTCAAAGTAACGCCGCTCAAAGCGCTACGGATGTTAGCCGTTGGCTTCATTGTCGCCGCACATTGGGCGACGTTCTTCCAGGCGTTGAAAGTCTCGAACGTCACGGTTGTTCTAACCACGATCGCTTCGACATCGTTATTCGTCGCTTTTTTGGAACCACTATTTTTCAAAAGACGAATCAATGTATACGAAGTGCTCTTTGGACTGGTTGTGATTGTCGGGCTGTACTTGATTTTTAGCTTCGAGAGCCAGTACCGTCTTGGCGTCATACTCGCTCTGACCTCCGCATTTTTAGCCGCACTATTCGGCACGCTTAACGGATTATTAATACGCGAATCAACAGCTAGCCAAATCACTTTCTATGAAATGCTCGGAGGTCTTATTGGCATCACGCTTTACACACTATTATTCGAAAATTTTGCATGGACAGATTTTCAGCCTGCCCCGCTCGATATCGTCTATTTGTTGGTCCTAGGCTTACTCTGCACGGCTCTAGCTTTTGTCGTGAGTGTAGAGGTAATGAAAAAGCTCTCGCCCTTTACGGTGAGCATATCCATCAACATGGAACCGATATACGCGATTATTTTGGCGCTGCTATTCTTTGGCGACAGCGAGAAAATGACACCAGGATTTTACTTGGGGGCACTATTGATCATGGGGACACTGATTGCTAACGGCATCATTAAGAGAAATCTCACTAACAACCGGATCGCCTCTTCAGCCCAATAGGAATAATCATAAAACAAGCAAAGCATATCGCCTTAGCATGCCGCACTAGCGGACCATCGCCGAGACCAAAACCATCGAGGCTTTTCTGCGCGCATGCTGTTTTGCGACCGATCATGTCCCCCTATATAAGCAATGTGCTTCTATCGATGGGCGCAAGACGCACGTCTGGATCCGGCGAAGGGATCGCCGATAACAGCAATTTTGTGTAGTCATGTTGTGGCGCGTTAAAGACCGCCTCCACCTCACCCTCCTCTACAACCTTACCGCGAAACATGACTAAAACTCGGTCGCAAATGTGTTTCACCAAACTAAGATCATGGGCCACAAATAAATAAGAAAGACCTAACCGCGCCTGCAAGTCCTCAAGCAGATTGATGATTTGTGCTTGTACCGAAACGTCTAAGGCAGAAACGGATTCATCGCAAACGATTAGCCTTGGATTGAGGATCAGAGCCCTGGCGATACTGATGCGTTGGCGCTGCCCGCCTGAAAAAGCGTGGGGGAAACGCGTCAAGACGTCTTGTTCCAAATGCACGCTAGCCAGAATGTCTCGTACCGCGCCGCGTCTAGCTTGTTTCGTTCTCATACCCATACTCGCGGCATGAATAATTAACGGCTCTTCGAGAATTTCCTGCACCGTCATGCGTGGATTCAACGAGGCAAATGGGTCCTGAAATACTAGTTGTATTTGGCGACGTAACGGGAACAGTTCTTTGTCACTCATTGCTAACAAATCATGCCAGCCGTGCTCACCTCTAAAACGTACTGAGCCTGAGTCCGCTTTGATCGCGCGCATAATGCAGCGTGCCAAAGTGGTTTTACCGGAACCCGACTCCCCGACGACGCCCAATATTTCCGATGCATTCAACTCAAAGCTCACCTTATCGACAGCAACATTGTCGCCGAAGGTCTTGGTGAGGTCTTCGACCGCCAGCAATACGTCACTCATTGTCCAAGGTCTCCAACTGCTCTGGAGCCAATAGGTCTGGAG
>DJYW01000146.1:49710-55022 GCA_002450255.1 Gammaproteobacteria bacterium UBA6968
TCTGGAGCCAATAGGTCTGGAGAGAGACTGACCTGCCGTCCATCCGACAACGTCGTGAGCGGATAGGCGGTTTCTATATCCGCGTCACCAACCACGCTAGCCACCGTTTCAAGGCGCTGCCCCTTACTCGCCAGTCCAGGTATCGCCGCCATTAATCCCTTGGTGTACGGATGCAACGGGTTTTTCAGCACCTGACGCACGCTACCCGTCTCAAGCACGCGCCCTCGGTTCATTACCACGACCCGATCTGCAAGTTGCGCCACCACACCGATATCGTGAGTAATAAACAGCACGGTGTTATTTAATTGAGCTTTGAGATCGCGAATCAGGGTGAGAATTTCTGCCTGAATTGTGACGTCGAGCGCGGTGGTCGGCTCATCGCAAATCAAAAGCTCGGGATGACAAACCAACGCCATTGCGATGACAACCCGTTGCCGCATGCCTCCCGAAAATTCAAAGGGATACTGCTGCATACGAAGCGCCAAGTCACTAATGCCGACTCGCTGCAACATCGCTTCTGCTTCTTGCCAGGCTGCCTGCTTAGTCACATCACGATGACAAAGAATCGCTTCAGCAACCTGATTGCCGACGGTATAAACCGGTGCCAAGGCGGTCATTGGTTCTTGAAAGACCATGCTGATTAGATCGCCCCGCAACTGACGCAACCGTGCATCTTTCTCGGTCAGCTGCAAAACATCGTAAGATTCAATACCGGCGGGAGCAAAGCGGATACTGCCCCCGGTAATGTTGCCCGGTGGCTGGATAAGCCGCATTACCGCACTTGCGGTCACCGACTTGCCGGACCCTGATTCACCGATGATCGCTGTCACCTGACCTCTGGCCACGTCAAAACTAACCCCTTTCAATGCCGAGTTCGCGCCCGTTTCGCTACGAAACTCAACACTCAAGTCGCGCACCTCAAGAATATTATCAGAGTCCAAAGCGACCGCTGCATCACTACTGATGCTTTGGCTTGATTGGCTTTCGTCACATTGAGTCATCTTTAATCTCGCCCCGCTGCACTGTAAGGATCCACCGCATCTCGGACACCATCTCCCAGCAGATTGAAAGCCATCACCGTCAGCACAACGAAAAAGCCTGGTATCAACAGCCAGGGCGTTAGCACAATGGCCTGATAGTTTTGCGCCTGTTGCATCAACACTCCCCAACTCACCACCGGCGGACGTAAGCCGATACCGAGAAAACTCAAGGCGGTTTCGCCAAGAATCATGCCGGGCACAGCCAGTGTAGCGGTTGCAATCAAATGAGAGTTAAAGCTCGGCAGCATATGTTTAAAGATCACGCGCAGCTTGCTTGCACCCAACAAATGCGCCGACATAACAAAATCCTCTTCACGCAACGCGAGAAATTTGCCGCGCACTTGCCGAGCTAAGGCCGGCCAGCCTAACAGCGACAAAATAATGGTAATGCCAAAGTAGACGCCTAACGAAGACCAACTCACCGGCAGCGCGGCGGATAATGCCATCCACAGCGGCAGCGCCGGTAGCGACTGCAGCACTTCGATGGCGCGTTGCACCACTCGATCGACAAGACCACCCACATAACCCGCTAAACCGCCTAACAATATGCCTAAGAACAAGGTTAGAAAAACGCCGACCACGCCAATAGACAAAGATACTCGCGCACCGTAAAGCACTCGAGAAAACAGATCGCGACCGAGTTGATCGGTACCGAATAAATGAATATAGCCATGCGGCCCCGTGCCAAACAAATGCACGTCAGAATCCAAGAGATTCCAAAGCTGATAGCGCACGCCGCCCGTGAAGAAATAGATGGGATACCGTTTTTGCGGATTCTCGGTGTAATTGCGCACCCAGGTCTCCGCGTCGACCTGCATGTCGACGCCATATACAAAAGGACGCAAATGGAACGTCCCGTCGGTCTCGAAAAAGTGGATCTCCATTGGCGGCGCGTTAATCGCTTGTACGTTACGCCAGTCCGTATCGTAAGGGCTTATGAACTCGCAAAACGCTGCCACCGAATACATCACAATTAGCAACATAGCACTGGCCATAGCCAATTTGTGCCGCTTAAAACGAATCCAAACCAACTGCCGAGGCGACAGGGTCTGCAGCTGTAGATCAGCGCCGATCTCACTCATAGCGAATCCTAGGATCAGCCCAAGCGAGCAGCAAGTCAGACAAAATCATACCGACAATGGTGAGGATCGAGAGCAACATCAAGAAGCTACCCGCCAAGTACATGTCCTGACTGATCAGCGCCTCAACCAAGGCCGGTCCGGTGGTCGGCAGATTCAGCACAATCGAGACAATCGCTTCACCAGATATCAGCGTTGGTAAGAGAAGGCCAATCGTGCTGATAAACGGATTAATGGCGATGCGCAGCGGGTATTTGATCAGCAGCGCGAGCGGCTTGACGCCTTTGGCACGAGCCGTCACAACATACGGTTTATTCAACTCATCCAGCAAATTGGCGCGTAAAATACGCATGGTGGAAGCCGTGCCGCCCAAACCCACTACAACCATCGGTATCCAAAGATGGCTCAGGAAGTCGCCGACTCTGGCCAGCGACCACGGAGCATCGCGATATTCTGGCGAAAATAATCCACCAATACTGATGCCCAGCCACTCGTAACCAAAATACATAATGATCAACGCCAGCAAAAAACTCGGCGTTGCCAAACCGACCAGCATGACCGTCGTTATGACGTAGTCGCCTACTGAGTACTGCCGCACAGCCGAATAAACGCCAGCTGGTATAGCAACAGCCCAGGTAAACAACATCGCAGAAACCGTGATTAACAGGGTATAGCCAAGGCGCTCGCCAACTAATTCGTTAACGGGTTGGTTAAACAAGTAAGAATAGCCCATATCGCCCATCACAAAGTTTGTGATCCAGCTGAGGTATTGCAGGGGCAGGGGTTGATCCAGATTATATTGTGCACGCAGGTTTTGGATGGCCTCGGACGACATTTCAACGCCCTGGGCCTGCATGCGATCTAACGTAGATGTCACGATGTCACCCGGGGGCAACTGAATCACGATAAATACGATGATCGATATAAGTATTAGAGTGGGTATCGCCCCAAGCAAACGCTTAGCAATATAGGCTTTCATATAGTGCTATCCGAGATCATTGTGATGCTTGCCCAATCGTCTGTTCCGTGCCCAGTTTGTTTGCATGGTCAATTGTTTGGTCACTAGCTTGCTCAGTAGCGAAATACCAGGTTGCCGGGTGATAGGCCATGGTCCATCGGTTATCCCAACCCCATATCGCTTTCTCAGGCACCCCGCGTAAATGCTTTGATATCACCACCGGCTGAGGCGCGAGACCAACGGTGCCGATGGTCCACAGATTCTCAGCATTGCTTGCCAGCAGCTTCTTACCCAATTCCTGGCGACGCGCCGAATCAACTGTGGTGAACATCTCATAAGCCCAGCGCTGCAATTCACGCATGTTTGCAGGCGGCTCCGTTCCCAGCCGACCATCGGTTAAATACCAACGCGCCCAGTTGTTCCACAACGTATTCGAACGGCTGCTGGATATGGGTGCCCACCATGTTGGATTAATCGGCAGGAGAATGTCGGTTACCTGGTCTGCGTGCCAAACCGTCATCTGCATTTTGTTGCTTAAAGCTCGCTCACTTTGCAGGCTGGCATCAACGATTTTGAGACGCAGGTCGATACCAATCTCACGCCAATACAGCGCAACCAGCTCAAGCGTAATCGCCTTTGGCGTTTCCCAGTCCATAAACTCCAGCGTGATGATCAAATCTTCACCGTTAGCTAGCTCACGTAAACCGTCACCATTCACATCGCGCAGGCCAAGCTCATCTAACAATTGATTTGCGCGAACAGGATCGTACTCGGTGTAAGCTTCAGCATACGCGGGTTCAAACAGACTGCTGCTCGGGTGCGCTGTCACCTGTCTCGGGGTGCCTCGTCCAAAGTAAATAATCTGATTCATCTCATCGCGGTTAATCGCAATAGAAAGCGCCTCGCGAAACGGCTTTTGCCAGAATAAATCCCGCAGATCCGTATCGTCGTAATTGTAATTGGGCTGAATGACCACATCGCTGGAATGCAACCGATTCCAAATTAGAACGCGAATATCGCCGTTACGCTCACCCAGCTTTAACAGCGGTATGTCCTGGGTTTTAAGTTCGTAGGCAGAGAAATCCAGCTGTCCCGTCGATGACATCGCCGCGATTACCTCTTTATTGTCCACCTGCCGCGACTCGATAGCATCGATATAGGGCAACTGCTGGCCGCTGGGATCGACTTTGAAGTAATAGGGATTGCGTTCTAACAGCACTTGGGTAGGCGTGCGTTTGACCACTTTATGCGCAGCCAGAGTCGGAACATCGGCGCTTTCTTCTATGAGCTGTCTTTTCGCCGCGTGATAAAACGCCATCCAAGTGAGCAGTCCCATACTGCCGATGCGTTCCTTGAGCGTGTCTCTATCCACGTAGGCCGGATGGAAATCCTTGTAGTAGTGGACGGGATCGACGAAAAAATCACCGTAGTTCGCGAGCAAATTAACCATCAGTGGCCGTGGCTCAGCGAATTCGTAATAGAACTTGCGATCAGTCAGTTTGACTGCCTTACCACCCTCAACATTACGGCTGGGCACCGGGGAGTACTCGGTGTTCAACCAGATATTGTTGAAAGTGAACAGAAAGTCGTCGCTGGTAAGCGGCACGCCATCCGACCATTTGATGCCTTTGCGTAGGGTCAGCGTAATGCGCCGACCATCGGGGCTGACCTCCCAGGATTCCGCCAGGTTAGGCAAGATCGTCTGCATATCTGCAGACATCGTGAGCGGCGCTTCCATATTAGGGAAGGTCAGCCACTCGTTCGGCGTAATACGCGCAGTGCCGCCGTAACGACCCAACTCGCCGATAGGTACTACGACGGGCGGATCGTCGGGTAAACGCTCCGCAACAGGTGGCAGATCCTGGTCATCCAGGTATGGGCTTTGCGAATAAGTCTCAATCCCCAGTGCCGATGCCGTCTGCAACGGCTCGAACCAGGCGCTGGGCCAATCGCGCTGTTCCGCAAAGCTCAATGGTGGCAGCAGAAACGACACAAGAAGGGGCAGCCAGAGCAACCCCACGTACAGCTTCCGGCGGAATCCATGGCGATATTGAGCAGCCCTCACCAATGCTTTTTCACACTTACCCATCGGCGTGATCGTATACCGAACCGGAACGGAGCACCGTGTTAAGACGCGGATACTTCCCCCAAATTTAAGCCTATCCGCTAAGCTTAGACGGCTAGCTGGCCGCTGATACCAAGCGCGCCCTCTAGCCGGTCCTTTAACCAATCCTT
>DJYW01000146.1:55354-64440 GCA_002450255.1 Gammaproteobacteria bacterium UBA6968
CTTTAACCAATCCTTCGCCCAAAAAAGCCGGCTAGCTAAGGAATGGACGTACCCGCCGCATTGGGCGAAACAGGCGTCTGCGCTACATCAGGGTAAAGCTCGCGCAGAAGGCTGAGCATATTCTGCGTTGAGCGACGATCCGCTGCCTCGTGCAATTTCCCTGGCGGCCCTAATCGCGGCGGCAGCGCAAACCCATGTGGGGTTTTGGCATGATCTTGAAAGCTCCAATCCACTCCGGCGGCATCCATCTCAGCAAAGAAACGCTGCCGATTTTCATCTGTAACCAAGTGATCTTCCGCGCCATTCTCGATACGAATAATGGATTGCGTATTGTATTGGTTAGGACACGGCTTTAACGGCGGCCGCTCAGCACCAAAACGACTGGGGCTAGGGTCTTCGCCGGTTTGCAGCAATCCATGGAACGAAACCACTCCGCCTAAGTTTAATCCACCGCGCACCCCTTCAATGACCGCCATACCGCCAAAGCAGTAACCTATCGCCGCGGGCGCCCTGCTCGCGTCGCAGCATGGCTCCGCTAAACCAACATTTATAAGATTCTCGAAGACCGCGCGGAACAGTTCATGGTCGTGATCGAGTTTCACCATGGCGTCGAAGCACTTTTTTTGGAACGGCATAATCTGCGCGGCGTCTGCAGGAAAATCGCGTTCATCCGCCGGGACATCCAGACCATACATATCAATAGCAAAACCCACGTAACCGACTCGAGCGAGGTATTCGGCGACATCAACGTCAAAACCCTTTAAGCCTTGGTAGTTATGAATTACCAGGACGAGTGGACGCGGGCCGGCGGACTCCGATGGTGCAACCATGTGGCTGACAAATGTGTTGCCGCGGAACTCGAGGCTAATTTCTTTACGTCGCAAGCTAGGATCTTTTGGCCAAAGGCTTTTGTGAGTCTGCATATTTCCCCCTGGTTTAGCATTTTTGAGCTTTTAAATTAAAGGGCTGGTCTGTAACCGCACGTCGGCCGACCGCCTCTTTCGACTATTTGTCGGCTTCTTATCTGCTTTTTCCGGCGTTATGGAGAGCGCTCTATCGCATATGCTAAGCATGGGTGCCTGCTCCCCGAAACGATAAAGATGCGGATTATTTCCACCACGGATAAAACGACGGCATGTCTTGTGCCGAGTCGGTGAAGACCGCCTCGCGTTTATCAAGAAACGACTGCACCCCTTCTTTGCCGCTGCCGATGCTGGCGTAAAAAATAGCGAGCGAATCAACATTGTGAGCTTCTCGCGGATGATCCTGCGCAGAATTGCGGTACATCATCTGGCGAGTCAGGGCGATAGCGACGGGACTATGCTTAACAATTTTTGCCGCAATTGCATAAGCCGCGTCGAGCAATTCTTCCGGCTCATAAGCCGCTTTTGCGAAGCCTGCTTCCACTAAGGTATCTGCGTCGAGAATTTCCGCGGTGTAACACCACTCCAAAGCGGTTGAGAGACCTACCACACGCGGCAAGAACCAACTCGAGCAAGCTTCAGGGGTAATACCAATCTTGTTAAAGACAAAGCCCACTTTGGCCTTCTTGGACACCAAACGAATATCCATAGCGCAGGTCATGGTCGCACCGATACCCACGGCGGCACCGTTAATCGCAGCAATAACCGGCTTTTTGCACTCGTAGATAGCAAGGGTGACAAGGCCACCCTCATCGCGCACACCGTGCAAAATATGCTCTTCGTCACCTCGGTCTGCGACATCGGTAAGAGTCGGCTGTTGCGATTCGTCCAATCCGAACACGTTGCCGTCAACTGAAAGATCCATACCCGCACAAAAACCGCGTCCCGAGCCCGTCACGACGATGGCTCCAACGGCATCATCGTCACTTGCTCTACCAAACGCATCCACTAGCTCTTTTGCCATATCGACCGTGAACGCGTTGAGCTGATCAGGCCGATCGAGAGACAGCGTGAGAATGCCTTCGCTGACGTCGTAACGCAGAGTCTTATAAGTCATCTATCTTCTCCATATACAAATTAATACGACCACGACGCATTTAGCACCAGAACGAGCCGTCTATAACTCCCCGGAAGTGCCTGCGACCACCTGCCGTTCGGTGTTAAAAACGTCGTATCCAGATCCGCCTTCCCATCCTGAAATTTTGCTAATACGCAGGCTGCAGATTACCGGACGGTAAGCGGACTTCAACTTTTAGTAGGAAAACGACCACCCAATAACGCTGTGCGAAACCAGATAACATAACATCGAGACAACCAACCGGAACGCCAAGCACCTTTTAGATCATGGAATGACGGATAAGGAAAAGAAAAAGGAAAAGGAAAAAGAAAAGGAAAAAGAAAAGGCGGAAATAACGCTGTATAAACCAAGAGAAACCAAATTAGTGACGGAGACCGGGTAATGGATCGCAAAAAACTCTACAAAATCATAATCGGATACGTCGTTGTGGTCGGATCGGCGGCGCATATCGCCAATGCGATCACTCCAGGTATCGTGCTGTGGGGCGTCGCTGTTCCTTTTTGGGCTTCGATCATTACCCTCTTCGTTCTCGGCGGGTTAGCAATCCTTATCGCAAACGACTGAGCGAATCATCTCGATCCTGCGCTTTCGTACGGGCTTCCACCTTTATTTGTTTCCAATGTAAGCTCGCTAACGGAGAGAAGAGATTGGGAGAAGACTATGCAAAATCCGTATACACCACCGGATCAAACCGATCTGGTGATTGAAGACCTGAACATCGGCGAGGTCGTTGATAGCATCCGTGAGCAGGGTTATGCGGTAGTGAAGGACTTTCTTAGCCAGCCTGCGATCGCAACAATTCGTAGCGCGTTTAACACCGAGGTCCCTATCACAGAAATGCGCGCTATCGGCACCGAGACAGGTCGCACCTGGCGCGCTCACAATCTCCTTGCAAAAACCCGTGCCGCAGACGCTGTGTTTTTGGACCCACGGCTTCGCGCCGTCGTTGAGGGAGTCATCGGCAAGTACAACCAAATCAACGTCACAACACTCTTCAACACGTTACCAGGCGAGACCAAACAGTTGCTACATCAAGATGACGGCTTGTGGCCCATACCAAGACCCCATCCGCCTTTTTTGTGCAATGCCTTGATTGCATTCGACGACTTCACCAAAGACAACGGAGCAACGCACCTGGTGCCATACAGCCATAAATGGACCCACCCAGTTGATCAAGCAACCGAGTCGATTCAAATCGAGATGCAATCCGGTAGCGTGGTTTTTTGGGAAGGCGGTATGTGGCACGCGGGTGGCGCAAACGTGACTGCGAACCAGGAGCGCATGGGTTTATTTATTAGCCATCAAGTCAGCTATCTACGCCCACAAGAGATACAACTGCTCGCCATTCCACCAGAAGTCGTGCGCTCGATGCCACATAAATTGCAGCGTCTTGTGGGCTACCATACCTTTGGGATCGGCGTCGACGGCCGCGACCCAATCGATGTGTTAGGCGATGGCGTTGTGGTTCACCCCGACGCGCGGCCCGCGCATCATTGGCGGCGGCGCTACAAAGAAGACGCTTAAGCAAGAGCCGAGGACCGCGCAACCGCTGCTCCAAAGGCGAAACATACTACCCCGCGAAACAAATGACAGGAGAGCAAACGCGACCAGAGACTGGCAGAGCGCGATACAAATTTAGCCAACTCTGATCAGTAAGATGCACCTGACCAAGCTATAATCCTGGTCTAGGGCATCCGCTTGTGCAAAAGAATCGGGATCTTGTTGTTATCAGCTATCAGTTCTCGGGTCTGGGCAAGATCCCATCCAAAATCCTTCTAGACTGCTAAATGTCTTCAATCTGCAACGCCATCATTGCCCGCCAAGCATCGTCCATTCCAGGCAGCCATTTGTTCAGCAAAGGCGTTGATGCTTCATCGGAAGGCACGTCTTTGCGCAAGGTTAAGTACTTGTAGGTAAAGACAGACGCCCGCGCATTAACCACACAATGCACAAAAACCTTTCGCTCCCGATGTGCGTCCATCACCTCGAAAAACGCTTTAAGGTGACTCGCGTCCGGCGCATCAAACGGCACCGGAATATGCACATATTTGATTCCGTGAGACGCAAGGATGTCGCCTTCTTCAACAATCGCATGATCAGAGTCAGCCATGGCCAGATTCACGACCAATGTATACTCTTGCGCCGCAATTTCATCTAGCTGGACAAGCGTCGGTTGCCCGCCGGTGCCGATATTTGCAGAAATTTGAAAAAAATTAGGAATGCCTTCCATTTTCGATTCATCCATTTTGCCCGCGTCCGCTAACACCCCTTGCGCAACGAAGAGAGAAACAAGGGGCGAAACAAAAATACTAACCAACAGCGTAAATGCTAACTTCAATACTTTGCTACTCATTTTCTTACCCTGTTTAAAAATTGGTGCAGCATAAGGCTCCATTTAAAAGCTGCAATTAAAAACCGCAATGCAAGACTGGACATCATCCACGGACTAGCGGGCCTCTTAACTCAATCAGAAGACATCTGCGTACTCAGGCGAGGACGCTTTCATGGCGCGCGACTGCATCAGCATGGTCGCCACGCACTCGTTATCTGCATTGAACGCTTCAGTTTCATACCAGATAAACTCCGTTTGCGGGCTTTGGCCGACGCAAAGTACTTTGCTAACCAGGCGGTAATCTCGGTTCATTAACAATGGTCCGTTGTTAAAGCCCACCTCAATTGCGCCAAACAATCCCACTGAATCGCCAACATAGTTTGCGAGCACAGCCATTGGCACGCCCCACAGAAACTCGATCACTGTGCACGGCGCTGCCACCGGCTCGCCCCATGGTGAATCGTACCGGTACCACGCCAACGGATCGCTGATCACATTGGTGTCGAAGCGCTGAAACTGTCTCGTTGGCGATGTATGAATATGATGTTCTCCGAGGGACAACCCAGGCGTGGCACGGTTTAGAATTCTGAGCTCGCTCGGGTCACACGCACGGTAATCGCGGTGTCGCAACTCTGACAAGCTATGATCGCCCACACTCGCTGTGCCTTTAGCCACCAATAGACCGTCGTCGCGCTCCATCCATACGTTCACGGCATCTGCGCCTGCATTACGCTGTTGTGCGAATACCCGGACTTTTTCCTGGTCGATGGTGGGGTTCTTGAAGTTCAACGACAAATTGCCGCGTTCGAACCATTCATTGCCAAAGACTTTTATCAGCACCGGCGGGAACTGATTCATATGTACATCACCTGCAACGGTACCGCCGCGAAACCCTAACTCGGCAGCAGTGGCATCGTCATGAATGCTGCCCGCTCCCTCGTCCGCCGACCAGTTACGTGCCGCCCACAGCGGTCCCGTTATTACTTCGGTATTTGCCTCTTTCACTTATCCCCCCGGGTTAAACCCCTGCTGACATAGCCTTGCAGCTGCGTGTTAATCCGGCAAACCTAAAACCCGCTTAGCGATGATATTAAGCTGCACTTCATTGGATCCGCCTGCGATAGAAATCGATTTAGCTTCCAACCACAACCGGCACATTGCGATTTCTTCGGCGTCAAAGGCATCACCCTGCCACCCCAGTCCTTGGCTACCGCGCATACGCACCTGCAAGTCTAACTGCTCTTTTACGTAGTTTGCTTCAACATACTTGAAAATCGATGTCGCCGCGCCGGGCGTATCGGCCTCAGACTCTGCCACGGCACGCTGCTGAGTCAGCACAAACGCTCGCTTGAGCATCTCGTTAGCTACCACCTCGCGACGTAAAGCGCGATCACTCGTGCTATCACCTAAGTACCGCTCGGCCAGTTCATTCAGCGGCACGGATGGTTTAATGCGCTCCATCGGCCCAGCCATATCAGCGCTTGCAAGCGCCGCCAAACCAGACCGTTCGTGTTGTAGCAGACGTTTACCCACCGTCCACCCATGGTTTAGCTTGCCAACAAGGTTCGCCTTTGGCACCCGTACGTTATCGAAAAAGGTCTGACAAAACGGCGACTGACCGTTAAGCATTTCGATGGGTCGTGTGGTCACTCCGGCGCTGTCCATGGAAAACACAATAAAACTGATGCCCTCATGCTTGGGCGCCGCACGATCAGTGCGCACTAAACAGAACATCCAATCGGCGTGGGACGCGCCAGATGTCCATATCTTTGCACCGTTGACCAAAAAGTGATCGCCCCTATCTTCGGCAGAGGTTTGCAAACTGGCTAAATCCGACCCCGCGCCGGGCTCACTATAACCCTGACACCAAGCAAACTCGCCCCGGGCGATGGCGGGCAAGTGCTGGGTTTTCTGCTCCTCGCTACCATATTCCAACAGCGTTGGCCCGATCATGGTGACGCCCATGCCAGCAAGGGGTGGCCGGGCACCAATCCGCTGTAGCTCATCTAACAGGATCAGCAGTTCATCAGTCGAGAGATCGGCACCCCCGTATTGACTTGGCCAGTGCGGCACCGTCCAGCCTTTCTCAGCCATGCGATCTAACCAGACATACGCGTCTGGGTTCGTACTGCGGCGTTTGTTACCACCATTGACTTGCTCCTCGGCAACCATGCGCGAACGCATCGACTGCGGACAGTTAATGGCAAGCCACTCGCGAGTTGTGGCGCGAAAAGTTTGTAATGCTCCCAAAATATCTCCCTAACCCGAGCGCCTCTATGGTGCTTTAATAAGTCACTTAGGCTTTGAGCTTAATAGAGTTTATCTTTCTCTGCGCGAGTTTTGTCCTCAGCAACTTTACCGCGCCAGCTTCTGCACACGCCAAAATAGGTGCTCTGTCAATCACGACATATAATCGGTTAGAGAGACAATGTGTCAGCCTGACGAGTCCGAATCCATCGCGCTTGTCACTTCAAAAGAGTCGGACTCAAAAATTTATTGCCAAACCGCAGAAACCAGGGTGGTTCGCAGCATGCACTTCGAACAAACGGAAATCACAGGGATAGGCGGCCGCGCTTCGAAGGACCCCAAACTCCACCAAGACATTCGAAGGCATAAATCGGCATAGCCATTAGTACTTCGACGCCAGCAAAATAGATAAGCCAGACCCCCACGAGTAACGTAAACTGGTTATGGCACATCCAGACCCGGGCTCGTCACCGCGATCAATAAAATAACGGAATGATTATGGACAAACTAACTTTTACGCTTGGCCGGTGCTTACTGGGTCTTTATTTCTTATATCCCGGTATCACAAAGATACCTCGCTACGATTTCATGGCCGGCTATATGACATTGCACAACATTCCGCTTGTGAATGTGGTTTTGCCAATCACGATCCTATTGCAGGTGGGTTGCGGATTGATGCTAATCGTAGGCTATAAAGTGAAACAAACGGCGCTGATTTTTGCGGGGCTTACCCTGCTAATCAATTTTGGCATGCACGACTTCTGGAATGACTATCCGAATACGGACGCCGGCCATGAGCTGCAAAACTTCGTCAAAAATCTCGGAATTTTCGCTGGCTTGTTAATCGTTAGTGCAAGCAGTCATTTACCGCAATGGCAAATATCCGATAAAGCAAAAAGTGGCTAAGGTGATCAGTTAGTGGCGGACCAACCAGAGACTTTCCGGCTGGCCTAACCCATCTAAACGGTAGCAAAAGCACTAAGACTGCTTTTCTGTTGACTAGATTGATAAGCCAAGCAAAAAAAGGGGCGCGAACGCCCCTTTTTGCAAATCCATACCTTACTCTAGGTGCCGGTCCAATTGGGTGCGCGTTTTTCAGCAAAAGCGATCGGTCCTTCTTTAGCATCGTTCGACGCAAAGACTTCCTTCTGTAACGGTACCTGCATTTCCCAAAGTGAGTCCTCGTCAATGCCCATAGAAGCGGCGCGGACCAAAGATTTAGAGGCCTTCACTGCCAACGGTGCGTTTTCAGCGATTCGCCCAGCCAACGCGAGAGCCGCAGCGAGCGCCTCGTCCGGTTCCGTTAACGCGCTCAACATGCCGGCGTCCATAGCCTCTTCTGCGCTGATGGGTTCGCCTGTAAGCGCCATTTCCATGGCTTTCGCATAGCCCACCCGGGCGGGAAGACGAAACACGCCACCGGCCGCAGCAAACAAACCCACCTTCACTTCTCGGATGCCGATTTTGGCTCCTTTAGCCGCTACGATAAGATCACAGGTCAGCATGATCTCGCAGCCTCCAGCCAGCGCAAACCCGTTTACCGCCGCAATGAGCGGCTTTTTCGCGCCAGAACGCACAAACGTATTCAAAGGCCCAATATCCTCGCCGCGGGCAAAAGCCTTTAAGTCCATCCCCGCGCAAAAAGCGCGACCGTTACCGGTGATCACACCGGCAACCAGGGTATCATCGGCATCCAGCTCCTGAATTGCATTCCAAAGACCATGCGACAAATCACCATTAATGGCGTTCATAGCGTCCGGTCGATTTAACGTAATCACCATGACGCCTCCTTGACGCTCAATGATGACGGCTTGTTCTGTACTCATAGCTCTCGCTCTCCCATAGTTGGCCAAATGTGAAATAAGAATGGCATGTTAATAGCTTGGCGGGAATCACGATAAACGGGTTGATCTCAGCCTTCGGAGAGTGGCCTCAAAGCTTGCTCGAAGGGCGGCCTTCATTGCAGCCGGGGCCAACGCGCACTGTCAACTTTCTGGATCACTTCAGATAGGGCTAATCCAAGCCCGCTCTCTTAGCGTCGCGGAAAAACGAGAATTCGGATGGCAACCAAAAGGATGGCGCTATAGCTAGACCAGCGACGGGTGGGGTTGATCACGATAGGAAAGTAAAAAAAAGCGCAATGAGCCGGACCGTAAGCAGAGTCATACCAGACCTCTTGCAACTTCACGTATAAGAAATGACAAATCGGCACTGCGGGAACCACCTGCGTAAACCGGCCACATATATCACTTAAGGACAGAACCTAAATGTATCAGCTTTTTAAAGTAATTTGAGTCTGGCTCACCAGTTACCATCTATGTTATTTACACAGTTCTTCCCTAATTTCTTCCAGTAGCCCTACAGTTTCTTGCTGTCTTGTTACAAAGAAGAACAACGGATAAAGACCAATTGTAATGATAGTAAGAATAACAAAAATAAAAAACGTGCCTAATCTTGTCGCCACTTTACCCCCTAGAGCTTCAATTTTTGACTGATATAAAATGTT
>DJYW01000055.1:0-3633 GCA_002450255.1 Gammaproteobacteria bacterium UBA6968
CGTGAAACCAAACGATTTATTTAGAGCTGAAAGCTCTATCATTTCAGACACTCCCCTAAGCCAACATTCTAACTGGTGCAAAAAGAATTGCACTCTGCGCACAAAAGTCAAACAAAATTCTTTTTTTTCCAAAAAAGACGTCTTTAAAGATTAAAAATTCATATAAAATTATATAAAGTGTTTATATAAAATGGGCTTTGTCCTCAAAATACGTTTTTTGTTTATTGGTGTAAATTATTTAAAGGAGATGATTCGTGCCTAAAACTACGCGGGAAGAACCGCACTATCAGCGGCCCGTCACACGGTATGCTGAAATTGAAGACACTATAAAAAACGCTATAGATAACCAACTGTTACCAGCGGGCATAGTTGTTACCGAAGATCCTGTTGCGCGTTTATTTGGGACCAGTAGAACACCAGTGCGCGTGGCCTTCAACAAACTCGAAGAGCGGGGATTTCTTAAAAGGTTTGATGGACGTGGCTTCGTTGTAAGCGGCGCAAAAAGGCCCAAGCGCATATCCCTAGCTCCTGAAATGCTGGGGCTAAGCAAAACGCTCCCCCAACTACCCCAACCTATGACAGCTCAGCGGATAGCGGCAGACTTCGAGGCGTCGATCGTACAGGCGCTCCCTTTTGGACTCTACAGAGTGCACGAACAGGCAGCAGCTGATCACTTTGATGTAAGCCGTACAGTAATCCGAGAACTACTGTCACGGCTCCAAGATCGGGGACTATTGCGTAAGGATTTGCGTTCACATTGGGTTGTCGGACCGCTCACAGCGCTGGATGTCGCCCATTACTTTTCTATTCGCGCCAAGCTGGAGCCGCTCGCCCTGATGGAGAGCGCACCACTATTATCACAAGGAATTATCTCCCAGCTACATGCGCAAACGATTACAGCAACCGAAAAAGCTGGAAGTATCACACCAGGTATGCACGAGCAGCTTGAAACTGACCTGCATATAACCCTGCTTGAAAAAAGTCCTAATCCACACCTGCTTCGTATGATACGTCAAAGCCAGATTGCACTTTCGATTAACCAGGTTTTTGCAGAAACAGTTGGCGCAAAATCTTTTTCCAACTCACTGATGGAGCATCGGATTGTGTTTGAATTTTTGATCCGCAGTTCGTGGGACTCTGCTGCTGCTGCCATGGAAGAACATCTTAGGCTATCTGCAGCTCGCACGCGCAAACGTCTCATGGCTTTTTCAGTCTTCAAGGAACCCAACTTGCCAAATTACCTGCGTCGCATATCCGCTTAAATTATACGTCATTTTCTGATCGCATGCGCCCAGCGGCGCATAAGGTAATTGTGTTCAGTCATTACCTTATCCCAAACGACAACTTTACTCATACGTTCGTAGTAACTACCGCCTTCGCGCAACTGGCCAACCTCATAAATCTTATGGCCTTCAGGATCTAAAATAGCTTCGCTAGCAGGTTTGCCTTCATACCAGAAGTCCCATTCGTACGAGCTTAAATTAGCGCGTACTGCTGAGTGGTTTGCCATGTAGGCGCCGTTTCGAGCAAGGATTGCACCTGGCACACCATCCAACCACCAGTTAAGATACTCATATGCCGCATCACGTTTATGGCCAGCCAAATGAGCAGCCAAGGCGACACCCCCATACCACCCACGACACCCCTCCAAAGGCGTGACCATTCGAACGGGCACCCCTTCAGCCTTCAATCTAATTGCACCAGACCACCAAAGGGAGCCTAGCATGGGTGCCCCCTGCATCATGGCTTTAATCGCCTCGGATTCGTCAATCCAGATGCTATGGAATTGACCCGAAGACCGGTAACGCGACAAATGATCCACCAGTGCATCAATTTCTACCAAGGACAAGTCGGCCAGATTAGCGGGGCGCATCTGTCCCGTTGCCTGCAACGCGAGCAACATATCCAACGCCCCAATCGCCGGATCAGATTGCAGAATGACCCGCCCAGCGTTTTTAGGATCAAGCAACGCTCCCCAGCTGGTAACATCTGAACCTCCCAAAACTGCAAAACCATCGGCATTATGAACTGTTGGAACCATACTAATTTTGTCTGTCGGAATATTACTTAGAGAGCCGTCTAACTGAACATAAAGCTGATGCGAGGGATCCCCTCCTGCCAACCGTGGATTTCCTGGACTTAGTCGACCTGTTTTGGGAAGGTCATTTATCTCATTCCACCGAAGCAATCGTTCAATTTGCAACGGTTGTAGAGACCCAGTGGGCCAAATTAGGTCAAGATCATGAAACCACTGATCATAAACATCAAAGCTACGAGGCTGGAGAGCGCTCCGCTGTTGAGCAGCAGCTCCATCAAGCGTGATAAAATCAAGTTTGATACCTAAATCACTTTTAGCAGCATCCTTCACAGCGGCTATTTGGGTGACCGAAGTGCCAAGAATTCGCAAAGTACCAGTCGCTCTGTGTACTGCAGGCGCTCTAAGCGCAAGGCTGTCACTTTCGTCAGCGACCAAACTTATATACTGTTGTCGAACCATATCAAAGCAGACCAAATTATGTCCATGTGCACGGATGCGTCACCATAACGCCAACACCCAAAACCAGTTCCAATGAATTCTTTAGATCATCAGTAGTCTTAAACATGTGCGAACCTCTAAACCATTGCATAGACTTAGCTTTACCGCAAGAACTGCCACCTACTTCACCGAGCTTCTGATCTGGATGGCAATATCATTGCTTCATCTCCACCTCAACAAAAGCCATAGACGTAGTACCGCCATTAATCACATTGTGCTTTACACCAGCCTTTCGGTGATACGCCGCCCCCCTTTCAGTGTCGACTGTGCGCTCTCCTTCCCCCTCTTCGATAAGCATGGTGCAGTCCGTGAGGGCTACGATGACATAGTCAAACTCATGCTCATGCCAGCCTGTTTCATCATCGGGTCTGAACTCAAAGCGGGTCACTCGAACTTGTTCATTGTCGATGAGTTGTGAAGCGCGAGCCACTGATCGTTTGGTCATAATCATACCTTTCCTGAGTTTTTGTTCATAGAAACCACTAAAGGAAGCACACTAGTCGAGGTCCTGACTTTGTGTTCTACATCGATTAATCTTGCCTGCTTTGTGGGGAATACCTAGCGCAATGCCGCATTCGTTCATCTTGAAACATTTGTTCAAAACCACGGGGTCGAATGTCGCATGGCGCCTGTATATTGGTGTTCTTCTCATCAAGCATAACGGTCCCCGAACTCGAAATTGAAAGCCAGTAATCACGTTCACACACGCCTCCTTACCAGCGCCATTAGGGCAGTTGAGCCAAAATAATCGCCCCTCCCTGGGGTGATAATCACGTCAGCAAGCACTTTGAAGCCCCGTATAATAAATTTAATAACCTGAGTTCTAGCGACAAAAATCTTACCCTGTTGCTCCTTCACAATACACCAAAAAATTGGACCTATTAAAAGCAGCAGCCGACTAAATTACTAACCCTCGTTTTTAGAAAAGTGTTATTTCCAATGCGCGACACTATGACGTTCAAAACTCTCTCGGAACTGCGCTGTTGTCTTGGGTAGCGTATCACCAGTTTCCCAGTCTAGTATCACAGCATAACGGCGTACGGCATCCATCGAATTAATCTCGCCTCTGCGATACTTCTCTGCGATCTCCTCAGGAT
>DJYW01000055.1:4019-8881 GCA_002450255.1 Gammaproteobacteria bacterium UBA6968
GGCCACATCCACTTCGTATTCACACAAATCGGCGTCGACCTCCTTGATGACCACGCCATAGTCCAACGCTGCCCTGCCAATTGAGACATAATCATCCACAACATCCATCAGCACCATGTCGGTCGTGCGCTCGAGCGGGTCACCAAACCCACCACCACCCGCAGTCGGGCGTGCAAACTCATCACCCGTGTACATCGGGAAGTCAGAGAAAACCGAGCCGAGCCATTCGGATTTTTCAGACCCAGCACGCTTGATCGTCAAGCCATGTGGCATGGACGGGAGACCGCCCTCCACACCCCAAACAACTGCGCGTTCACGATCACAGACATATGACATGACAGATTTTTCGCTTTCTAGCAGAACTGAGGTTTTTTGCACACCCGCTCCGCCGCGCCATCGACCAGGACCTGCACTGTCTTGCTTAATTTGAAACTCCATAGTGCGCGTAGGATTAACCCGTTCGTTGCCCTCGTTGGGCTGGGACATAAGGCCCGTGCCGAAACATGCTGTTGTGACATCGCTGCCGTCCTTGCCCCGACGGCCACCCCATCCGCCCGGAAGCCATTCATAGAACATAAAGGTCGAATCTTCTGGTCTTCGTTTGTCCGTGCCGCCTGCTAACAAGTATTCCAGGTTGAACGCACATGCGATTGCGCGCTCTGGCATGATCTGGGACCACATTTCAAAGACCGAATTCATGATCTTTTCAAATGGCATCAAGAAGCCTGTTACTGCTACTGGCCATTGTGCACTGATGACCGAGTTTTCAGGAGCTTCAACGGTTAGCATCCGGTAGAAACCACTGTTTAACGGTAAGTCAGGGAAGAAAGTCTTCATTCCTGCGACAACGGCCGAGAACGTCGCACCAGGTGCAGAATTATACATTGATCCAATGGTCGGATGGCTACCTTCAAAATCGTAATGAATTTCATCACCCGTGATCGTCATCTTTATATGAATTGGGATCATCCCTTCGCCACCCGAAGGATCGCGGTCAATGTAGTCCACGGATTCCCATGTGCCGTCTGGCAGAGCAGCAATGCGTTGACGCACAGCGCGTTCAACATAGTCTTGAACTTCATCCATGCCTTGGGTCACTTGATCGCGGCCATACTTGCGGACGAGGCGAAGCAGTTCACGCTCAGACACCTGTGTGGCTTGTGCCTGCGAGTGAATGTCACCGATGATAGACGCGGGATCGCGGGTGTTCGCAGCAATTAGGTTCGCCACGTCCTCGCAAAAGTCACCAGCACGGAACAAACGAACCGGTGTGATGCGGACCGCTTCACGGAACATGTCTTTGGCGGTTACGTCAAACGAACCCGGTACAGAGCCACCCAAATCCGACCAATGACCGTTGGACTGCGAAAAGCCAATCAGTACATCTTCATCAAAAATGGGTCGCACTAGCCGCACATCACTAAAGTGTGTGCCGCCTGCATATGGATCGTTGATCGCATACACATCACCTGGTATCATTTGCCCCTTAAAAGCACGAATGACGTCTTTGCAAGTGAAGTGCAGCGTACCCACGTGAACCGCGATATCATCATTACCCTGCGCGACAGAGTTTCCTTCGGCATCATGTAATGCGTTTGAAAAGTCACGGTTGTAGATCACGAAAGAATAACAAGTACGCAGCATCTGTTCGGCCATTTGATCGACCGATGTAATAAATGAGTTCTTCAGAACTTCGAAAGTAACGGGATCTAGATTTTTCTTATCAATCATAATTTTACTCCTGAACTCGAATGATAATGTTCATATATGTGTCGACTTCAGCAGTCGTAGCTGGTGGGATCAAAGTCGTAGAGTCAAATTGTTCTATGATCGCCGGGCCGACGAACATTGCACCAGCCGCAAGGTTTTCGCGTTCAAAGACCATTGCCATGAAGGCCTTTCCGTCGAACCAAACTTCGCGTGTATTATCGGTTTTTGGTGAGTTTTTCTTCACCTCGTGAGCTTTCAATTCAGCCTTTGGCACCATTCCCGTCGCCGACAATGCAACACGGAAGATCGAAACTGGAGCGTCATTACGGCGGTAGTTGAATTCACGCTCATGCTCAGTATGGAAGCCATCAATCAACGCATCAATGTCGGAGACATAAGCAGGCGCAGGTACTGCTAATGAACGCCACTGACCTTGATACATCATTTCAACACTTCGTTGCAGAACGATGTCTTTGGAAGCGACACCTTCATAGGTCAATCGCTCAAACGCCATAGCTTCTAGACGACCAAAGGCAGTTTCAATATCTACAGGCTTGGTTTCAGCTGCTGAGGCCATGAAGCTCTCAGAAAAGTCGTGCTGGATATCAACCAATAGACAACCCAATGCAGATGTTACACCAGGGCTAGGCGGGATGATCACTGTCGGGATCGACAGTTCCTTGGCAATCGCGGCGCCGTGTAATGCTCCTGCCCCACCAAAGGCAACCAGCGCGAAATCACGCGGATCATAACCACGGCTAATCGACAAAAGCCGAACAGCATTGGCCATATTAGCATTGGCCACTGCAATGATGGACTCCGCCGCTTCGTGCAGCTCCATTCCAAAGGGCTCAGCAACCGAAGTTTGGACCGAAGCCTCTGCCAATTTTGGATCAAGCATGATCTTACCACCAGCCAGCGACGTGCCAAGACGGCCCAGAACGAGGTTCGCATCTGTGTTTGTCGCAATCTTGTTGCCATTTTTGTAGCAGGCTGGACCGGGGAACGCGCCCGCAGATTGCGGACCATTTCGCAGCGAGCCGCCTTCATCTTTCCAAGCCAGAGATCCGCCGCCGGCACCGATCGTAAGAACTTCTATCGAAGGAAAGCGAATAGGGTAGCCATATTCCACGTACCAGTCTTTAGTGACCCGCGATTTACCTTCGTACACCAACGAGACATCCGTGCTAGTGCCGCCCATGTCAAAGCCGATGGAATTATCAAAGCCACATAGGTTGCCAATGAAGCGGCTGGCAATCGCGCCAGCCGCGATCCCAGAGCCGGCAAGTCGTGCCGCGAAATCCTTGACACTTGCGGGTGTCATGACGCCACCACCTGTGTGCAGCAAAAGTAGATCGCGCTCGTAGCCGCCATCTGCAAGATTGCCTTCAAGGCGTTCGACATAATCAACGACAACAGGCGAAACTACAGCGTTCGCCATTGTTGTTGAAAACCTTTCATGTTCGAAAATCTCTGGTAGAACCTGCGACGAAATCGAAATCGGAATATCAGGCATCACACTGTGCATGATATCACGCATCCGCTCTTCATTCGCACCATTTGTGTAAGAATTCATGAAACAGATTGCAACCGAAGCGACTTTACGCTTCTTAAGAACCTTCGCGACACGCAAAGCGTCAGCTTCATCTAACGCCTCAATTACCATACCGTTTGCATCGACACATTCCTTGACCACAAGACGATCACGACGCGCGACATAAGGCTTGGCTACATCTTTGTAGGTGTCCCAAAGATCTTCTTTGTTAGCACGGCGAATTTCGACAACATCGCGAAATCCTTCTGTGCAAATCATCGCCGTCCGCGGCAAATTTCGTTGGATCAGTGCATTTGTAGCGACTGTGGTACCGTGCGAGAACATTGACACTTTACTCAGGTCGATACCGCCCTGCTCAATGCCGTTCAGGATGGCGAGCATCGGATCATCTGGCGTCGATGAAGTTTTTTCAATGCGGGTCTCACCTGTACTTTCGTCCATTATGACGACATCAGTAAAAGTCCCACCAACGTCCACTGCTACTCTGATATTCTTCATTCTTTAATCCCCTTTCAATTCAATTGGGTATTACAATGGTATTAAAGCCTTGCCGCCGTCTGTTCGCTAACCAAGGCTTCAAGGTAGCCACGATTATTTTAATTTATCTCTGCAGTTTTATGTCGGTGGCAGCTGCTGATCACGACGTGCCGCTTTGCGCGTGTCCGTCGGCGTACAACCAAAATGTGCGCGGTAGGCTCTGTTAAATTGAGGTTGGTCAGAAAAGCCCCACTTTTGAGCGATTTCCGCGACGGTCGTTGCAGCACCACTCACACTTAAGTCTTCAAATGACCGTATCATTCTTTTTTCTCGGATGAATCCAGTTATGGATTTGTCCGCATCGAGGAAGAGTTGCTGAAGGTACCGCAATGATACGTTGCACGCCTCGGCCACTTTACTCGGTGATAAACTGTGGTCACCCAAGTTATTACGAATGAACTGCTCTGCACGATGAAGATGTGCTGAGCGAATGGACGACATATTACTATCCAGTACACGGTCATCTGAACGTATAGCCAAGCAAAGCAAATCTAGAATGTGCATGCCCGCCAGCGACCTCGCCACTTCATCCAGCGTCTCAACATGAACAGCCGTCGTAGTCACAACATCTAAAAACAGACCAGCAACGCCTTGTGTACCATTAAAGCTGAGTGCTCCCAACCTATCAGTAGGACCTATCCGCGTTTGGACACTTTCGGTTGGAACCTTTAAAACAAGTAATTCGTTTGTCTGCTCGTGCCAGAACTCATAGGGGGTATCCCCTCGCTCCACCAAAAAGCCTCCTGGGGAACAGGTAGTCTTACGTCTATTTTGACTAAATCTCACATCGCCAACACGCGGAAGAGTGATCAGCAAACTACTCTCCATCTCGTCCAGAAAGTGTCTCTTGTGACGTTTGTACAGAATTCCGTCACACCGCATTTTCGACAAGTCAACGATCCCAAGATTCCAAGAATCTAGCTCGCCTTCGAAATTTTGCCTAGAGATGAAATTAGTATCTAGAGGAAAGAAAGTGTCGGAAACAACAGACTGCCATTGTTGGCTAAACATACGTCTGTTTTCTGAATTTTTTCCGTCGTTCAAAACGCATCCCCCATAC
>DJYW01000040.1 GCA_002450255.1 Gammaproteobacteria bacterium UBA6968
TTGGTGAGTGTTAATGACACGATGCCGCCAATGGCTGGACCCGTTATGTAGATCCCCATAGCCTGGCCGCGCAATGGACCGTCAAAGTTCGCGAGTACCACCTTGGGAGCGCCCGCCGATATGATTGGGCCACCCAGACCAAACAACATCACCGCAGCAACCATGGTTTGGGTGTCTACTGCCAAAGCTCGAGCTACTGCGGACGCGCCCATTAACAAAGCGCCCAGGGATAGCGCGCGTCGGGTGCCAATTTTGTCGAGCAAAATACCACCGGGAATCGCAGCGGCAATATAAGTGAGTTGCCAGGCACCCATGGTGAGCCCCATCTCCGCATGAGTCATCTGTAAATCTGCAATGATGAGCGCTGCAACTGGGGCGAGACTGGTTGCGACAAAGCCGAAGGAGGCATACAGCAACCAAACACCGAATAGGAGCAACCAGCGATAGTGAATCATCGAACAACGCTTATGAGATAGAGCTCGCCATTGTAACCGGTTGAGGCAATGAAACTTGCCAGAAAATCTGCTGCGGCTCTGAGGAACAGGCCAAGACAAGACCCGACACTCTGGATTTTTTTGTGAGGGCCAGCTGCGACGATAACGCAATCAACAGGACATTCTAAATGCAGAATTGTATGTTCGAGCCTTGCCCTCGAACCCGGACACTAACTGGCCTTGATTAAAGCTGATAAGTAACCTAACGGTTTAATAAACTCCGTCGATCGATTCTTTCTGATTCCTCAATACCCGCCTGTTTCACTCAAGGCTTGGCAACCATGTCTTTACCGCCGCGTCGAGTGTAATCGTCCGAAGATCCAAAAGTAGCGTCAGTGTTAAGCAGCCCGGTGCCGGGTACATGGTTTACCTCCAAACGAATACCGTCCGGATCCTCAAATAAAACATAGTAATAGCCAGGCGCCCAATCCCGCTCTTCCGGTCCACGGATAAGTTTGGCACCTAGCGATACCGCAAGTGCCGCAGTTTTGTCGATGTCTGTCCTGCTCTTTGCCCGCAGGCAGATGTGATGCAAGCCGACTCGGTATTGCTCGAAGCGTTCGCCGGCAAACTCCGGGTCGCAACGTCGCACACCAATAGCAGTACGTGCCCCGACGTAGTACAGAAAGTCCGGTCCGTCATTGACTTTTGTCATGCCGAATTCCGGCAATAGCCCGCTGTAAAACTGATGCGCTCTTGCAAACTGACTGACAGTGAGAATCACATGCGCCATGCCGTTGATGTCGATCATAGTTGTTCTAACCAAATCCCGTTATGCACATTATCTCGTTGGCTGACCAAGCAAAAATTTAGCCGCTATTGCGCGCTCAAACCGGCCTGGAATTTGCCTTTCTGCTCCTGACGTTTAACCTTTGCCGAAGGCTCTGCGAGCCGCTCTAAGGTCACACCATGAATTGTACCGGTGAAGGCGTAGTCGTGAGGATATTGGCCCACCGGCGAACCGGTGTCCCGCCCTACGTCGAAGGTCTCTCCGCTCATGGAGAAAATCACTGGCACGGTCTGCTCAACCCGGCCTCGCGCCACAACGTTTGAGTTAACGGTTAAGACCAAATCGCCGCCCGCTGCAAAGCCGCCATCATGGGCATAATCTACGCAGATTTGGTGTGACCCTGGCGGTAACGCTAGGCCGGTAAGCGTGGTGAACTCATGGCCGAACCAGTTATATACGTAGGTAGGGTGCGATTCGCTGTCTAAGTACAAACTCCACCCCGCCATGTTGCCGCCTTGGCAAGCGATCACGCCGACGCAACCTGTGCCGACTACGACATCTGCAGTAATGCGATATGAAGTGTTCTTTAAATTGACCACACCATGCTCGGGCAGCCGCACATGCATAGGCCCATAGGTAATTTTGCTATGTCCTTCCAATGAATGCGGTGGCGCGTAATCGCCGCCACGACGCGCCGACGCATCACGTAAGGGATAAACGCCGTAGCGTTCCGCCTCTAGCTCAAACCGATCACGCAGTTCGCGGAGCTTGTCTGGATGGCGTGTCGCTAAATCCACGCTTTGCGAGAAATCCTCGGCCACATGATATAGCTCCCACACTTCCTGTTCTCCATCAAACTCATAGCCGGCAAAACGAATCCAAGGTAACCGACCGTGGAAACAGGATGCCATCCAGCCATCATGATAGATCGCGCGATTGCCTAAAATTTCAAAATACTGGGTCGTGTGGGTACTGGCCGCAGTGGCGTCGTTAAACGTGGCCAACATACTCGTGCCATGGACTGGATCCTGCGGAATGCCATTGACCTGCTCGGGCATAGCAATACCGGTAACGTCCAACAACGTCGGGAAAAGGTCGATAACGTGATGAAACTGTTGGCGCAATTCGCTTTTCGCACTAATCCCTTTTGGCCAGGAAATCGCCAGCGCATTACGGGTGCCACCAAAATGGGAGGCCACCTGTTTCATCCACTGAAAAGGCGAATCCAGAGCCCACGCCCAACCCACATTAAAGTGGTTCTCGCAGCGTTCGGTGCCAAAGTCATCCATATGTGCCAGCAACCACTCGGGGTCCTCGTGAACACCGTTTTGAAATGAAGGTGCACTCCATGCGCCATGCACAGTGCCTTCCGCAGACGCGCCGTTATCGCCGGTTAAGTAAATCACTAGGGTATTGTCGAAAACCTCACGAGCCACCAGATAATCAATGACCTTTTCGACCTGGGCGTCGGTATGCGCCATGAAGCCAGCGAAAACTTCCATCAAGCGAGATGCCACTGGCTTGTATCGATCCGGATATTCTTCCCAACTGGGCACTTGTTCAGGGCGGTCGGTTAACGCCGTGCCCGATGGAATCACGCCCATCGCCAATTGGCGCTGATAAATACTGGCACGCAGCGCATCCCAACCTTCGTCAAACTGACCTTTAAATTTGTCGCTCCATTCTGGCGCCACATGGTGTGGCGCATGTACAGCTGCTGGTGCGAAGTAACAAAAAAACGGTTTGTCCGGTGCAGACACCTGCTGCTTGGCAATCCACTCAATGGCTTTCTCTGCCAGGTCTTCAGTTAAGTGGTAATCAGCACGACCTAGATGCGGTTCCACCGGCGTAGTCTGGTCGTATACCGCTGGTTCCCAGTGTGAAGCTTCTGCGCCGATAATGCCGTAGAATCGCTCAAAGCCCATGCCGGTCGGCCAACGGTCAAACGGCCCAGCCGGATTTTGTTCCCATGCTGGCGTCAGATGCCATTTACCGAAACAACCGGTGGCATAACCGTTTTGTTTGAGTATTTCAGCGATGGTCGCGGTTTCCGGTGGCATGGCGCTGTCGTACGCGGGGAAGCTGTTGGCTATTTCCGTAATACCGCCCATATGAACGCTATGGTGATTGCGACCTGTAAGCAGAGATGCGCGAGTCGGCGAACACAGTGCCGTGGTATGAAACTGGTTGTATTTCAAACCGGCAGCCGCAACTTTATCGACGCCAGGAGTGGCAATCGGCCCGCCAAACGTACTACAGGTGCCAAAGCCCACATCATCTAACATCACCAGCAAGATGTTAGGCGCGCCGGCGGCCTGCTTGTTCAACCGCATAGGGCTTGGCTTGGCGTCTTTAAATAAACGTTTGACCTCGCCCTTAAATGGCGGCGATGGACTCGGTATCGAGGTTTTTGATGGGTCTGTCATAGTCGATTTAACTGCTTAACGTTTCGAGATCAAAACAGCCAAAAAAGGCTTTCGTTCCGTCAGGATCTGCGGTCTGGATGGCCCCATCAGAAAGCGCCTGACTGAGCTTGAGTTTGCCGGCCAAAATATCGAACCAGTGCTCGCTGCTAACGGTTAAACTTAAAGCCGCAGCCTGCCCGTCTCCCGGCACAGCGACACCGTGGCGAATGGTCAGGCCGGTTACGCCGCCCTCGGTAAAGCAAATCGCAAGCGTTTGCTCTAACTCACCTGCAAGTTCGGGTCGCAGCAAGACTTTCAGTAACCTGACCGACTCGGTCGCAGGACGCCGCGCGAGTTCACGCTTGTGAAAGCGACGGCCACGGAAACGTTCTAAACTGTTAGAGCCGTCCAGCTCCAAAGCACGCGTTAGGCACCAGTTACGAAGATTTGCCGAGGTGGTCGAGTACGCAACACCACGCAAGGCGCTGGAGAGTCGTTGCCGATCCTCTGGTGCACCCGCATCGGCTCTGCCTTGAGCATTCAGATCAGATCGTACGAGCCAGCTGGCTAACTCTATAGCCCAACGATAATCAGCCGAATCGAGTGCAGCATCGACGGCTTCGCGCACTGCAGTTATGCCACCAAACCCTTCAATCAAGCGTTTCGAGCGCTCTGGTGCGGGCACAGGAAATAGGTTCGCCTCGTCCTCGTCGAACCAGCCAAACAAGCCAGTGTAAATCTGCCGAACATGATGCTCGACCACCCCATAGAATTGTTGTGAGGTGTAGTGTTGCCTGAAATGCGCAGGCAGCTGAATGGCTGCAATGATCTCGTTAAGGGTTAAACCGCGATT
>DJYW01000161.1:0-7848 GCA_002450255.1 Gammaproteobacteria bacterium UBA6968
ACCGCCCCGTAACGGCTATGGCACGATTACGCGCTGATTTTGGACAAAATGTAAGTTCGGCGGGTGTTGTAAGCATCCGCAAAAACGATGCCATCGGCATGACGGAGCGAGCATTTGCCGGAATTCCAGCCTAGTTGCCTGGCTACTGGCCGAAACTCTATCCCTACAGTTTGACCCAACATTTCGACCCGTTCGGATAGTTGGCTCTTTTCTGTACCAGTACGAGGTTAAAAGCGAGACAAATTTCAGCCCGTGCGGCTTGGTTTAATGCAGACTTTCCCGCACAGTGTTGCCATGACTGCCGCCGTTTTAACCGACCAAATAAAAGAATCGATACAGTCCGCCTATCGAACCTGGCTCGCGTCGCGGCAGTTTAAACCGCGTCGTGGGCAAAGGGAAATGATCGCGCACATTGCTCGTGCGCTAGCGGCGGATGAACAACGCCTGGCTGTTGTCGAAGCCGGCACCGGTACCGGTAAAACCGCGGCCTATTGTCTCGCTGTGATTCCCATGGCAAAAAGTCTCAACAAAACGGTGGTGCTCAGCACCGCAACGGTCGCACTGCAGGAACAAGTGATTTTGCAGGACGTACCCGATCTACAGCAACGCGCGGGATTGGATTTTTCGGTTGCTTTGGCCAAGGGTCGCGGTCGATACATCTGCCTTAAGCGTTTGGACGATCACTTGAAATACCAGGGGCAGCAAGAGATACCGATCATTGATCCGGCCAACGAAGACTTCATTCCGCTGTATCAGGAAATGCTAAACCGTCTTGCCGAGGGTGAGTGGGACGGCGAATCTGATTCGTGGACTGAGCCTTTACCGGATGGAGCCTGGAGCGGGGTAACAACGGATCATCGTGGCTGCACCAACAACCGCTGCTCGTTCTTTAAACAATGTCCTTTTTTTCGCGCCAGGTCGGCGCTGGAAGGCACCGATGTTATTGTCGCCAACCACGATCTGGTGCTCGCCGATCTCGCGCTTGGCGGTGGAGCGGTTTTGCCTGAGCCGGAGGAATGTATTTTTGTGCTGGATGAAGCGCACCATTTGGCGGAAAAGACTCAGAATCATTTTTCAGCGCGCGCTCGCTTGCAAGGCACGGTGCAGTGGTTTGACCAGATCAATAATACGCTCGGGAGTTTAGCGCAGCGGTTTGCCCGCCCGGCCGAGTTGGTCGCTTTGGCGACGGAAGTGGCGACAGAGACTGGTGTGTTGGGTGAGGCATTGCAACGACTCACCGAAGTCGTGGCAGCAAACGACTTTGTTGCGCAGGACGAAAACGTCGAGATTTGTCGCTTCCCGTTGGGTGAAGTGCCTAGCGACCTGGCCGAGTTAGCGGAACAAGCGTTACCGTCTATGGATCGTCTCTGTAGTCAGTTGGAACGATTACATGATCGCTTGCAGGAGGCTGTGGCGGGTCAGTTAGATTGGCAGAACAGCTATGCTGCAGAAGATTGGCTATTACCTGTGGGGCAGCTACAGGGGCGTGCTTTGGCAACCTTCGCGTTACTGCGCGATTATGCTGAGGCGGCAAATTTGTCGCGGCGTCACGCGCGCTGGCTGCGTCGTAATCAATTTGATACTGAGATGGTCAGTGCACCAATAGAGCCTGGCAGCATACTTGAAGAGGTACTTTGGCTGCGATGCTATGGCGCGATCTGTACTTCTGCGACGCTGACCGCATTAGGTCGTTTTGACCGTTTCATCGAACGAGTCGGCTTACCAGAACAAGTGCAAACCCTAACTATTCCAAGTCCCTTCAACTATCCCGAAATTGCCACGTTTCACGTGCCGACAATGCAAACAGACCCGCGCGATTTTGACGGCCACTGCGATGAAATCAGCGCGCTGCTGCCGGAGCTTTTGCAACGCGAGCCCGCTACCTTGATCTTATTTTCGTCGTGGCGCCAGCTCAATCGCGTGCTCAGCACGCTACCGGATAAGGTTCGTGGGCATTTGTTGGTTCAGGGCGAAGGCTCCAAACAGGCTTTGATTGCCGAGCATCGCGGCCGTGTGGATCGCAAACAGCGTTCCCAGTTGGTCGGCCTCGCCAGTTTTGCCGAAGGCTTAGATCTGCCTGGAGACTATTGCCGCCACGTGATCATCATCAAAATACCCTTTGCGGTGCCGGATGATCCGGTTGACCAAGCGATTGCCGAATGGGCAGAAGCTCAGGGGCGCAACGCGTTTTACGAAATCACTGTGCCGGATGCGGCCTTGAAACTTGTGCAAGCGTGCGGGCGTTTGATTCGGCACGAAAATGACCGTGGCACCATCACTATGCTCGACCGACGTATCGTTACACAGCGTTACGGGAGAGTACTGCTTGGCAGCCTGCCGCCGTTTCGGCTGGACTTACCGGAAGGCACTCGCCTGTAGACGACTCGCCGCGACGCCTCAGTGAACGAAGCGGCAGTCGGGGAACTAAAAGGATTCAGTGGAAGGGCCGCGCTTTGCCGTACTGCATCATGAGGGCTAATGGGCTGGGCTTTGAGAGCGTGGGAAACACCGAAGCGAACTGCCCCGTGGCTAGTTCGCTTCGGCTTCGATCAACATTGCGTAACGGTCTTAAAGAGGTCTTATCCAGCTTAAAGTGAACCGCGAGCAATCTGCTTGCCCATAGTGGGGGTTTGACCAAACTTGCCTTCGCTGTAAATCAACAAGCGCTGCTTGCTTATGCGCTCCTGCAAGCTTTTAAAGAACTCGGCCATGTCCTGTTTGCTCAGTTGATCCACTTCAGCCGCGATTTGGGCGCGGCTGTCGAACTGATAATTTTCGTCAGTTAAGTCGGCCCAGTAGCGCTGGCTACGCTCACCGAGGTTCTTATCTTTTTCCATGAGACGATTAATCAGCCCCGCTTTTTGTTGTGCAAATTCGGTTTCGCTCAGCTCCGGCCAGGCTGCCAGATAAGTTTGCAAAAAATTGCTTGTGGCTTGTTCGAGGTCGGTCACGCCGGCGACGGGTGATTGCACCAAAAACAGCATGCCGCTGCGCTTAAGCAAACGCCGTGAGCCGGCACTGACCACATAGCCAAGTTGTTGGTTTGTGCGCAGGTCGGAGAAATATGGCGAACGCAGCAGCTGGCCCGCAAGTGCACTTAGCGCGCGGCTCTTATAGTCTTCGCCGGAATCCTGCACATAAATCAACATCGCCGCATCGTCATGATCCACCTGCAGATCCAGCAGCATATTTTCGTCGATTAAATTCAGTTCAGAGCGTTGTGGCTTTAGCGCGACAAGCTGCAGTTTTTCCTGCAGCAACGCACCCAGTGCTCGTGCATCTTGTATTGTTACATTGCCATGCAAGCCGCTAATGACACCGACCTCAGCAAGACGCTGTTGCCGCCATTGGACCAGATCTTTCAGCGTGACGTCGGTTAAGGCGTTGATCAGATCGGCTGCCGGCCACGTGGCTTGCAACAGCGTATCGCTGAGCGCGGTCAGTGTTTGTGTATAAGGCTTGTCTTTGGTCCGATTTTGCCAGGCTTTTAACAGGCTGGTTTTAAGGCTCGCAAAGCGATCCTCAGGTAGCGGTGCACTGATCAAGGCATCTAATACGGTTTCGACAAGCTGCATTTGTTTGTCTTCATAGCCGGAAACGCCGATCGTAAAGCCGGTGTCCGAAGAGCCTAACTGATAGCTTAATCCTGCCAGATACGCCGGATAGATAGTCGCGCTCAGCGAGTCGTTAACCATGCTCGTGTACAGGCGTGACATGGCGCTGTCGCTGGCGCTATGGAGCCCACCGGGAACGACGACTCGGACCAACAAGTTGGCGCGAGGTCCACCAAACTCCGTATCAGTGTCTAGCCACATTTCTATCGGCGCGGTCTCTTTGAGTCTGCTGATCGGGGCATTGTCATCACTAACCAGCGCAAGGTTCTCTGGCAAATAGGGATTAGCAACAGGCAACTGCAACGCTGCGTCCGCGACGGGTTTGCGCGGAATGGGCCCCTTGTTGAGTGCAAAGTCGACGTCAAAGTAGGTCTCGGTTTTGTTGGTGGTGGCTGCCGGGTCGACCACTTCTACCAACACATTTTCCGGGGTCAGATAGTCTAAATATTCTTTGATAAGGACTGCATCGAAGCGTTCCATTAAGTATGGCGAGATCAATAGGTCAGCCGGGGGGTATTCGTCGAGGCGCGGTGCAGCTTGATAGACAAATCCCTGTGGTGATCCTTTTTCCTGGAACTGAAACGCCATCGCTGCGATGTTGGCTTGCTCCTGATAACGCCAGGACTCTGGTTTACTGGCTCGCAACAGATCGATGTACTGGAACAATAGATCGGAAATTTCAGCGACATGAGTACGGCCTGCTTCAGTCAGTTGAATAGAGACCGCTAGAACGCTGTTGTTGCGGTCGAGATCCTGGCTGCCAGCGCCCAGACTTTCAATCCAGCCTTTGTTTGTCAGCAATTGATGCAGGCTGCCTTCACCCTCATGACCAATGAGATTAGAGATGTAGGTCTGCGGCTTTTCGCGGTAATAAGGCCGCGGATTCGGAATGGGAAAATTGTAGCTGACTGAGTATGAATCTTTGAGCGGTTTTGAAGTCAGCATAGCCGGCACTTCATTTTCTGTTATCGGTTTAACGCCAGGGTAGCTTGGCCCAATGTCGCGATTAGCGACCTGATTAAACAAGGGCGCTATCCAGGCTTCCATTTCGTCCAGCGATTCGTTCGAGAGTGCGACCAGACCCATCTGGTCAGCTGAATAGCTGGCGTCAAAAAACGCTCGCAGTTCGGCATTGAGATCACCGGCCAGAGTCTCCAATGAACCGATAGTGAAGCGTTGCGCGGGATGAGCCGGGTTTAGTGCGCGTTTGGACACCATAAAACCGCGCCAGCCATCATCTTTATACTGCATTTGATATTCGGAATGGACCGCGTTTTTTTCACGTTCCACGTAATCAGCCGACAGTAAAGGCGCGATGAAAAATTGCGCAAAGCGGTCCAGGCCTTCCCGAAATGCGGTTGGTTGAACATCAAAAAAGTAATTGGTGTGATCCGGTGCGGTATACGCATTCGAGGATCCGCCATTACCGGTAATGAACTGCTGGAAAGTATCAACTTCGGGATATTTTTCCGTGCCGATAAAAAGCATGTGCTCCAGAAAGTGGGCAAGCCCGGGTCTTTCTTCAGGCTCGTGAAAACTGCCGCGATACACGGCCAAAGCAGCCGCCGCTTTGTCGGTAGTGGCGTCGGAGACCAGCAGGACCCGCATTTTATTGGGCAGTGTTAGGTAGCGATAATCGCGCTCGTCGTTTGGACTCTTGCGCACCTCGGTAGACATCGAGTCTGCTTCTGTTTCGCCGCCTGATTTGTTGTTGCCATTGCACGCGACAAGCAATGCGGCACACAAACCGAGCACTACACAAGCCATAAGTCGCTGTTTGGCGGGAGTTTGGCTAGAAGCGCTCCGCTGAGAGTGTGTTCGAGAAGAGGAGTGGTTCATTGGGTATCAATCCTTAACGGTTATGCTCTTGGTTTGGCGTACGCCACTTTTCGCTAGGCGCTATATCTTGTTAGGGCCTTTTGGTTCTTGTGGGTTCCTTATTTCGCCATGTGTTCCGCTACCGCTGCTCTATCCGGACAGATTGGATGACGAGTCTTAGTCTTTTGTAATCGCCTAAGCAAGTAAATCGGTACTCGAAATAGCGTTTGGAAGCGCCAGCTTCGTTCTGCTGTTGAGCGCATTTAGCAGCTTAAGGTAACGGTCGATAAATACCACTGCAAGCGATCTAAGGCGGCCATTGGCATCGCTCCTGAATTTGCGCCATATTGCGTTTCCCTGAATGCTCAAGCTGAAAACGCACTCGAGCGAGCAGTGGTATAAGTGCTAAGGCGGATGCTGTGCCGAGCCGGTGAATCGCGCTGAAACTGCGTTTGGGCGTCGGCTGAGTACACGCCTGGTCGCTCAGTGTAGTGGCACTTGCAGAGTCAGCCGCCGTTAAATATCAACGCCACGTTAGATCGAAATATGGATTTAGTAGAACTCGACAAAGCGCTCGCCGTAAAACTGCAAACGACCCTAGCGCTGCCAACGTTGCACGAGCGTGAAACGACGTGGCAAGCAGTACCTTTCAAGCAGTGGCGGGCGCTTGCCGACCGTGTGGCAGCTTATGCGATTGATCGTGGCCTGCCGATCCTTGGTGTCAACGGTAGTCAGGGTTCCGGCAAATCGACTTTGGCTAGGGAACTGGTCATGTGTTTAGAACGCCAGGGCAAAAGTGCTGCAGCTGTTTCTTTGGATGACTTTTACCTAACTAGAGCGGAACGCGAGGGCCTGGCCAAGACCGTGCATCCTCTCGCGCAGACCCGCGGTGTGCCCGGCACTCACGATACGGCCTGGATGGCGCGTGTGTTTGCGCAAGTGACGGCGGCGAACGGTGCGCCAGTGACGTTGAGATTGCCGGAGTTTTCGAAAGGTCTGGATGATCGAGCGGGCGAGCATGAGGTCACAGTGGAAGTGCTTGTGGTAGAAGGCTGGTGCCTGGGGGTGCGGGAGCAAAGCGAAACGGCATTACTCGAGCCGGTCAATGCCCTAGAAGCCGATGACGATTCGGCAGGCGAATGGCGTGGTTGGGTAAATCGGAATATTCGACAGCACTATCAACCGCTGTGGTCACACTTCGCATTTTGGTTGCACTTGCGCGCGCCGGGTTTTGCAGAAGTCTTCGCCTGGCGGCAACAGCAAGAGCAGAGCTTGCCCGCGAGCCAACGTATGTCCTCAGCTGCGTTACAGCGATTTATTCAGCACTATGAGCGCCTTACGCTATGGCAATGGGAAGATGAACCCCTGGAACCCGGGCTAACAGCCAAGTTAGATACGGGCCATCAAATTGTGCAAATTCGGTAGGTACAGCGCCGACGCTCAGCGAAAGAAAATAGCCCAAAGAAATCAGTCAGAAGAAATCTGGCGATAGCAATCAGACAAAAGACCGGACGAAAGAAAAAAGGTTTAAATCAGCCGCATATTCAGACAGCGTTCAGATTCAGAGGCCTAAACTGTCCCCACAGTATTTGATAAAGCGGATAGTGACATGTACCTAAAGCATCCAGTAAATCATGCTCCTAAGAATGACGCGCACAGTGCTTTAAGCGCAGCGCACGCCCGGTTCGGCTCCGGGCTTACCGAGAGACTAATCAACGGCATGCCAAATGTTTGGATTAAGCGATGGAGTGGCCTGCGCGGTTTGCTTGCAGGGAGCGGGGTCGCCCTGTTCACCCTGTGTATGAGTCCCCTCGCAGATGCGAAAAGCTACTACGACGAGGCGGAGGTTGTTGAAGTCACGCCGGTTTATAAAACCGTTGTCAGGCGTGAGCCGCACCAGGAATGCAGAATCGTTGAAGTTGCGCATGAGGCATCTTCCCATCGGTCGGCTACGCCAGGCATCGTTGGCGCCATCATTGGCGGCGCGATTGGCAATTCAGTTGGCGCGAAAGAGCCCAACAAGAAAGTCGGTGCAGTGGTTGGATCGATATTGGGCTACTCGATTGGTCGTGATGTGGGCCATCGTAACCGTCGACCGTCGCAAGTGACCTACTCAGAAGAAGAGGTGTGCGAGGTGCGGTACGAGCGTGTCGAAGAGGATCGTTTGGCAGGTTACGACGTGAGCTATGTATACGGTGGTAGAACGTACCAAACGCGCATGAAACATAGGCCCGGCAGCGTGATTCGCGTGCGAGTCAAGGTGCGTCCTGCATAACAGTTCCCCCCCCGGCCGTGGTCATTGTGAAATCTATCTAACCTCCTCCCATCTCCCCTGATAGAGATAGCTATGATCCAGTCTGGGTACGGTGTAAACCACCTTGCCCAGACTGCCGGTTTTTCACTTTAACTGTTTTTC
>DJYW01000161.1:8180-20614 GCA_002450255.1 Gammaproteobacteria bacterium UBA6968
TTTTTCCACACTGCTTTTTCCACAAAAGGGGCGGTCATTTAGCAACACAGTCCGCATCACCGACTAAACACCGGCGTGACGAATACCTAGGCTCGTAAGGCCAGTGAGTCGCGCCGTTGGCCTGAACAGGTTGAAAAGGTAAGATATACCCCCTCTAGTTGAACGGTGCTTCCTAGAGCGTTCACTAATCGGCACTGAGTGTTGGTCAGTTAAAGACCCCGCAGCGTCGAACCGAGGCAACCCAAGTTTGTAGCAGGGACTAACTATGTGGCAAACCGTAACTCACATTTCTACAGCGTCGCTCTCCATGCCCATCTGGCGTGTTTTGTTGGTAATGGTTTTGATTTGCAGCGTGTTCGGGACCGTACGAGCGGCCGAGGTGAGGCCCGAACCTGCGCGCGGTCTCGTTAATCCCAAAGGATTCGCCCAGCAGAACGGCGTGACCTTACGTCAAGCCATACGCTTAGCGCAGCGCGATACGGGCGGCGAAGTCCTATCCGCAGAGTCGATAGGCGAGTACGGTTCTTCCAGGTCAATGCAGGGCCTGCGCGGTCAAACGACGCATCGCGTGCGCCTGCTGCTGGACGGCGGCCGCGTTGTAACCGTGGTCATTGATGGACAGGGGCGCGTCATACGCCGCTAGTTCGGCTGTTATGTTGAACGCGCGAGCGAACCTTCGTTGCAAATTAGCCAGAGACGAATAAGAGGCGGATAGATGCGTATTCTTGTGGTCGAAGACGAACCATTGTTGCGCTCACAGCTTGCCGGAGCGCTGCGCAGCAACGACTTTGTTGTCGATGCAGCCGAAGACGGCGTAGAAGGGCGCTACTACGGCGAGGAGTATGGATACGATGCCGCAGTCATCGACCTGGGTCTACCCAAGCTTAGCGGCATTGAGTTGATACAGATATTGCGACGCCAAGAAAGAAGATTTCCAATCCTGGTGCTAACCGCCCGCAGTCGTTGGCAGGACAAAGTAGAAGGCCTCGAGTCAGGCGCCGATGACTACCTCACCAAACCGTTTCAACTGGAAGAACTGTTAGCGCGTCTTAATGCACTCATTCGACGTGCCGCCGGACACGCCACGCCGGTGCTGAGCAACGGTCCGGTGCGAATTGATACGTCGAAAAAAATAGCTTGGTTAGACGACGCGCAACTCGATCTGACATCGTTTGAATATCGGGTCCTCGAGTATCTTCTGCTTCATCACAGTCGCGTGGTCTCTAAGCTGGAATTGGTTGAGCATCTTTACGAGCAGGATTACGACCGAGACAGCAACGTAATCGAGGTTTTTGTTGGGCGCCTGCGTCGCAAACTTCGCCCGCATGACGTGATTAAAACAATCCGCGGACAGGGCTACCGATACATTGCTGAACAAAGCAGTGAGGGCTGAAAAACGCTCCATCCAACGTCGCTTGGTGGTGGTGACGTCGCTTACTCTGATCATCTTTTTGTCGCTAGCGGGCTGGGTGTTGGATCGAGCTTATCGAGCCAGCCTGTACAGCGGTGCGGAAGAGCAACTTAAGCTGGTCGTGTACACGTTGATGGGTGCTGCCAGAGAAAGTCAGGGCCGTCTGGTGTTTGATCAACCTTTAGCCGAACCCAGGTTCAGCCAGCCGGATTCAGGACTGTATGCGATGGTTCGCGACGAGGGGAATTCTTCGCTATGGGTCTCCCCGTCGGCGCTAATGAGTGACAACGTGGTTAAGTCACTCCCGCCAAGTGAGATTGAGCCTGGTCGATTTGTTCTGCAGAAAGTGAGCACGCCGGAGCCACACCTGTATCTGAGCTATGCCGTCTTTTGGGAGGGGTTGAACGCCAAGCGTTTCGTCTTCAGTGCAGTGTCAGCCGAAGCGCCATTAATAGAAGCTGTAAACACATATCGAGTCCAGTTGGCTGCTGGCCTTGGTGTCTCCATTCTGGTTTTTATTCTGGGCCAGTGGGTCGCCTTGCGTTGGGGTTTGCGGCCGCTCTTTCGTATGCAGCGCGAGATCACTCAAATGGAAGCGGGACACCGTGATCAGTTGAGCACCGACTATCCGGTGGAGCTGCAAGGTCTTGCCAATAATTTACACGGCTTTATTGCTCACGAAAAAAACCTGCGTGAGCGTTACCGGCAGTCTTTGGACAATTTCGCGCACAGTTTGAAAACGCCGTTAACGGCGATTCGCAATGCATTGGATGCCACAGGTCCGTCGCGCGACATAGTGGACGAACAGGTAGAGCGAATCAACGATGTCATTAAGCACCAATTGTCTGGCTACGGAGGCGTCAAGATGGGCGGCATTTCAATGCAGCGCATCGACTTGGTTGCTTCGTTCAACCGAATTCGACGAGTGTTGGAAGTGGCTTATCCGGATATGACCATTGTCTACCTTGGTCCATCCCAGTGTGACGTGACAGGCAGCCAGACGGATTGGATGGAAATACTCGGCAACCTTTTAGATAACGCCTGCAAATATGGTCGCAGTTGCGTGCGAGTCAGATTGCAAGGGTTAACAGCCGCTGCGCCGGATCAATGGAGCTTTATCATCGAGGATGATGGCGACGGGATTCCAGTTGCGCAACGAGAAGAAGTACTTAATAGAGGTGAGCGTTTGGATACCCAGGTCGCTGGGCAGGGTATTGGTCTGGCTGTCGCCGCGACACTGTTGCGCGACCATCAAGTTGATCTGCATATCGAATCTAGCTTGTTGGGGGGCGCGAAGATCATCCTAACGTCGCCGGCAAAGTCTTAACTAAAATTCGATGCAATTTGCTTGAGTACAGCTGAGCGAACTCCGGCTGTTTCCAACTAGTGCTGCTCAGTACGTCTTAATTAGTCTCGCTTACTTAGTCCCGCTCAGGGTCAGCTTGACGGCAGTAAAAAAACGTTCTCGAAGCGGATTGTGAGCTCGGGTCTTCGGCCCAGTCATGCACCAACGCTTTATTAAAGTGTCGGTATCCTTGAGTTGATTGTGGCGTCTACCGGTATTCATCAGTTCGATTTGTAGGTTCATGCGCTCGCTCTGTTTGCTTTCAGGGCTGGCGATGTCCGCCGCAATTTCGGCTTCGAGTGTTAGCCGCTCGAGATCCTCATCCACCGAGCGCTCACTTTGTCTTACGGCAAATGCAGCGTGTGGAACTGCCCCACCGGTACCGTCCTCTTCTTGCTGGCTGACCTCAACATCCCAATTCAACCACTGGTCAATCTTGCTAAAGCGTTTTTCGGTTCGTTCTTTACTTTGGCGCGCGGCGATTTGTTGGGACAGATCTCGCAAACGGGCATGCTGTGCACCGGCGCGAGGTAGTTGTGCGGCGCGATCGCTCAGCTGAGCAACGCTGGTCTGCAGTTCGTTTATCGCGAGGGTTTCGAACTGCTCAAACATCTGATTGATTGCGGTGTCAATTTCCAGCTGTTCCGACTCCACTACGGCTCTTTCAGCAGACACGTCGGTTTTGCGCTTCGCAAAAACGGCGTCACAAGCGGCTCTAAACTCTTTCCACAGCCGTTGATTCACGCCGTGGGGCGTATGCTGAATTGCTTGCCACTGCTCTTGCAGAGTTTTCACTTCGCTTGTTGCCGCATAGCTGTCGTCTTGCTTAGTGAGCGCTATTGCAGCCTCAACCAGGGCTTGTTTCGCACTAATGCTTGCCTCCCGAATCCCTTTGATATGTGAGTTAAGTTGCTCCTGTAGGTATTCGAATCGTTCTGCAACTGGGCGCAAAGCTTTACGGTCGCAGGGATGCAGGATTTGCCACTCCTTGCGTGCCTGGCGCATGATGGTGTCGGCAACTTTCAGGTCTAGACTTTGCCAATCGCTGTCGTCGCAGAAAGCCTGAAGTTGCTCGCAGAGGTTGATACGGCCCTGCAGGTTGCGCTCGCGGTCTTTAGCTTGTTCTTGAAAAGCGATTTTGCAATGTGCAAACGCTTGTTCCGCTAACTCGTCAAAACGGGACTGTAGCGCAGCTTCGTCCTGACGTAACCTGCCTAAAGCATTCCATTCTTGGCGTAGCTGTTTGACGCGATCTGCCTGTGGTTTCGCCGCTAGAGGTTGGTCTGCTAGCGTTACAAGTTGTGCTAACAATTCGCCGCGTTTTGGCTGAGTAACAAAGTCCTGCCAATCAGTCAGCTGGCCGAGCTCCTGACTCAGTTGATTCAATGGTTTATCAAAGCGTCGGACGCCTTGGCGCTGCATCTTTCGCGCCTCACTAAGGCGTGTTAGAGCGGCTTTAAGTTGACCCTGATCGATGTTGCTGCGAATGTCTTTGATCGCTCTACCCATCTCTTGGTCCAGGTCCTGCAGCTGCTGCTCGAGTTTTGCGAGTTCGCTGTCAGTTCGCGAAAGTGCAGTTTCGGTCTGTCTCACAACTTCGGGAGCAGCAAATTGGTTTGGCCAGTTCAGTCGCTGCAGCGCAGCTCGCGCTCCTTTAGCCCAGGCGCTGCGTGATCGGATATCGTTGCTTAGCTTTGGCTTATCGCCTGACTCCGTCATCGCGGTTAGATCAGGCCATTTAATGGTCGCAAAGCGTTCATTCGCCTGAAGATAGTGGCGGTAGTCTTTCGCGGTCGCCTCAAAGACGGCGTGTTGCGCGGCACTTGGTGGAAACGTGTCAGCCGCGGCGAGCCAAGCATCAGTTAGTGCATCGCGCTCTTGGCTTACTGATGCGACGGGTTCTCCTGCACGCATTGCCTCGCCCAGAGCGGCGAAGCGTTCAGTTAATACAATGAACGGATCGTCGCTTGGCTTGGGTACGCTGAGGTCGACCCCGCTGAGTGGATCGGCGGTAAGATCTAACGGTTCTGTTGTGATGCCGAGGTTGACTAGTTGGTCCTGAACCGCGACTAAATTCGTAATCGCTTGGTCACGACGGTTTTTTAAAGCGATCAGCTTTTCCCGCTGAATGATAGTACTCGTTAGATTCGCAGGTGTTTCAGCGAGAGTTTTTGTAATGGTTGCATTGACATTTTGCACTAGCGTGGAGGACGACGCAAAATCAGCGCGGGCTTGTTTTAACGCTTCCAAGCTGCCGCGAGCATGGCGGTTGCAATTTTTGTCGCGGCCGCGGGATTTCTTTTCAAGCGCCGCCAAGCCGGCTTCAGTAACCAATACGCTGTGCTTCAATAAACGCTGACGAATCTCGCCCTTGGCTTTGATGGCTAAATCGGCAAGTTGATCGGCATCGCTGATGAATTCGGCAAGCATCAGAATCTCTTCTTCCCGGCACAGCGCAACCCGCGCCGCCAATACACTGTGATGTTTCTGCACCGGGTTGGGATCGCGAAGGTGGGTGAGCTGCGCAATGCGGCGAGCTGCCGCGTCGGTCAAAGCTGGATCGGCTAAGGCGCTTTCGAGAAAGGCCAGATCGTCCATAAGCGCAACGATTTGCAGACGATTCGCCAATTCCTCGCTAGCCGCAAAGGTACTGCGTAAAGCCGTTATAATCTCGTCTGAAAGGTTTTCCGGATGTTCACTGAGATCCGCAAGGGCGCGTGCCCGGGTTTCTGGTGCCGCGTCGGACAGCTGTAGCAGCAGGGTTTTATGGCGTTTCTTACGGCTGTCAAACAGCTCGGAAAATAAATTGTTTAACGGCGAAGTAGCCATACTGTTTCCAATTTGACGCTATAGAGTCTGACGAATGTGCTGCTGTGCTGGACGTTAGTTTGCGCTTAGCTAAGCGCGTTGTGGCTGCCGTCGCAAAGCGGTGACTTTTGGGTGTGCTTGCAGCCGCAAAAGTACATCGTGCGGTCGGCTTCAGCGGTATAGGTTTGTGGCGTGAAATCGGTGCCCTGATGCGAGCCGTCACAGAACGGCTGCTTCTCGCTCCGTCCACAGCTGCACCAGAAATATTTCTTTCCGGCGGTCACAGCAACGGCGTAAGGCGCCTTTTGGGGAATTTCTGGCTGGCTCATGCGGTCTCCTTATTTTAATTGTGTAGTAAACGATCGTTTTTCAGGCGCTGACCAAGCGGCCTCGCGCGCCTCGTTACAGCCATCCGTGCAGCCGCTTTCGATTGGCGTCCTCGGAGACATTTTAAGCGGGTGTTGCGCCGCCACTTGGTGTTTTGCTGGACGTACCCTGTTATCTCGTTAAGAAAATTTGCGTTCATCCCACCACGGAAAGAACGCTGGCATATCGTTGCTGACTTCGCCCGGAAAATTTGCCGGGCGTTTTTCTAAAAATGACTCTACGCCTTCGCGGGCATCGGCTGAGCGACCACGATGATACACGCCCCTGGAGTCAATTTTATGTGCTTCCATCGGATGGTCGGCATTCAGCATCTTCCACATCATATGACGCACTAAGGTCACAGAAACTGGCGAGGTATTATCGCGAATCTCCATTGCGATCTTGCGTGCTTCCACAAGCAGATCCTCGGGCTCCCAAACCGCCTTTATCAAACCGCCATCAAGCGCTTCTTGTGCCGGGAACACACGTCCGGAATAGCACCATTCGAGAGCCTGACTGATGCCAACGATTCGCGGCAGAAAGTAGCTAGAGCAGGCTTCGGGCACAATACCGCGACGCGCAAAGACCAGGCCGAATTTGGCGGCACTGGAGGCGATGCGGATGTCCATGGCTAAGGTCATGGTTACACCCACACCCACCGCCGGACCGTTAATAGCGGCGATAATCGGTTTTTTTAGTTCGTATAAGCGTAGTGTCAGAACGCCTCCGCCATCGCGTCGCATGCCGGATTCGCGATCAGCGCGCGCATCGGAGTTGAAGGTATCGCCACCCTTGGATAAATCTGCGCCGGCACAAAAGCCGCGCCCCGCGCCCGTAACGATGATGGCTTTTACCGCGTCGTCTGCGTCGGCCCGATCGCAGGCGTCTACCAGTTCCTTCAACATGACATCATTAAACGCGTTCAACCGATCTGGTCGGTTTAGGGTAATGGTCAAAATGCCGTCTTCGACATCGTAAAGAATTGTGCTGTAGTCCATAGTGATCCCCAGTTGATACCCCTTAAGATGGCGATATGTTGCCTGCCTCGGTAACATTTTGCTACGTATGAAATAGGCAAAAAATTGGTCGGCAAATCTAAGGACTAAATCGCAACATTGCTGGGTGTTCGTTGCTCGTTGCCCAGACCATATAGCGATGCAAACAGGCACTTTAATCGCATGGAAGATCCGCAAACTCGCGCACAATTTGAGCAAGAAGCCGAAGCGTTTATTACTCGCCATTGGCTGACAGCCGCCGACTTGGAAGTCCGCGCAAAGGCGGCTTATGCACCGAGTTCAAACCTGACCAGAGCCTGGTATCGCGCTTTGGCTGAGCAAGGCTGGGGTGTGCCTCATTGGCCCGTTGCTTGGGGTGGTCTGGATTGGTCTGCATCGCAGTTACTGACTTGGCGCGCCATGTGCGCGCGGGCGGGCGCACCGCCGCTGGATAATCTGGGCACCGCACTGATTGGCCCAATGCTGATCGACTTGGGTCTGGCCAAGAATCACGCTGACTGGATGCGTGACATCGCCCAACTTGCAGCGCAATGGACGCTAGCGCATCCGGCAGACACACAATTGACCGTGCAGCAGGACGCTGCGGGCAGGTGGCGATTACACGGGTCGATTGCGCGTTGTGCCATGCCCTGGCATACGGATTGGTTGTTGTGTCGGGCGCAACTGACCGAGGCTGGCAAAGAAGCTGGCTCTAGCCGCCTGATTGCGGCGCCCATAGGGCTAGCCAATTCGCGACCGCAGGCTTCCCGCAGCGGCTGGCTGGATATGCACTGGACCGCGCTGGAATTTGATCAAGTTGCGATTCAACCGGCGCAGATATTAGCCGTTAATGAGGCCGATCAACTGCGCGTCTGGGGCAACTTATTGAAGTGGCAGACGGACCAACCGGACGCGGTTTTTTGGTATCCGCAACCACAAGCCGCTGCGGCTGGTTTGCAGTACCAGTTGGACGGTCTTGAAGCTTATTGCGCAAAGCTGCCTTATCCGCCAGCAGCGTTACTGCGCGAAGTGGCAGAGATCGCAATCGCAGTGGAGGGTCTTGCCATGTCCGAGCACCGCCTTGCGCAACAGCTCTCCTTAGGTATCACGGCAACTACCCGTACGATGACTGAATGGGTGCGGGTTCGGGGACTACAGGTTCGGCAGCAAATTGGTGATCTACAAACGGCCAGCTTCGGGTATTATGCGCTCCCGCAGGACTCGCCGCCGGCGGGCAGTAATGAACCGCAAATTGGTGCAGATAACCTGGTTAATGGCCTAGACATCGCCACGGCGATGCAAGTAGCGTTACATAACCAGGTCTGTGGGGTGGCTCTGGAACTGGATGATCTGGCGCAGCAGCTGCTGTCGCCGGAGGATGACGCCGCTGGGGAGCGTGCAACCCAACATTGACAGTCGACGTGGCCGGAAACTTAGCCGGCCATTACGATTTAATATCAGTAAAGAATCAGAGAAATGAGGTAAGCGATGGATTTTTCCTTCAACCAAGAACAAACCCTCTTGAACGAAAGCGTTAGCCGCTTTATTCAAAATGACTACGGCTTCGACGCGAGGCAGAAGATAGCTCACAGCGATGCGGGCCAAAGTGCGGAACACTGGCAAAATTTTGCTGATTTGGGTTGGCTTGGCATGCTGTTTAGCGAAGACGATGGCGGCTATGGCGGCGGCGCGATGGAATCAATCATTCTGCAAGAACAGTTCGGTCAGGGCTTAGTCATCGAACCATTCCTAGCGACCGTAATTCTGGCTGGCGGCGCGATTAAGTACGCCGGCAGCGCAGCGCAGAAAGAACAGTACCTCCCATCGATCATCGATGGTTCCAAGCAAGCGGCTTTAGCGTTCGCCGAGCCACAAGCACGATTTAATCTGGCCGATGTGACAACGACGGCGATGCCGGATGGCGATGGCTACGTAATAAACGGATACAAGGCGGTTGTTTTAAACGGACCCAGTGCGGATGTGTTAGTCGTCAGTGCGCGCACTGGCGGTGAACAACGCGATACCGACGGGATTTCTCTTTTCGTCTTATCGGCGGATACTGCAGGCGTGAGCCGTCGCGACTACCCGACTGTAGATGCATTCCGAGCTTCCGAAGTGACGTTAGAAAATGTGCGCGTAGGTGCAGAAGCGCTACTGGGCGAAGCCGGCCAAGGCTTCGCGGCGCTGCAACATGCGGTTGACGATGGCACGTTGGCTGTTAGCGCTGAAGCCGTAGGCTGCATGGAACGACTCTATAAAGATACCGTTGAATACTGCAAAACCCGCGAACAGTTTGGTCAAGCGATTGGAAAGTTTCAGGTATTGCAGCATCGTATGGTCGATATGTTTATGGAACACGAGCAATCAAAATCGATGATGTTTATGGCGGCTATGCGTATGGATGAAGGCTACAACGAAGCAGCACAGAAAGCGGTTAGCGCATTCAAAGTGCAAGTTGGTAAATCCGGTAAGTTTGTGGGTCAGAGTGCGGTGCAATTGCACGGCGGTATGGGCATGACAGAAGAGCTGAATGTAGGCCACTACTTTAAGCGATTGACGATCATCAACACGCTGTTTGGTGATACCGATTTCCATCTGCAGCGTTTTGGCCAATTAAATGGCTAGCATTTGAGCGGGGTTTTGTGCCGCAGCGCGTTTACAGGTTGGTGGGCGCGGTTCAATTTCAAGACCGGGTCGAAACCCTGTTTGCAGCGGGAACGCCGCATCTTCGGCCGCGTCTGACAGTGGAAAACTGTAAGCGGCTCACCAGAAACATGTGGGTGCATGTTGGAGTAAACGAGAGCTTAAAGCGAAGGGCGGCGAGGAGGGTATATGGCTCGTTGGGATAAAGGGAACCAAAATACAATACCTGATTGGTTTTGGCAGGCGGTTGATGTAGAAGCGGAAGCACGCCATGTCGAAGTCGAAGAGTGTGATGTGGCGTACCGATACTACCCGGCTGAAGGCAAACCTGGCCTTGTCTTTATTCATGGTATGAACGCCCACAGTCGATGGTGGGATTTTATCGCGCCCCAATTTCTCAATGATTACGCCGTTGCCGCAATGGATCTCACTGGCATGGGGGACTCCGATTACCGCTACAATTACGCCAGTGCTACTTATGCGAAAGAAATCAAAGCCGTCATCGAACACGCCGGTTTTGGTCCCAACGCTATGGTTGTAGCGCACAGTTTTGGCGGCTACATGGCAGTTAAAGCAGCCAATCTTTACCCAGAAATTTTCGCTGGTTTGGTGCTTGTCGATTCCGGTATTCGCCATCCCGATGAGCCAGCGCCAGACCGCGGCGAAATGGGTGGAGGCCGAGCAAAGGTTTATCCCGATAAAGCATCCGCTGTGCAGCGATTTCGACTCTTCCCAGCACAGCCTTGCGAAAATGAATACATCGTCGAATATATTGGCCGGCATTCGGTCATGCCGGTTGAGGGGGGCGGTTGGAGCTGGAAGTTCGACGAGGATCTATTGACCACGCTCACTGAGACCGATCGGCAGGCCGATGACTATCGTGAGTTGGCGATCCCGCTAGGGGTAATATATGGAGAAATCAGCGAATCATTCAGTGCCACCACTTTGGCATACATGCAGTCGCTCGTGCCGTTCGAATTTCCAGCTGTCGGCATCGCTGATGCTCAGCATCATGTCTTTCTCGATCAGCCCGAGGCCTTTGTCACAACCTTGCGCCAGATGTTGGCGGATATTCAGCCCGCGCGGTAAAGCAGAGAACTACATGGCTTCGGCAAGAGACCGACTAAATTGGTTAGCTGTAAGCTGATCAGATCAGTCCAGCGCGGATTGGGCCCTCTTCCCTGTCCGCCCTACTGTGCAGCCAGAACGGTGCTCACCGCAGTGACCGCTCCTGGGTTGCGCTGGTTTTATGCCAGGCGTTCTTTAACCGCAAGGCACTCTTTAACTGCTAGGCACTCTTCAACCGAAAATAATAGTCGTTAGATTTAGCGTGTGTTTTATATCTGCTTTCTAATTTTTCCGTTTTTTGATCTTTATGTTTCAGCCATTTTTGGTCTGCTTGTTTGCGGTATGTTCGTCTAATTTTTTGCGCTGTTGTGTCGTTGTCAATGGCGTCTTGTTAAGCCTTTCTTGTTGGCGTTAGTCAGTTTGGTTGTAGACCAGTAAGTCGCCAGGCTGACAATTCAGCGCTTTGCATAGGGCTTCTAAAGTCGAGAAACGAATGGCTCGAGCTTTGCCGTTTTTCAGAATAGAGAGGTTTTGTGCCGAGATACCCACCAGCTCTGCTAGTTCGTTCAGGCGCGTTTTTTCCCTTGCCATAACGAGGTCTAGGTTGACCTCGATTTTTGTAGTTTTGTCAGTAGATTCAGTCATGCGATAACCTTTTGCGTTACAACTTAAATAGTCATGTCACTGTCGATTTTTAGTAGCCTCGCTTTTTCCAGCACAAGCGCCATGAAGTACAACGCAACGCTGATGCATAACAATGGCAGATTGATCTGAATGGCCATGACGGCTGCATGTCCAACAAACATTTCACTCGCCGGGGACTCTGGCATTGCAGATAGGTTTGGAAGCTCCGTCAATACGGGTGTATTGGTAAACTTGGGCAGCCAGTTTGCAACTAAGTAGAGCTGCAACGGTTCTAGGAGAACTAATACGAACAGAATCGAAGCAACCCATTTGAGGCGACGATGATTCCCGGCGCCGAAATAAACCTGCTTTTGGTATTGCTGGAACAAGCGTTCTAGTTGGAAAAGCATGCACAGCAAACCGATTAGCATGAGGTCACCGAGAATGCCGAATTGCAAATATGCAATCCAAGTGTCGGATTCTGCGATCGGGATCATTTGCACTGAGTCGCCTAACTGACCCGTCTGGGATTCCGGCAGATACAGGAAGTTAGCATCACCGCTGGCGTCTATCATGACGTCGATGCCGCTCGACGGCGGCAAGGTGTTAAAGAAGTAGTGAGAGGCAAGAGAGATAAGAATCATCCCCCCAACGATCCAACACAGAGCCCTCACTATGAAGCAAACACGCTGTAGCTGGTTGCTATGAGTTTCGATCTGGTTATTCATTTGTGTGGCTCCATTAGTTCTGGCCTATTTCCTAGGGGTTTTTCCAAATATTGATCACTCAGCCTTACTAGTCTTGTATGTTGCACAGGGCGCGAGCGCGTTTTTTCGTAAGTGTCGAACCAAATGATTTTGCGGGCGGTATCGCTCTGAGTCATTGCTTTCGCAGCTAATGGATCAGCCTTTGCGACAAAGGGTAGTGTATAGAGCACCTGTTTTCGCCGTGGCTCGGTGTTGCGATTAACGCGACGATCCAGACCGCTGCTGCGCCCATATGATGGATAGTTCGCCTTGTAGCTCTCGTTGGCGCCGTCTCTGGTGTTTTCCCGCACGCTTGTTCTGGTGTTCGCTTGAGCGTTCGCTTCGGTGACTTGGCCGACCGGCTTTTCTGCTTTGGAAGACCAGGAACTCTGCACTATCACTAAAAATATTAAGCTTAGTGGTTTAAG
>DJYW01000163.1:0-4127 GCA_002450255.1 Gammaproteobacteria bacterium UBA6968
CTAAAGTTTCGTCGTTTGTCTTCGCACACTCGTCTGGGATGGATTCAATCAAGTCCACAAAGCGCTGGTCAAAAAATGGGCGTCTTAACTCGTAGATTTCCCGCGTAGCGCATCTATTGTAGTTCAGCCTAAGGATAGCTAGCTTGGCTTTCCATACATCTTGATCCATTAGTCCAAGAGAATGTTGGAGATAATCGTTTTCCGCTATAAACCATAGTGCGTGAGCCTGATTTTCCTTAAACCAACGGTAGTCTTCTGTAGCGGGCTCAAGACCACGATTTTGCCTCAGCATTGTTTGGTAGCTCATTCGCTGTTCTGCTAGGGAATCTATTGCTGCAAGATAAAATCCGACGCGGGTCGTATTCTGCGCTGCTAAAGCTATTTCTTGCGATTGCTTCATTTGCAACCCGACGAAGATTAGAGAACCCATTACCCCAAACATCGCTAGTCCCTGCACTAAGGTGTTCAAGTCCATCTTTTTCATAAGCAGGCTCCTTCTCCTTCATCTTGAGCAGCAAGGACTAACGCAGTGTGTCCTTTCATTCTCCTTCCCCAGACTCTTTCTTTCTGCCCTTAAACACCAAAGGCGGCAGTACAAACAGCAAAGGCAGCAGAAAGAACCCTGCGTTTGCACTGACTTTGAAGACCATAAAGCAACAGTAGAGTGCTAAGACTGCAATTAGGATGTGTTGTAGCTGGGGCATGGCTAAACGATACCCAAACGCCTCATACAACACACTTAGCGGTTCATAAAGCCATGTTAAGGGTAAAGAGAAGGTAGGTAGCGGCCGGTATTTTAAGTCCTCAGACGACTTCTTCGAAGCTTGGCCAAACTTAGACAGTTTTGGGAGGCTTTTCAAGGTTGCTGTAGCTCTTGCAAACAAGCAGATTTTTTTAGACATTATGTGTAATCACAAAATGCACAAAACCAATGCTAAAACTCTACGGGTTGCCCAGCTGCGCAGGTCTAAGGTCGCCAAGCCCTTGGGTTATGAAGGTTGAACTCGCCATGCGTTACCTCGAGCTAGATTACTCGCTCGTACAACCTCAAATTCTGCGTACCCTATTCACATCACCGTCAGGAAAAGTTCCTTACCTTCTCATTGATGGTGATCCGTTTGTTGAATCAGAGCGCATTCTGAAAGTTCTTGAGAAGTACGCGACCCCTCGTACCTTTCCTCATCCTGATGATGAAGACCAAGCCAGTGGTATCGCCTTTGTTAGGCTCGTTGAAGACCATCTCTTCTATATTNNGCATGGCTAAACGATACCCAAACACCTCATACAACGCACGTAGAGCGCCGTCTGGGCGTTTTGAGCCTTGGCCCTGCGTCGGGGAAATCTATGCTATTTTTCTCAACGCAACAGCGCGTACTATTCTAAAAAAAATTTCTCGAAGAAAGTTCTATTAGCGTTAACAGTTCGCGCTAACGTTAGACGGGTTTTTATAAATGACGCTAATAAATTGTTGTTACGTAATACGGGGAGTAAGGATGGCTAAACCTAATGTGCCTACTCAGCGACAGGTCGGGTTCGTAGAGAGTCTGCTAATTTTTTTTCAAAAATTACCTGAATTTTAGCGGTAGGTCCGGCCCCAGTGCTTACTGGTGGTACATGCTTTGGAGTCCGATATTTACAATATTGCTTGGCCTCATTGATTCGATAGCCCTAGACATATCTGCCGAGGATCTATTTTCATTCAGTAACCTTTTCGCACTGATCACGCTGATACCAGGCCTTGCACTTTCGTTCAGGCGGCTACACGACATTGACAAAAGCGCTTGGTGGCTTCTGATTGTGCTAACCATCATAGGCTTTTTCGTTTTGATCTATTGGGCTATCAAAGCCGGCGACAGGCACGAAAATAGCTATAGAGCAGATATGGAGGCAGGTAAAGAGCCTAGCAAAGAACCTACAACTGACACATAAAGGTGTGCTACTTTCCGCAACGCGATACCGCACAACTAAAAAAGAGCAAGGAGCGTTTTATGAGAGTATTTCTACTAGCCGTAATGGCACTTTTCGCGTCCCAAGTAGCAGTCGCAGGTCATCATGAAGCTTCAGAAAATCAAATCATCTTTGCTATTAATGCAGATATAGCTGACGGTAAAGCTGATTCCTTTCGGTCGCTGCTTAAAGAAATGGTACCCGCTGTAAAAGCGTCAGAGCCAAACACCATTCGTTATCAGTATTTCGTTAACAGTGACGATACCAAGTTAACGTTAATTGAAGTTTACCCAGATAGCGAAGCAGCAGTTTTTCATATGACAGCCTTTGGAGTTAGCCCATTTGCGGAAGAATTTCTTGCTTCTATAACCATCACATCGTTCGTCGTGGCTGGTAATGCCAGCCCAGCGTTAATGAAGGCGGTGGAACCTTTTACGACGGATAACAGACCTTTTGTCCAAGGCTTTATAAGGTAATCGGGTCGGCGATTATTAGGTCATCTCAGCAAGGGTTTCGGTGACCTGCTTTAGGCAATATCCACCTTAACCCTTAGTTTCACATTGCAACCCACAACTTCAGTCCAATTAGCAATCATCGTCTTAACTGCCTAAAGCTGGTGTCTCTTTGGTATCGCTGCAGCGTCATGGACGAGTAGCCAAACAACGCCTTCATCTACGCCTTTAAGCATGACTTTCTTGAGTATTTGACCCTCTAGATTCTGGCCTTCCTACTGGTTCACGTTCGCATTGTATTTGCCCTCAATCGTTTTCGTGCTGCGCACTCGAGAGCGAGCAAGAACAGATACGGCGTCAAATTGTCATAAACATATGTTTATGTAACGCCCTCCGATGAAAAGAGATATTAATATGGCTAGCAACACCGAAATCTCAGCATGGTCGAAGGGCATTACGCTACTGATCGGCCTGTTGTTTGCGACCACCATTCACGCACATGGCGGCGCCAATGCCGTATCTGATAAAGCACGAGCCATTGAGTTTCCAGATACCAGCGCTTATCAGACGCTCACCGTGGATCTACATACTCACAGTGTATTCTCCGATGGTCACGTATGGCCAAAGACCCGTGTAGAGGAAGCTCTGCGCGATCAGTTGGACGCGCTGGCCATCACCGAGCATCTTGAGTGGCAGCCGCACCGCGCAGACATTCTGCACCCCGACCGAAATCGTGCCTATGATATTGCGGCAGATGCGGCGAAAGAGACCGAACTGATCGTTATTCGTGGCAGCGAGATCACCCGGGACGCGCCGGCAGGACACATCAACGCGGTTTTTATTGAAGACGCCAACGGCCTTATGAAAGTGGACAGCCCACCAACAGACCAGGGCGACGTATCGGCATATTACAGCGCCGCTAACAAATGGCCCGCACAGCAGGCGGTTGAGGCCGCGCACGCGCAAAACGCCTTCCTCTTTTGGAACCACCCCTACTGGACACGCCAATCGCCGGACGGTATCGCCCGTATGAACGACTTCCATGCTGCGAATGCCCGCAATGGTCTGCTGCACGGCATAGAAATTGCCAATGGCAACACTTACTCCGAAGAAGCCTTTCAAATAGCGCTCGATTATGACTTGGCACTGATCGGGGTGTCCGACGTACATGACCTCATTGATTGGGATTACAAACCACATGAAGGTGGTCACCGCCCGGTCACGTTGGTGTTCGCCAAGGACAAAACAGCCGCGGCGATAAAAGATGCGTTGTTCGCACGACGCACAGTGGTGTGGTTTCGCAACCTGTTAATTGGTCGAGAACAGCACCTACAACCACTATTAGAGGTAAGCTTGAACGCCTCGCCACTGCGCTATCGTCCGCAAACAGCGCTGGCAGAGGTCATATTCACCAACGCCTCCGATGCAGACTTTCATTTACGCTACATCGGCGACTACACCTTCATGTCCAGTGCCGATCGCATAACCGTACCTGCCCACGGCGAAGTCAAAGTGCAAATAAAACCGGGAAAAAGACACAAGACACTGACACTACCCTTTGTCGTCGAAAACGCTTTAATTGCGCCAGGAGAGCATCCACAAATCACGTTCGAGGTGGCTCAATAATTTTATCGGGGTAACGGAAAAATTATTTTTTATTAATTCGATAACAGGGAGCATTCAATGGGAAATAAAGATTACGTCTTCGAAGATTTAGAAATGTTAGAT